>NZ_JAGSXH010000017.1 GCF_018283645.1 Actinocrinis puniceicyclus | reverse complement strand
CCCGCCGACCGCATCGAAGCCCTCAACGCAGATCCCGGCACACGCACCCCTACCGCAATCCTGACCCTGTAGCCGACCCCCGCCAGCCCAATCATCAGTGTATTGATACGCTATCCGGGATCCTGGTTTCCGCAATATATCTTTACTGACTCAAGGGCGGCGGCGCTTCGCGCCGCCGCCGCGCGCTGACGGGACCCGGCCGCGCGCCCTTGCGCTTGCGCGTGCGGCGCTGGGGCGCCGTTCGCGCGCAAGCGCGCGCCCGCGCCCCACCGACGCGCGCAGGCCGACAAGCGAACACCCGTGATCGTTCGGAAGCGGCGGAACGCAGCCCGGCACCGGCCGCAAGTCAAAGTGTCAGGCCATTAGCGATCGCCAGGTGTTGGCCGGGTATGCGACGTGTCCGCGCAGTAGACCGGCCATCGCCCTGCCGTACTCACTCACCGCATCGGCCACGCTGTGTCGTTGTTCGATAACAATTAGCTTGACAGCGGACAACGAGCCCTGATTTAGTCGGCGCGTGGCGTAAGCACCACCCGTCCTATTCGGGGAGAGGTATTGATAACAAGACTCAGGTCTGCACTGGTCGTGGCGGCTCTCGGCCTCGCGACGCTCGGCGCTCCGATGTCGAGCGCCAGTGCCGCAACCGCGCCGACGCACATCCGCAGCTACTCCGGCAACTTCGCTGTCTCGGCAACGGGCGGGGCGCAGTGCGGCAAGTCCGTCTCCGCGCGCTCCGGCGCCTGGCTCTGCCTGGCCACTCCGAGCGCTGCGCAACGCCAGCACGCCGCAACCGCACTCGGCCTCGCAAGTCCGGCCGACACGGGCAACTGCTCGGCCTTCGGCTGCTGGACAGTGCACAGCAGCACCGTCGAGTGGTACGAAGCCGTCGGCAGCTACGGCTACGGCACCACCAACCTCGGCAGCGTCGACCTCTACGTCGAGGACACGCTAAGCGGCAACACGTCGAAGTCGAACCCATTCCAGTCCCGTATGACCGGCGGCCTGTCCGCCCTATGGATGACCGGGGAACGCGAGTACTACAGCGCAGGCTGCCCCAACGGCTGTGTCGACAGTGGCGGCGCGACCTACAAGGACTACATCTGGGGCGCGGTGCCACCAGGCCAGACGATCATCTGGCCCAATGGTGGGTACACCTCCAACCCCGCAACCGTCACCTACGCGACCATCATGCACCAGTGGCTCTGGGCGGTGCCCGGCTACCCGGGCAGTTGGTACCTCTACGCGCACAGCGTGACCTTCACCTCGTGCTCCATCGGCCACTGCTTCGGCGCAGTCACAGACACCGGCGGCAACCCGCAGGGTTCGGGATGGACCTCCTCACCGATCAACGGGTAACCGTCACCGCGAGTTGACCGGTGACGCAACGCCTGTGATCGTGGGAGGCATGAGCCGACCGGTCATCAGACGTTACCCAACCGGAGAGACCGGGCCGCTCGGTGGTCGCACCGAGCGGTTCGGCGCGCCACGGCCCGGCCACGGACACGTGTGGATCACCTACAGGTCCGAAGAGAAGTGCTCGGCGCTCTGGCAAGACGAATATCCTGAGCCTGACGAGAACGGCGCACGGGTAGGCCACGCCTCCTTTGACGGCGACTACGAAGCCGTCGTCGCCTGGGCTAGAGCGACACCGGCCGAAGCCGTCTACGTCGCGTGGCCGGTGCTCCCGGTGCCCGGAACCCCTGCGGAAGCCTGCATCGGGTACCAGCCACTCAAGCCCACCGATTGACAGAACCTCGTGGCTCCAAGTGCGCCGCCCTGAGCGCGACCATCCATGATCACTCAGAAGCGTCGGATCATGGACGACAGGCCGCCGCCAGCCATTTGGCCAATTGACGCCTGCCGATGATCGCTCAGGCATGCGGTACTGGAGCGCCGCTGGCGGCGCGAGCGCCCCCCGGCACCCGATCACACGCGGAACCATCTACAGCTGTGCCGTTGTCACGCGCCACCGTGCTCACAGCGTTGTCGGCACACGCCCTCGGCTGTGGTCACCGCACCACCGGTCACCACCGGCCGCCGCCCCGCGGTTAAGAACGACTGCGGCGCCGGCCGCCTCTGCTCTTAGCCCACCATGCAGCCTAAGAACGCCGACGACCCCCGGAGATTATCCGAGGGCCGTCGCACGCACGGGGGGAGACCGTCAGTCGATCTCGAACCGCGTACGCTCGATCCACAAGCCCTGGGGCATCGTGTGCACCGTCACCTCTACGGCACGATCGTCTGCCGTCCATCCGACGTGCTCAATCACGAAGATATGCTGATCTTCGGTGATCTGAAGCGCCGCCATTTCTTCCGGCGTCGGCGGTCGACCAGTGCGCTCCTCCGTGACGTACGCCTGCGGGTAGCCAAGTTCGGCCATGCGGCTGATCATGCCGCCGACGCCTTCATCGACCTGCTCCAGGACGGAGCCACCAAACAGCGCCGTAGGTACATACGAGTCCGCGAGCTGAGTCACCGTATCAGCAGCCCACATGACCCGGGCGCGCACGATCGCGGATTCCTCATCAGCCGGGATTCCGAGAATCTGTGCCACCCGCGCAGGCGGCACAACACGGCGAACATCCAGCTCTACACGCGGTTCCAGGCCAAGGGCCTTGATCTGCGCGTCGTAGGCGCCACCAGCGCCGTTCTGTTCACGAGCTGCCCGGCGATAGCGCGCTGACGCGTCTCGTACGAGGGGCGGGATAGGCATGACGATTGACCTCAATCCTCGTCGGTTGATAGTGAGCCCGCATGCGTTGAGGACGCGCAGGGCACGGCTGACCGTCGCCTGATTGACGCGGTAGCGAAAAGCCAGCTCCTCCTGCGGCGGCAACTGGCTGCCGCGCGGGTAGACGCCCGCCTCGATGTCAACGCGGATCGCGTCGGCAACAGCCCGGTAGGCGCTGACTCGTCGGATCTCCATACGCGGCACGGTACACCACCTATGACTTATGGCATAACCCTTGACTCGCAGTGTCTGTGCGGGCACTCTATGGGCAGGCAATGGCATATGTCATAACCGCCGGACGGGGTTCGCGTGACCACGCAGCGCGTCCAAGTCTTCATGCGCATTTGGGGCCGCGCCGGACAAGACGCCGACAGGGCCGAGGCAACCGCACGCGAAACGGCCGAGGCGCGCAACTGGGAGATCACCGGCGTGAATCGCACGGTGGGCGGGCTCCGCACCGTTCCGCGCAACGACCGACACGCGCTCGATCAAGGCGACGCGTGGAACCGGGCATGGGCTGTGTACAGCAGTGAGGAAATCTCATGATCGTGGCAACGCGAGCACCGGCCCGCGTCATTCTTCGCGTGTGGGGGTGCACCGCAGAGGACCTCCAGCGCGCCGAGGCCAACGCTCGCCAGTACTACTTCTCGCACAGTTGGACCATCGTCGAAGTCGTCGCAAGCACCGGAATCCCATGCCCTATCCCGATTCGCGACCCGATCGCGCTCACCCAGAACGCGATCTACGACGCGGCTTGGGCCGCGTACCCAACTGGCCGCCGATGACCGCCCCCAGCGGCGCACCTTATGCACGTGCGGCAAACGCGCGGCGTTCCGGTCATGCGCGCGAAGACGAACACGACCCGGCAACAAGCCGCATAGGCGCTCGACGCTTCCGGCAGATAAACCAGGCTATTGATTTATTCGAGGAGGGGTGCAGGTCGTGACGATCGCGGCTGAGCAACGCGTGCCCAACAAGGCGCTGCGACGGGTACGCATCGGGCTGGGCATGTCACAAAGCGAGTTCGCGGGAGCACTGCGCAAGGCCGGAGAGGCAGCGGGCGAGCCGAACAAGGCGACCAAGCGGCTCGTGCAGAAATGGGAATCCGGCGAGCACGCCTGGTGCAGGCCCCAATACGGGCGCGCACTTCAAGCCGTAACCGGACTCTCGCATCAACAGCTGGGGCTGGCGATGTATCGCAACGAGTACAGCCAGCCACAGCGATCCGCCCGCCCAACCGTCAACCCCGACACGGCGGCGGGACCGCTCGACCGCATGCAACGCGAACTGAAGCGGGCGCCGGGCGAGGAAGACGAGCGCCTTGCACGCATCGGCGGACAACTGGTAGCGGGAGGTCAAGCGGCAGCACTCGGCGGCTGGCTGGCGTTGGGCAGCGGGGACGCCGCCGGAGCACAACGGTACTTCAGCGCGGCCCTCGCCGCGGCGCGCGCACTGTCCGCAACCGCACAGAGCGATTGAACGCCGTGCACCCGCCTTGGTGCCCCCTGCTTTGGGAAGCCGTCCGGCCACCCTTGCCCTACCTCTGGCGGCCCGCACAGCCTCCGCCCGTGGACCAAGCCACCCTGCAACGCATCATCGCAGGGCTCGAACGCCTCAGCCATGAACACCAACAGCGCTCCCGCGCTGCCCGACACCGCCGAAGTACACCTGGCCCGACGCCGGGCGAGCCACGGCCCGCCAGCCCGTCCCGCTGCGAACCCCACGTCCCAGCGGGCCGCATCCGATAGACCACCTACCGAATGAGAAGAGCATGACCAACGCTCCACGGGTCCAAAGCCCCGATCCGCATCTTCCTGCACCCCGACACCGGGCAGCCGCGTGAGCTGATCGGTACCATCCACACGCAGCAACCGGACAAGGCAGTTGCCGCCTCGGAGATGTAGCCGCGCAGCCGTTCTTGCCGGTGACCGCCGGTAGGTGGGTGGTCGGGTGGGTCGGTCGGGTGCATCTTCTCAGCGGCCCCAGAGGGTGCCGGACAACGGGCGGCCCTGACAAGACGGGACGACGTGTCCTGACAGGGCCGCCCGCCGCCCAGCAAGTCACAGACTGCCGCTGAGGAGACGCACCCGACCTCAGCCCGAGGCATGAGCGCGGCTCAGCAGAATGGCCCGTGACCAGCAGCGCGGCTATCACCCCAGCTAGAAATAGGTGTGTCGGCTAGGCTTGACAACCATCAAGATGCTGACCGGGATTCTCATGCCCAGTTCCGGCACGCTGCGCGTCGCAGGGCTCGAACCCCAGCGCGACCGGGTCGGTCTCGCGCGCCGGATCGGCGTCGTTTTCGGGCAGCGCACGACGCTGTGGTGGGATCTGCCGCTGCGTGACTCGTTCGCGCTCATCCAGCGCCTGTACCGGATTGCGCCGGCCAGATACCGCGAGAACCTGGATTTCTACGTGGACGCGCTGGATCTCGGGCCGCTGCTCGATCAGCCGGTCCGGCAGTTGAGCCTCGGCCAGCGGATGCGCGGCGACATCACCGCGGCGCTGCTGCACGACCCGGCGATCGTGTACCTCGACGAGCCGACCATCGGGCTCGACATCGTCTCCAAGCACGTCGTGCGCGACTTCCTGCACGAACTCAACGTGAATAAGGGTACGACTATCTTGCTGACCACGCACGACGTGGGCGACATCGAGCGGCTGTGCTCGCGCGTCGTCGCGATCGACCACGGCCGGGTGACGTACGACGGCAGCCTGGGGCGGCTTCGCGGCGATCTCGACCTGGAGAGCGCGGTCAAGGCGCTCTACACCGGAGAGTTGATGATCGATGAAATGGCGCCGGAGCCGCATGGGGGCTGGTGAGCTCGTCTGTCGCTCTTCGTGGCGCGATGGAGTATCCGGGCCCGTCCTCGCGTGATCGACTCCTGGGCCGGATGCTCTCAGCACGAGGTTGTCCGGTTCCCTGGTTAAGGGGTACATTACCCGAGTAACTAACCAAGGGAGTGGGGGCGGAGACGATGCAGGAGATGGCTGGTCTGGCCGAGGGATCCGCACTGTTCGTCCAGGTCGCCGAAAGACTCGCGGGGCAGATCGCGGACGGCGGCCTGGCCGAGGGGGAGCGGGTGCCCTCCACCAACGAGCTGGCGGTGTTTTACCGGATCAATCCGGCTACAGCGGCCAAGGGGATCAACGTGCTGGCTGATGACGGGCTGCTGGAGAAGCGGCGGGGCATCGGGATGTTCGTCGCGACCGGGGCGCGCCGGCGGCTGCTGGCCCGGCGGCGCGGGGAATTCACGCGGCGGTACGTCGAGCCGCTGCTGACCGAGGCGGCCCGTCTCGGGATCGGTACCGGCGAGCTGTTCGCACTGATCAAAGAGGCGGGCGACGAGCGGGAAAGCGTCTCGCTATGACACCGGCGATCTCGGTCACCGACCTGACGCGCAGATACCGCGATCACACGGCTCTCGACGGCATCGACATCGCGATCGGCGGCGGGACCATCACCGGCCTGCTGGGCCGCAACGGCGCCGGCAAGACCACGCTGCTGCGGATCCTGGCCGGCCACGAGTTCCCGTCATCCGGATCGGTGCGGGTTCTCGGCGCGCCGCCGGCCGAGAACGAGGACGTGCTGCGCCGCCTGGCTTTCGTCCGCGAGGACCAGGTCTACCCGGACATCAAGGTCGGTCAGGCGCTGCGCGCCGCGTCCTGGTTCCACCCGAACTGGGACTTCGAGCTGGCGTCCGCGCTGCTGGACGACTTCGGCCTGCGGGCGGACAAGGCGGTCAAGAAGCTCTCGCGCGGGCAGCGGTCGGCGCTCGGGATCACGATCGCAATGGCCGCCCGCGCCGAGGTGACGCTGTTCGACGAGCCCTACGCCGGCCTGGACGCGGTGGCGCGTCAGGTGTTCTACGACCGGCTGCTCGCGGACTTCGCCCGGTTCCCGCGCACGGTGGTGCTGTCCACGCATCTCATCGACGAAGCCGCCGCGCTGCTCGAGAGCGTCATCGTCATCGACCGCGGCCGGCTCGTCCTGAACGCGGCGACCGATGTCCTTCGTGGCCTCGCGACCCGCGTGAGCGGTCCGTGCCTCGCCGTGGACTCGCTCGCCGAGGGCCGGCCGGTGTGGGAGCGGCGCCGGCTCGGCTCCCAGGCATCCATCGTCATGGTCGGGCCGTTGTCTGCGCACGACCGTGAGCGGGCCCGATCCTGCGGACTGGACCTGACCCCGCTCTCCCTCCAGCAGATCGTGGTGCGGGCGGCGGCCGGCGTTCTCGCCCCCGTCCCCATCCGCGTCCCCGAGACCGGCTTCGAGGCCGGCTTCGAGACCGACAGGACCGGCGCATGAACACCTGGATCAAGGTTGCCCGCTACCACCTGGTGGGTCCGGCCAGCTATCTCATGCTGGCGTGGATCTTGCCGTTCTCCTTCGCGGTGGGCGCCGTTACGGCCGGCCGCGCCCGCGGCCATGATGCGGCCGGGTACCTGGCCAGCTTCTTCATCTACTTCGCCGTGCTGGGTGTGCGGACCATCGGCCGGTCGCTGCCGTTCAGCCTCACGCTCGGGGCCAGCCGCCGATCCTTCTACTGCGGCACGGCGCTGCTCGGGATGGCGCTGGCCCTGGCCTGCGGCCTGGTGCTGACCGCGCTGCAGGCGGTCGAGCGCGCCACCGGCGGCTGGGGGCTGTCCGTGCGCTTCTTCCGGGTGCCGTACCTGCTGGACGGCCCGTGGCCGGCCACCTGGCTGACCTCGGCCGTGGGCCTGTTCGCCCTGTTCGTGTACGGGATGTGGTGCGGGATCGTGTACAGCCGGTGGGGCCTGCTCGGCACGCTGGCGTTCATCGCGATGCAGGCGCTCGTGGTGGCCGCCGGGGTCGTCGTCGTCACCTTCGACCACTGGCACCTCTGGTCCGCCGCCGGCGGGTCCCTCGTCGGCCTGACCGGCTTGGGGCTGACCGGCGTCATCGCCGCGCTGACGGTCCTGTTGCTGGCCGGCGGCCACGCCACCATCCGCCGCGTCACCGTCTGATGCAGGGCCCTGTCCCCATCGGTGTCCGGCTCCTGATTCGCCCGCGCGGACGGCGGCGGGGCATCCTTGAGGAGCGGTCAGCTCCCTGTCGAGCGGTAACGGCGGACCGCGGCGCGCCAGACGAAGGCGGCCAGTGCGCACAGCAGCGCGGCGACCGCGGGCGCGGCGAAGTGCAGGAAGGCAGGCAGGCCGAACGGGTCGCTGCGGCCCAGGACGTACAGCGACGGCTGCCACGTGATGAAGGCCAGCGGAATCGCGAAGGTCAATATCAGGGCGAGCGAACGCTGGTAGATCGCGAACGGGAACTCGGTGACCAGTTCGCCGCCGTAGGTGATCACGTTGGCGGTCTCGCGGGCGTCCGTGGCGACGAAGCTGATCGAACCGGTGATGACCCACAGCGCGCAGTAGATGACCGTCCCGCACAGGACCGTGCCCGCGCAGACCGCGCCCTTGAGCGGCGTCCAGGTGATGGGCAGCGCGTAGATCGCCCAGACGAGCGTCGCCGAGGAGGGAACCAGCTTGCCGAGGCGCTTGGGGGTGAACTGGTCGGACAGGACCTGGGCGAGTGTGCCGACCGGGCGGATCAGCATCACGTCGAAGGTGCCCAGGCGGATCGCGTCGCTCAGTGTCTCGACCCCGCTGGCGACCACGTCGGAGAGGGCGAAGGCGAGGCGCGTGGTGCCGTAGAGGTACAACGTCTGCGGCAGGGTGAACCCGGCGAGCGTCGTGACCTGGGAGTACAAGACGAGCAGCGCGGCCAGGTCGAGGCTCGTGACCAGCATCTGCGCGGTGCCGGTGAGCAGCAGCGAGGTGCGGTACTGCCATGCCGCACGCGACCACATGCGGGTGAGCAGGAGGTAGGCGACCGGCGACGGCAGCGGGCGGGTAGCGGGGGCGCCGCGCGGGCGCAGATCCGTGTCGGCGTCAGCCACCTTGCACCACCGTCCTGTGCCGCGCGGCGGACGTCAGCGCGCGGCCGAGCGCAACCAGGGCCGCGGCCCAGGCCAGCTGGAAGACCAGCGCGTCGGCGAACCCTCCGGTGGTTTTGCCGAGCAGTACGTCGATGGGCACCTGAAGCGTGGCGGACCAGGGCAGCACGCGCGCCAGGCCGCCCAGCCAGCCGGGCATGACCACCAGGGGCACGATCATGCCGGAGAAGAACATGGACACCACCATCAGCAGCGAGGTGGTGCCGCGCTCGTCCAGCGTCCAGAATCCGCTGAGGCTGGCCAGGTAGCGCAGGGAGAAACTGATCACCAGCGCCACGGCGCAGCAGCAGCCGAATTCGAGCCAGCGGCGCGGGTCGCCGGGCAGCCGGGTCGGCAGCGCGAGGGCTCCGACGAGGACCGGCGGCACCGTGCGCAGCAGCAGCGACGCGACGGCCCTGCCGAGGTCGGTGGCGAGGAACCACAGCTGGAAGTCGCACGGCCGGTACAGGTCGACGGCCACTTCGCCGGTGCGGATACGCGGGCCGAGTTCGGTCGAGCCGAGGAAGACCCCGATCGGCGTGATCAGTCCCTGGGTGAGGAACACGTAGGTGACCGCGTCGGCCGCGTCGTAGGTGCCGATGTGCGGCTTCTCGCGCCAGACGGCCAGCAGGATGTAGGCGCGGATGAAGCCGAACGCGGTGTTGGTGATCGCTCCCGCGGTGGCCGCGGATCGGTAGGTGATGTAGCGGCGGAACGATAATCGGGCGGCGGTCAGGTACACGCGCACGCGGAAGCTCCCGGAGTCATGCCGTCAGGCTGTCGGGTCGTCAGGAGGGGAAAGCGGCATTCTCCCCGGCCGCTTCGCGCGCGGGCAACCGGTTATCGGGTCCTGACGCAGCCGCGCCCGGCGCACGACACGACCGGGCGCGCGGCCGGTCCGGCTGCGGTGTGCTTATTCACCCAGGGCCGCGGCGAGCGCCTCCGGGAAGCCCGGGTGGCGAAACTCGAAGCCTGACGCGAGCAGCCGGGCCGGCACGATGCGCTGGCTCATCAAAACGCCCTCGGCGAAGCCGCCGAGGGCGACCCGCAGAGCCGGGCCGGGTACGGCCAGCAGCATCGGGCGCCGTACCGCGCGGCCGATCTCGGCGGTGATCTCGCTGTTGCGCTCGGGATTCGGCGCGGTGACGTTGAC
Source organism: Actinocrinis puniceicyclus (assembly GCF_018283645.1). GTDB lineage: Bacteria > Actinomycetota > Actinomycetes > Streptomycetales > Catenulisporaceae > Actinocrinis > Actinocrinis puniceicyclus. Next base: position 72,947 of record NZ_JAGSXH010000017.1, on the reverse strand, counting down.
CGGGCCGCCGAGCGTGCCGGTATCGACGATGTGGCGCAGAGCCCTGATAGCGTCGGTGCGGGAGACGTAGCTCCAGTACTGGCGGCCGGTGCCCAGCTTGCCGCCCAGGCCGAGGCGGGCCAGCGGCAGCAGCCGGCCGAGGGCGCCGCCCTCGGCGGAGACGACCAGGCCGAAACGCGGGTGCGCGACCCGGATCCCGGCCTTGCGGGCCGGGTCAGCCGCCGCTTCCCACTCCTGGCAGACGCGGGCCAGGAAGTCCCCGCCGGGCGCGCCGGACTCGTCGGTCGCGCTCTCCCCGGTCTCCCCGTAGTAGCCGATCGCGGAGCCCGCGACGAAAACCCGCGGCGGGTTCGGCATGTCGGCCATCGTCGTGGCGAGGGTGGCTGTGGTCAGCACGCGGCTGTCGCGTACCCGCTGCTTGTAGGCGGGCGTCCAGCGGTGGTCGCCGACGCCGGCGCCGGCCAGGTTGACCACGGCGTCGGCGCCGTCGAGCGCCGACGCGGACAGATGCACCGCGGCGGGGTCCCACCGCGCCTCGGTCACGTGCGATCCGGGCGTTGCGGCGGCCGGCGGGCGGCGCACGAGGCGAACCACGTCGTGGCCGTCGGCGACCAGGGAGGCGGTGAGAGCCGAGCCGATCAGGCCGCTTGAGCCCGCGATGACGACGCGCATGCCACCACAGTAAGGGGTGAAAGGCCGTGCGGCCGGGATCCGGGGACGGATCGCGGCCGCACGGGTGGTGTCGGGCTCCACTCGGAGCGTGTGGTGAGCTCTGTTGAGTCCCGCCAGCCGACCCTGCGGCCCCGTTCTGATCGGTGCCCTTCGGGAGGTGTTCGGCCCGACCGAGTCTTTCGTGCGGTGCAGGCCGTGCGGGTGGTTACCGGGTGGTCACCTTCGGTACGGGTACTCGGGTGGTGCTGGTCACCCCGGTCACGCCGGTGCGGCGGCGCGACCGGGGGGTCTGTGGACACCGGGTGGGCCCGATGCGCGAGGGAGGGATCGTGCTCGGCGACGGGTTCGCGCCCGGCCGAGCGCCGTCAGAAGCCCTGGGCCAGGCGGTGGTATGCCTGGTTCCATCGCAGTTCCCTGGTGAATTGGCGGATCGTGGTGTCGGCGTCGATGACCAGCAGCTCGACCGAGAGCATCTCCGCCAGGTCGTTGAGTTCCTCGGCGCCGATCGCGCTGGAGAGAACCGTGTGGTGCGGAGCGCCGGCCGTCAGCCACGCCTCCGCGGAGGTGCGCAGGTCCGGCCGCGGCCGCCACACCGCGCGCGCCACCGGCAGCTTCGGCAGCGGCTCCGGCGGCGGCACCACGTCGATCTCGTTGGCCACCAGGCGGAAGCGGTCGCCGAGGTCCGCCAGGCCCACCACCGTCGCAGGGCCGGTACGCGCGTCGAAGACCAGCCGCACCGGGTCCTCGCGCCCGCCGATGCCCAGCGGGTGGATCTCCAGGCTCGGGGTGTCCGCGGCGATGGTGGGGCAGACTTCGAGCATGTGCGCGCCGAGAATCAGCTCCCTGCCGGGCTCCAGGTGGTAGGTGTAGTCCTCCATGAACGAGGTGCCGCCCGGCAGCCCGGCCGCCATCGCCTTGACGGTGCGCAGCAGCACCGAGGTCTTCCAGTCGCCCTCGCCGCCGAAGCCGTAGCCGTCGGCCATCAGCCGTTGCACCGCCAGGCCGGGCAGTTGCCGCAGTCCGCCGAGGTCCTCGAAGTTGGTGGTGAAGGCGTGGAACCCGCCGCGGGTGAGGAAGTCGCGCAGACCCAGCTCGATGCGCGCGCCATACCGCAGCGACGCATGCCGATCGCCGCCGGCCCTCAACTCGAGGGCCACCCGGTATTCGTCCTCGTACTGCTTGACCAGCGCGTCGATCCGGGCGTCCGCGACGGCGTCGACGACGGCGACCAGGTCGTTGACGCCGTAGGTGTTGACCGAGACGCCGAAGCGCAGCTGCGCCTCCACCTTGTCGCCCTCGGTCACCGCCACGTCGCGCATGTTGTCGCCGAACCGGGCCAGCTTGAGCGTGCGCACCTCGGCAAGGCCCAGGGCCGCGCGGACCCAGGCGCCGACGCGCTCGGCGACGTGCGGGTCGCTCACGTGCCCGGCGACCGTCTTGCGGGGTACGCCCAGCCTGGTCTGTACGAACCCGAACTCGCGGTCGCCGTGCGCGGCCTGGTTCAGGTTCATGAAGTCCATGTCGATCGTCGCCCACGGCAGCGCCACGTTGGCCTGCGTGTGCAGGTGCAGCAGCGGTTTGCGCAGCGCATCGAGCCCTGAGATCCACATCTTCGCCGGCGAGAAGGTGTGCATCCAGGCGATCAGGCCGACGCAGCCGTCGTCGCCGTTGGCGTCGAGGCACACCCGGCGGATCACGGCGGCATCGGTGAGCACCGGCTTCCACACCAGGTCGATCGGGCCCGCGTTGCGCCCGTCCGTCGCGCCGGCGCCCTCCCCGAGCGCCGCCGCGAGTTGCTCGGCGATCGACTGCGACTGCTCGGCGACCTGCCGGAGCGTGTCCTCGCCGTAAAGGCCCTGACTGCCGGTGAGGAACCAGACTTCGCGCCGGGGGGCTCCGGAGGGGGAGCCGGGGGCGGCGTCCAGTGACGTCATTGTTCGTTGACTCCGTCCGCAGGGGGCTGCTGCCCGTAGACGTGGGTGTACCGGTGGTGCAGCGCGTCGATGTCGGCGCGCGGGATCGGGATCGGCTCGCCGTAGGCGCGGGCCGGGTGCACGGTGCGGGCCACGTCTTCGGTCATCACCGCGGCTTTGACCGCGGCGCGTGCGTTCTTGCCGATGGTGAAGACCCCGTGGTTGCGCATCAGCGCGGCGGGGGAGCGGTGCCCGTCGAGCGTCTCGATGATGCCTTTGCCGATCGCCTCGTCGCCGATCAGCGCGAACGGGCCGACCGGGATCTCGCCGCCGAACTCGTCGGCCGTGTACCGGTCCCCACCGGCATGGTTGTTAGCGTTAACAACCATGCGCGCCTCCGTCATAACCAGACCTTCCTTGGGATTTGCCGCGCCGACCGCACTCGCGGCCCGCGCTTGTCCGTGCCCTGCTGGCTCTGTCGCGGTGTTCCGGGGCAGTATCCGTGCGCTTTGCGGATACTGATTGCGTGGTCATGTGTTGTCTGCCTGCGTACGCGGATCAGGCCGGTCAAGTCCGCGTCGATCGGCTGGATCAGCGAGCGAAGGGCGCGTCGGCCCAGTTCGTCGAAGCCCTGGCGCGCGGTGGTCAGCGGCGGCCCGAAATACTCAGCCTCCGGAATGTCGTCGAGCCCGATGATGCTCACGTCCTCGGGGACGCGGCGGCCGGCCTGCCGCAACGCGCGCAGCAGCCCGAGCGCCATGTGGTAGGCGGCGCAGAAGACGGCGGAGATCCCCGGGTCGCTTGGTGGTCTGTTCGATGCCGTAGAGCATCGGGGCTCCGCCTCCCTCCGTGCTGCGCCGACGCTCTCGCGATGGACAGATCGGTTGTTCGGTAACCGGGCGAGTCTTGCGACCGGTGGACGAGTCCGCTTTCGCGGCGTCGATGGAGAATTGTTAGCGCAAACATTACGGGGGGTCAAGAGATCGCAACCCGAACGAAACCAGCTGTCCACTCCTGTGCAAAGCCCTTGCGCCGCGCGCGGGGGTGTCCGGTAGCGTGGGCCGGCCGAGTCCCTGCGCACCGAGGAGGTGAGATTCCCATACCAGCTGTGACGAGCATCGTTGCGCCGGCGGGCGCCGTCGTCTTGACCAGCGACGCGACCGGATCGGATGGGATGTCTCCCGCGCGGGCGGCCCTGCGCTGCGCCGGCTGGCCGGCACGCGCGGCGCCCTCGGACCTTCGAAAGGCGCTTGTGTCAAGCTTTTTTCCATCTGATTCTTCTACTGGCCCGGATCGCCCGCGGCCGTGGAAATCTTCATCGCGGCGGCGCCTGGCGCGGGTCGCCGCCGCCCTGCGGGCGGCCGGCTGTGTCTTCGCCGAGGACGAGGCGCGGCTGTTGATCACGCAGGCCGGGTCGCCCGGCGAACTGGAACGGTTCGTGCGCTTGCGCGTCGGCGGTTTGCCGCTGGAGCACGTGCTCGGCTGGGCGGAGTTCTGCGGCGTGCGTGTCGCGGTCGGACCCGGCGTGTTCGTGCCGCGCCGCCGCACCGAGCCGCTGGCGCGCGAGGCCGCCCGGCTCGCCGGAGGCTGCCCGGTCGGCTCGGTGCCGGTCGTCGTCGACCTGTGCTGCGGCACGGGCGCGATCGCGGCGGCGCTCGCCGCGGCCGTGGACCGGCCGTTGGAACTGTACGCGGCGGACATCGACCCGGTGGCGGTCGACTGTGCCCGCCGCAATCTGGCGTCCGTCGGCGGGCGGGTATATCAGGGCGATCTCTTCACGGCGCTGCCCGAATCGCTGCGCGGGACGGTGAATATCCTGATAGCCAACGTGCCGTACGTGCCCACCGAGGCGATCGCGCTACTGCCCGCGGAGGCGCGCGAATACGAGCCTCGCGTCGCCCTCGACGGCGGTGGTGACGGCCTGGACGTGATGCGGTTGGTCGCGGCCGGCGCACCGCGGTGGCTGGCCCCGGGCGGTCATCTGCTCGTGGAGGTGGGCGAGAGCCAGGCGGAGCTCGCACAGCAGCTCATGGCCGATCACGGGCTGACATCCAGGTTGGTTGAGGACGAGGACGGGGACGTCGCCGCGCTCGTGGCCACCCGGCCTGTCCGCGCGGGCTGAACCGCGGCCTCGCACAGCGACCGCGGCGCGTTGTCCAGGGCGAAGCGTTCAACGCACTCCTCGACGACGCTCGCGTCCCGCTGAGCGATCCGCGCCGGGCGTCGGGCAGTCCGCCTTCGCAGAGAGCTGCGAACGTTCGGCCAGGCCGCCCGGGTACGCGCGCGCGGCCCGCGAGAACGCCGAGTTCTTCGCGGGCCGCGCGGGCCACTGGTCCGCTTCGCGCGCAGCGCGGCACGTTACGTGTGCACCGCCGGGGCCGCGTCCGGACCACCGGTGCTGTGCTGCACCCCCGGCCGTAGCAGCAGGCCGCTGACGATCGCGCCGAGGGCGAAGATCCCGGCCGACCACCAGAACGCGGTGGTGTAGCTGTGCAGTTGGGCCTGCGCCAGCACCGGCGGGGTCGGGCGCCTGCCGACGAGGTAGCTCGTCGCCGCCGCGGTCGCCAGCGTGTTGAGCAGCGCGGTGCCGATCGAGCCGCCGATCTGTTGCATCGTGTTGACCAGCGCCGAGGCCACGCCCGCGTCGTCCGGGTCCACCCCGAAGGTCGCCACGCTCATCGCCGGGGCGATCACCAGTCCGATGCCGACGCCGACGATCAGCAGCGGGCCGAGGATGTGCGTGGTGTAGCTCGTGGTCACCGCGATCCCGGTCAGCCAGGCCATTCCGGCGGCCGACAGCGCCATGCCCAGGGTGACCAGCGGCCGCGCGCCGACGGCGCCGAGCAGCCGGGTGGTGGCCAGCGTCGCGGCCAGCATGAGGATCGCGACCATCGGCAGGAACGCCAGGCCGGTTCTGACCGGGGAGTACCCGAGCATCGTCTGCAGGTAGTAGGTCAGGAAGAGGAAGACCCCGAACATGCCGGCGCCGCTGATGAACACCGCCGCGAAGGAGCCGCCGCGGTCGCGGTCCAGCAGGATGCGCAGCGGCAGCAGCGGGTGCGCGGTCCGGGTCTGCCACCAGCCGAACACGGTCAGGCCGACCGCGGCCGCCACCAGGAAAACCCATGTCGAAGGCGCGCTCCACGGGTGCGAGGCGGCGTTGGAGAAGCCGTAGACCAGGCAGAACAGAGCGCCGGAGACGATGACCGTGCCGAACAGGTCGAGGCGTGGGCGGTGCGCCGAGCGCTGCGTGTGCAACAGCGTGAACGCGCCGGCGAGGGCGACGAAGGTGAAGCCCACGTTCACGAACAGGGTCCAGCGCCAGTTGAAGTACTCGGTCAGCAGGCCGCCCAGCAGCATGCCGATCGCCGCGCCGGACCCGGCGATCCCGCCGAACACCGCGAAAGCGGTACCACGTTCCTTCGGCTCGGTGAAGGTGGTGGTCAGCAGTGACAGCGCCGCGGGCGCCAGCAGCGCGCCGGCTGCTCCCTGCAGCGCCCGCGCGGTGACCAGGACTTCGAAGTTCGGCGCCGCGCCGCCGAGCGCCGAGGCCAGGCCGAAGCCGATCAGGCCGAGGATGAAGGTGCGCTTCCTGCCGATCAGGTCGGCCAGCCGGCCGCTGAACAGCAGCAGCCCGCCGAAGGCCAGCGAGTAGGCGGTCACGATCCACTGCCGGTCGCCGTTGTTGAAGCCGAGCGCCTTCTGCGCGTCCGGCAGGGCGATGGTCACGATGGTGGCGTCGAGCACGATCATCAGCTGCGCGATGCCGATCACGGCGAGGATCAGCCAGCGGCGCGCGTGGTGCACGTTCTCGACGGGCCCGGTTTCGTGCGGCGCCCGGGCGGCGGACCCGGCGGCGGCCGCGGGACGGGGTTCGCCCGCGGTGGCGGTGTCGGTCATGGTTCAGTCCCCACGGTTATCTGGAGGATGGTTCTCCGCTTTTCGGCTGAGCGTAGCATAGAAGCGGAGAAGCTTCCTCCGCTTGATCCTCCGGAAGGTAGACTGCGAGGCCATGGACACGACCACCGCCTCCGCCGCCCCGCGACCGCTGCGCCGCGACGCCGAGCTGAACCGGCAGCGGATCATGGTCGCGGCCAAGGAGGTCTTCGCCGAGCGGGGACTTGAGGCCACGCTCGACGAGATCGCCCGGCACGCGGGACTGGGCGTGGGCACGGTCTACCGCCGCTTCCCGAACAAGGAGGCGCTGATCGACGCGCTGTTCGAGGAGGGGTTCGCGCAGATCCTCGCGCTGACCCGGCGGGCCTTGGACGACGCGGACGCCTGGGCGGGACTGACCGGCCTGCTGACCGCCATGGCCGAGGTGCAGGCGACCGATTTCGGTCTGCGCGACGTGATGCTCTCCGAGACCTACGGGCGTGACCGGATCGCCCAGATGCGCGACCAGATCAAACCTCTGCTGGAGCAGTTGGTCGAGCGAGCGCAGGCGCAGGGACGGCTGCGCGCCGACTTCCGGGCCGCCGACATCATGGCCGTGCAACTGATGGTCTCGGCGACCGTCGAGTTCACGCACGGAGTGCGCGCGGAGGGCTGGCGGCGGTACCTGCCGTTGTTGCTCGACGGCCTGTGCGCGCGCCGCGACGCTCCTACCGAACTGACCGAGCCCGAACTCGACGACGACGAGTTGCACTCGGCGATGCGGTGCTGGCCCCGCTATCGGCGGGGCGGCGCGCCCGGCCGCGACGAGCGCGCCTAGTGTCCCGCGCCGGAAGTCCGCCGTGAAAATCGGCCCCCGCATCCCGCCTGGCCGCGTTGCCGAAACGCCCACAGACGACCCACTGCGTTGATTGAGCACCGCGAGGGTGTTCCGGCGCCTTGCCAGCCGGGCGCGGATGACCGGACGTGCGCAGCCAGGTCGAGCAGAGTCATGCGACGGATTTCCGGCGCGGGACACTAGAACCACGCTTCGGTCAAGTGGCCGGCAGTCGAAGATGACCCCGAACCAGCGAACTGCGTTGGCGAAGCGCCCATATGCGACCACTGTGTCGCATTGACCGTGTCGCATTGACCGTGTCGCATTGACCGTGTCGCGTTGAACGGCGCGAGGTTGCCCCGCCGCCTTGCGATCGCACGCGCCGGACCCCGGGCCCGTGGATGTCACCCGTCACAATCATCGCGCTCTGATCTTGACGCGCCACCCGCGGCGCACGAGGGCCCATGTCCTCTGTCACGCCACACCGAATCCGCCGCGCCACCTGCGATGTGAGCCACAGCTCACCGGTCCGCAACGCCTCGGTTTCCAGACGTTCCTTCCGGGGCTGACGTTGTTGATATCGTGTCCTGCGTTTGACCGGGTCCATATCAGGAAACGCAGCGCCGAGCACGCCGGGAGACGCAGTGCCGCACACGACAGGCCACGCGATACCCGGCCCTCACGCGCACCAGCGCGCTCGCCACGGCGGGGAGGCACGGTGAGCAAGCCCGCGTTCGTGTGGAATCCGGCCGGCGCCGACCGCGACCTGGCGCAGGTCGCCCTCGACCTCAAGGCGGGCCGGTTTCATGAGGCGCGCGCCCTGATCGCGGCGACCCGCGCCGACTTCGAGCTGCGCGCGCACCGCTGCCTCGTGCTCGCCTCGTTGGCGGCCGGGCTGGACGTGGCGGAGCGCTGGCTCGCCGAGGAGCCATCGAACCCTGACGCGCTGCTGATCTACGCGCGCACCGCCGTGGCGCGGGCGCTGCGCGCCGCGGACGCGGGCGATCAGCGCGCCGGCGACCTTGCCGCCCTCGCTCAGCGCGCCTGCCTCGTCGCCGCGGACGCCGACCCGGGCGACCCGACGCCGTGGGTCGCCCTGCTCGCCCTCGCCCGCCTCGGCCACGCCAAGGTGCCCGGCCCCGAGGGCGTGACCTCGCCGGGCCCCTGGGATCTGCTCGGTGAGGCCCGCCAGCGCGACCCGTTCAACCGCGAGGCGTACCACCGGCTGCTGGCCTGCTTCTATCCCCGCTACGGCGGCGGCGCGGACGCGATGTGGGAGGTGGCGCGCTGGGTGGCGCTGCACAGCCCGGGCGACTGCGCGCTTCAGGTGCTGCCGCTGGCCGCGTATGTGGAGCACTACCGCGACCTGCGCGACGACCCGGTGCGCGGCCGGCTCGCCGACCGGCAGTGGACCGACCAGCACGCGTTGTTCACCTCGACGCACGTGTTCGACGGCTGGTTCCGCAGGGCGGAGCGGGAACCGCTGGTGCCGGTGGCGGACTTCTCCGTGCTCGCACACGCGCTCTACATGGGGGATCGGCTCTGGGAGGCGGCCGCGGTGTTCCGCGCCATGGGGCCTTACGCCTCCACCTATCCGTGGTCGCTGTTCGGCGATCCGGCCGAGCAACTGATCCGCGCCCGCCAGCGTTGCCGGGTCCGCATGCCATAGCACGCTCCACCCGTGCCTGCGCACCTGCTCCTGCGCACTTTCGCACCTTTGCACTTTCGCGGCTGTGCACCTCCCACCACCCACCACCCACCCATCGCAAGAGCCGACAAAGAGAAAGTGAGCGCTGAGATGTCCTCGACGACACGGGCGTCACGGGACCAACGGTCCGCCGGGGCCGTGCTGCTGGACGACGACCAACGGCTGCACGAACTGGGCTATCCGCGCAAGCTGTCGCGCCGGCTGACCTGGTTCGACAACTTCGCGGTCTCCTTCACCATCATCAACATCATCGCCGGGGTCTTCACCGGCTTCGGCGTCGGCTTCGGCGCCGGCGGACCGCGCACCCTGGTGTGGGGCTGGATCGTCGTCTCCACCCTGGTGCTGTTCGTGGGCGCGGCGATGGCGGAGGTCTGCTCGGCTTACCCGACCTCCGGGGCGCTCTACTACTGGGCGGCGAAGCTGGCCAAGCGGCACAACGCGGCCTGGTCCTGGTTCACCGGCTGGCTGAACTTCGCCGGGCAGATCGCGGGCACCGCGGCCACCGACTTCGCCGCTGCCAGCTTCATCAACATCCTGCTCGCGATGGAGTGGAGCAGCTACAACCCCACCAAGTACACGACGCTGGGCATCTTCGCCGCGATCCTGTTCGTGCACGCTCTGGCGAACACCTACACGGTCAGGCTGGTCGGCCTGCTCAACCGGATCTCGGTGTGGTGGCTGCTGGTCGGCGCGCTGCTCATCGTCGGCGCGCTGGTGCTCAAGCCGAGCCACCACGAGTCGGCCGGTTTCGTGTTCACCCAGTTCAAGAACGAGACAGGGTTCTCCAACGGCCTGTACGCCGCGATGATCGGACTGTTGTCCACCGCGTGGGTGTTCACCGGCTTCGACGCCAGCGCGCACATGACCGAGGAGACCAGCCGGGCCGCGATTTCCGCGCCGCGCGGCATCGTGCGCTCGATCGCCTACTCGGCCGTCGGCGGCTTCGTGCTGATGCTCTCGCTGATCTGGTCGGTGCAGAACTACGGCGCCGAGCTGGGCAGCGGCACCGGGTTCCCGTCCGCGCAGATCGTGCTCGACGCGGTCGGCGGCGGCCTGGCCAAGCTGCTGCTGGTGGTGGTCACCGGGGCGCTGCTGTTCTGCGGCCTGGCGAACCTGACCAGTAACTCGCGGCAGATCTTCGCCTTCTCCCGGGACGGGGCCATCCCCGGCTCGCGGCTGTGGCACTCGGTCAACCCGCGCACCGGCACCCCGGTCAAGAGCGTGTGGTTCGCCGCGGTGGGCGCGTTCATCCTGGTGCTGCCGTCGCTGTGGTCCTCGGTGGCGTTCCAGGCGGTGGTCTCGGTCAACGTCATCGGGCTGTTCGGCTCGTACGCGGTGCCGATCTTCCTGCGGGTGCGCCGCGGCGCCGACTTCGAGGCCGGTCCGTGGAACCTGGGGCGCTGGAGCGGACCGGTGTCCGTGGTCGCGGTGCTGTGGGTCTTCTTCAGCAGCATCCTGTTCCTGCTGCCCCAGTCTGGGCCGATCACCTGGCACAGCCTCAACTACGCGCCGATCGCGCTGGGCGTGGTGCTGCTGATCTCCACGCTCTGGTGGTTCGTCACCGCGCGGCGCACGTTCAACGGCCCGATCAGCTACGGCACCCCGGAGGAGCTGGCCGCGCTGGAGAACGAGTTGATCTGAGAGACGTTTGGTCTGGTCTTGGGGCGAATCGGCCGATCGGCGGTGCTCGCTGCGTTGCCGGAGCGCCCACAGACGACCCGGTATGGCAGGGGTGCTGACCGAGCGCAAGCGCCATCCGAACGCATGGCCCTGCTGCACCGGTCAGCAGCCTGCGCATCCGCTGGAAGATCCCCGAGACGACATCCGAAGGCGATTTCTCCGCCCGGCCTGCGGCATCACCTGTTCGCGCCGCCTGATCGGCCTGTCACTGTGCCAGGAGTTCTCCACGAGCTTGTGCATGTTCGCGATGGAACTGCGCCGGCATCGCCCACGTGCGTCGCCGGTCGATATCGGTGTGCAGCGCGGTCCGCGCCGCGATGATCTCGGTGACTCCAGCCTCGACATACCTCTGTAGTGTCGCGATGACTGTCGCCTCGGTGCCGACGACGGCGAGGTCAGCGGCGTGGGCGACGCCTTCGCGGTCCAGCACTGTCCGGTACGAGGGGATGCGGCGAGGCAGTCAGCGCGAGGAGGGGTTGCCGGTCCAGGTTCAATCGACGATTGACGTCATCCGCTTGTCGTATCCGGTGTTGGGGTCGACTGTGCGGCCGGCCGCCCACCAGTTCTCGCGAGCGGTCTCCAGGATGCGGAAGGCGACGTCCTCGCGGGGTACCCGGGCGATCTCCTGGAGGTGTTTCACCAGCGACTCGAACAGCGCGCTCTTTGTCTCGGCCGTGCGGATGTTGAACGACAGCGTGACGCACATCAGCCGCTCCGAACGAGGCAGGCCGAACACGACGTCCTCGTGGAACAGCGAACCCTCGGGGAACTCGTGGAAGAAGTGGAACCGATCGTCGTCGGGAACGGCGAGTGTCTCGACCATCGCCGCGTGGATCGCGTCGGAGATGGCCTTGCGCTGTTCGCGAGTGGTCACGCCCTGGTGCAGGTAGATGTCGATCAGCGGCATGGAGTTCCTCCTGGTGGTGGAAGCGGTGTGTCGGTGGGATCCGGGCCGAGTCAGGCGCCGGGCATCGGGACGCGGAAGCACGTGATCACGGCGCACGTGGCGAGGTACTGGCCGATCAGGGCGATCAGGACGACGACCCGCCTCTCGCCGTACTCCGACAGCAAGTCGCTGTACAAATCGTCGGGCACGTCGTGATCCCGGACGAGTGCCAGCGCCACGTCGTGGGCCAGCCGGGCAGTCCGGCTAAGGCCTGCTGGTGTGCGTGCGGCGACGAGATCAGCGACCGCGACTTCACTCAGGCCAGCGCCACGCGCGGCGGCGCTGTGCGCGTAGAGAACGTATTGCGCCCGCCACTGCGCGGCCACGGTGAGGATCGCGACCTCACGCGCTGCCGGGTTCAGGTCAGCCGCCGAGATCGCCTCGGCCCAATCGAGTTGACGTTCGGCGATTGCCGGTGTCCGCAGCAGCGCGTTGAACGGCCCGACGAGCCGACCGTCGTCGAGAGCAGCGCGGTAGCCGGCTCGCCGTCCGCGAGCGACGCGGGTGGCCGTCAACCGGTCGCTGAGCTTCACCTGTTCGGCATCGAGTTCGGCCCGGTGCAGCAGCCGGAGGCGGCCGCCTGCGGGGTGCTCGTCGCCCGTCGGCGCGTTGCCTGTCATGAACTCAGGCTAGGTCCGCTCATGACATGTCACCAGCGCAAGGTTCGCATTGCCGGTATGCTGCTCAAGCATGGATTTGCCGTTGTCCACGCTACAGACCATCCGCACCGTGGCCGAGCGCCGCAGCTTCACGGCCGCCGCCGCCGTGCTGGGCTACACGCAGTCCGCGGTGTCCCGTCAGATCGCAGCCGCGGAGCGCGACCTCGGCGTGGCGCTGTTCGAGCGCGCGCCACGGGGAGTGCAACTCACCCGCGCCGGTGGTCTCGTCCTGCGCCAGATCGTCATCGCTCTCGACGCGCTCGACCGGGCCGAGCGGATGCTCGCCGACAAGCCCCGGCACGTGCGACGAGTTCGGGTGGGCGCCGTCTCCGTGGCCGGGACCGCACTGCTCCCACGATCGATCGCCGCACTGCGACAGATGGAACCCGACCTTGAGATCTCCACTCGCGAGGGCACCACGCCCGCGCTTGTCCGCGGGGTGCGCGCCGGGACGCTGGACGTCGCGCTGATCACCGGCCGGCCACCGTTCCGCTCGCCCGACCAGGAGCATCCGCCGCTGCAACAGCACACGGTCATCGACACCGCGCTCGCGCTCGCGGTGCCGTCGGCCAGTCGGCACGCCGGGCCGGAGCCGGTGACCCTGGAGTCGCTTGAGGGCGAGTCGTGGATCGCGAGCCGGTCGAGCGAGGACGAGCCTCAGCTCGGTGTCTGGCCGGGACTGCCTGGTCGGCCCACGGTGCAGCACTGGACTCGCGACTGGGCCACGAAGCTCGGGCTTGTCGCCCAAGGCGCGGGAATCACGACGGTGCCGGCGGACTTTCTGCCGGCTGTTCCGCCCGGCGTGACCATCACCCGGATCGACGGGGTGCCGGCCGAGATCCGGAGGGTGTCGCTCGCGCACGCCCGCGATCTCGACCCGACCGTGGTCGCTTCGCTCGTTCGCGCGATGCGCGAAGCCGCGGCCACCCTGGTGACGGAGCGCCGCGAGTGGACCTGATCAGCAGCCTCGCGGTTGGTCCCGACTGAATCAACGAGTCCGCCGTCCCCGAATGCGGCTGCAGGAATAGTGACGTTGCCCCCGACAGAACGAAAAGTGCGCCACGGCGCGGCTGCCCGCACGGTCTGCACCTCAACGTCGAGCCAACTGGTCACCAGAACCATCCCCTGAGCCATTTTCGTGCGCCCAGCAGAACTGGAGGTAGGTCCGTGACGTAGCGGATCGTCTGAGGGTTCGTAAGCTCGTCGTCGCTTGCCGGTGCAAGTCCGGTCCGGGTAGGTGCCAGGAGGCCCGGTGGCAGGCTGGCGGTTTCGTCTGGAAACGGGCGGGGGCGAAGCCCAGCGTCAAAGGGCCTTTTGGGGAAGCGACGGTGCGGTCCGTAGCGTGAAGCGAAGCCTGCGGCGTCGTTACTCAGCCCGCGCTCGGGTGGGACAGGGGAGAGCCGAGCCCTTCGGAATCGGGGCGAAGGCCATGGAAGGGGCGAAGAGCCTGGAAGCGCAGCCGTGACGAACTCCCCGGCGTATGGGGCGCGGAACGTACCGATAGTGCGGCCTCGTCCGACCGATCGCGGCGCGGCCAGGTTCGCCCGCGCGCGCCGGGCTTCCGTCCCTTCAGGTGACCGGCCATGGCTGCAAGCGGCTGATCATCGGCCGCCGGAGTCTGATCCGCCGACGCGCCGGGGTAGGTGCCCCGGCGACCGAGGGGGGCAGCATCTGAAAGAGGACGACAATGCAGAAGCGACAAGTTCGCTGGATCGCGGCGCTCGCCGTCGCCGGGACGACCGCGGTGTGCGGCACGGCGGCCGCGCGCGCCGCGATGACCGACCAGCAGGGGCAGATGGTTTCGGTGAGCTGTGCGGCGCTCACGGACGAGTTCAACGCCGCGGTGACCCAGGCTCAGAAGGATCTGGCGGCCACCCCGCCGGACGTGGCCGGGGCGCAGGACCAGCTCTCGCAGGCGCAGCAGGCGCGCGACACGGCTCAGACCATGGGTTGCCCGGATGTGGCCACTGTCACCAACGCCAACCCGAACGACAACCCCGAAGCCGCCGCGCCGATGTCGGGCGACCAGCTCGCGTCCTGAACCTACCGATTCTCGGCTCTCCCGCGCCGACCGGGTGACGAAACCAGCTGGTCGGCGCGGCTCCGGCTCCTGATTCGCTCGCTACCGGCTACCGGCTTACCGGCTTACCGGCTGCGCGCCGCAGGCCGCACGCCGCCGTGAGCGCCGCCCCGCGTCGACAGCGCCGCCTGTAGGCTGAAGATCGACCGAAGCGCGCCGTATACGCCGCGCGCCGCCGCAACACCGTGGCCGTGGGGGAGTCGTCATGCCGTCGGACGAAGAAGCGGCCTCCGGTCCCCTGCGCGTCACGCGCGCGCTGGTGATTCCGGCGCACGAGCTGGAATGGCGTTTCTCCCGCGCCTCCGGCCCCGGCGGACAGGGGGTCAACACCGCCGACAGCCGGGCGCAGCTGAGCTTCGACCTGGCCGCCTCGGCGGCGCTGCCGCCCGAGCTGAAAGCCCGCGCGCTGGCCAGGCTCGCGCCGCGGCTCGCGCAGGGCCGGCTGACGATCGACGCCGCGCAGTTCCGCTCGCAGCTGCGCAACCGGCAGGCGGCCAGGGAACGCCTCGCCGCGCTGCTGGCGGAGGCGATCGCGCCGCCGCCGCGGCAGCGGCGCGCGACCAAGCCGTCGAAGGGCGCGGTCGCCCGCCGGCTGGAGGACAAGACCCGCCGCTCGCAGGTCAAGCGGCTGCGCAGGCTACCGCCCGAGTAGCGCCGATGGTCGCGCGTTCACCGCCCGGCCGCTCCAAGCGTGCCCGCAGCCGCTACCGCAGCCAGCATAACGCCGCTACCGCGCCGGTGGGAGTGGTCATACCGCCGACCCGTGGATCTCCGGCAAGCCAGAAGCTCGTCATGCCGTCGCTGATCGGCAGTACCGACGACTTGCTCGGATCCTCGACCCACCACTTGTCGATGATGTGCGCGGCGATGGGCTGCCTGCTCGCTGGATCGAGCAACAACACATCGGAAGGCCGCGGATCGTTGAGCGGCGACTACGGCGGGAGGGTGGCGGTCACGGGGTGAGCCCTCCGAGGATCTGGTTGATCGATCTGGCCGTCTCCCCGGCCTCCTCTCTTCCCGGCGGCGGCGTGAAGGAGACGGAGTCGGCCATGAGCACCATCATGGCCCGGAATTGCGGGCCATGCGGGAGGTCGGGGGTGGAGAAGTCGATCGCGGCGAGTATGGTGCCGTCCTCGCTCGGAATCAGGGCCTGGAGTTGATAGACCTCGGCGTCCGGCTGCTCGTTGGGCGGCGTTCCGGGCAGATGCGGACGAGGCAGGGTCAGCACGCTCTCGACGAACGCCGCCGGACCGCGCGTCAGGTCGACCACGTCCACCTGGCCGTGCTCGCCCGCCTCCGCGCGCTTCTCGATCAGATCCTTGATGACCAGGCACGGATTGCGCTTCTTCGGGAACGGCTGGATGGAGACCACGAGGCTGGACGGGACGATCGCGCCTTCCTCGGTCGTGTGCCAGCCGAGGCCGCAATACGCGGCATTGCGCGCCTGCAACTGCTCAAGCAGCACCATGAACGTGCCCACGACCGCCGCGAGCAGCGGCTGCTGCTCCGCGGGCGCCAGTTCGCGCAGGTTTGCTTCGGCGGTCGCCAACGCGTTGTCGATGTCGTCCAGCGGCAGCGGGAAGTACCCTGGTGGCAGTTCGACCCACAACCGCAGTCGGTCGGCTTCGTCTGGGTCCGCGCCTGAGAAGTCGAGGATGTCGGCGACGGCGTTCACGCGACCGCCTGCTTGACTCCCGGCACCGGGTTGAAACCGAGGTTCGGGTAGGTCGCCGTCTCGTCCAGCACCACGTTCACTTGGCACCCCCGTGCCCGGTCGCCGCCTGCACCATCGACTCGATCGTCCCCATGGCCTCGCCGTTGATCACGTCGAGATCGACCTGGAAAAAACTTCGCATTGTGCTGCCTCCCCGATTCGACTGCGGACCCTGATTGTGTGGCAGTCCACGTAGACCATAGACCCTCGCTCCGATGGCACGAAGCCGAATCGGAAGCATCGGATTATCGGCCTGAGCCCCTGTTCGCCCACGCTTGCCTGGGCCTGGTCTCATGGCCTACGCGAACATCGCCGCGTTGCGCACAGATCCGCTGGCGGCCGTGGCGTGGGAGCCGGGACTCAACTCGCTGATCCGGGCGCCGATGGCGGCGCGTCGGCGCCGAGCTCAGGTGTACTTGGCGAAACGCTTGGGACGCGGCGGCGGCTTCGGGGTGTCGGCGATCCACGGACCATAACCCGGCGGGGTTGCGTCGACGTAGGGCTCAGCCGCGATGCGGGCGGCAAGCCGCTCGAAGTGCTCGGGGCCCTCCCAGACTTCGATTCCCTCACGGCCGGACCGGCACCCCAGCGCGACCCGGTGTCCATCGCCGACCGGGGTGAACATGCCGCAGACTCTCGGATCACCGGCGAACCAGATGCTCGTGGTCTTTGTGTCGACCGGCCAGCCCTTACGTACGTCGAGAGCGAAATTCCACGGCACGACGTGCGCCGCGATGGGTTGCCGAGTCGCAGGGTCGAGCAACAGCATCCGGGTGACGTCCGGTGTCCACGCCTTTTTCGTCCACGGCCCCGAGTAGATAGCGCCGCCGGTGAGCGCCATGGGGTCGTCGGTGATGCGCCAGCGGCCGCACTTGACCGGGTATTCCTGCCAGGCGTAGCGCTGCAGGAGATAAGCATAAAGTTCGGCTCTGTTCCGGATCGCGCTTCGCTTGTTGTGCAGGTCTTTGTCGACCTGCGCGGATAGTCGCGGGTCGTTGAGCGGCGACCACGGCGGGAGCGTGCCGGTCACGGGGTGGGCCCTCCGAGGATCATGCGCACCATCACGGCCCGGAATTGCGGGCCATGCGGGATGTCGGCTTCGTCTGGGTCCGCGGCTGAGAAGTCGTGGCTGTCGGCGACGGCGTTCATGCGACCGCCTGCTTGACGTCTTTGTACAGGCTGCTGGCCACGGACTTGGCCCGCCAGCCGAGCTCAAGGTTCCGCGAGAGCTGGGCGAGCGACTTGGCCCCTTCGACGGTGGTCGTGTCGGCGAACTTGAATATCTTGTTCGCCGCGCCCACGCCGATCTCGACCGGCCTGCTGACTGAATGGGCGATGCTCACGCCCTCGCGATAGACACTGCCGCCGTCTTTGAGCACGTTGGCGAATGCTGTGTCCGTGTCCGCGCCGAACCGCGCCAGCCCGGGTATCTTCGAGGCCAGAGTCGGTATGGATTCCGCTCCGTGGATGACGGCGTCGCTCGGCTTGAATGCCGCCTTCGCCAGCTTGCCGCCCGGGATCAGGCTGAGCGCGTCCAGGCCCATCGTCGAGGCGTTCTTCAGGTTCGCCATGGTGAAGTGGCCGGTGAGCAGCCCGCCGACCGCGTCGCGCACCTTGGGGTTGGCCAGGTCGCAGGCCAGTGCGCCGACTCCGGCGCCGAGGGCCACCGCGCCGGCGATCGCGTCGATCGGCGGCGGGGTGCACAGCGCGACCAGCCCGGCGACCGCGGAAATCGTGGAAAGCACCGAGTGGATGACGTTGATGTGCTGCTCGACCCAGTTGCCGATCGCGCTCAGGCCCTTGGTGAAGTCGTTCCACATGCTGCTGAAGAAGCCCGGCTTGTGCGGGGCCAGGCCCTTGGTGGCGTGCTCCAGTTCCTGCGCGTGCTTGCGTGCGGCGGCCTCGTGTTGCGCGGCGAGTTCGTGGGCGCGCTTCATGATCGAGTCCAGTTGCTCGCCCGCGTTCTGCGCCGCCGAACCCGCTTCCCGCAGTGCCGACTCGGCCTGGTCTATTCGCGTCTGCGCGGCCTGGAGGGCCTGCGGGGAGTCGAAGTACTGCCCGACCAACTGAAGGTCCGGGTTCGCCTCGGCCTGCTTGACCGCGGCCTCGGCCTTCTGCGCGGCCGCCTTGGCCTCGGCCGCCTCCTGGTCGAGTTTGGCCGCGGTGTCCTTGAAGCCCAGCAGGTCGCCGCCCCAGCTCTTGAGCACGCCCACCGCGTTGCTCAGCGAGGTGTGCGCGTGCTGCAGGTCGGTGACCAGTTTGCTGTTGAAGTGCTCGCGGAACGCGTCGCCCGCGTCGCCTTGCCACACCCCGCTGTCCGCGTCGCGCATCTGGTCCAGCAGCGAACCGGACTCCTGCATCGAGGCCACCGCCTGCGCCAGGCCCGCGCTCATCGACTCGACGTCGGCCGGTACGCCCGGCACCGGGTTGAAACCGAGGTTCGGGTAGGTCGCCGTCTCATCCTGAACCATGCTCACTTGGCACCCCCGTGCACCGTCGCCGCCTGCACCATCGACTCGATCGTCCCCATGGCCTCGCCGTTGATCTTCGACATGGCCTGCTCAATGGCGTCGTCGCACTGCTTATATGCGTCGTGCGCCTTCTTCACGCCCTCGGAGGTCTCCTTGATCGCGTCCTTGAGCTTGCCGAGGCCGTAATGCCAGGTGCTCTGGAACTCGTCGGCCGCCTTGTCCAGCGCGTCCGTGCCGATCTGCCCGGCCTGCGCGGAACTCATCGCCTTGAGCGCGCTGTCCATCTGGTCGCCCGCGTCGGACAGCGTCTTGGTCATGCGCTGTAACACCTCGAGATCGACCTGGAAAAAACTTCCCACCGTGCTGCCTCCCCGGTTCGGCTGCGGATCCCCTGCTCGCCCGAGCAATCCAGATAGACCATAGACCCTCGCTCCGACAGCGCGGAACCGAATCGTCGGGATCGGATTATCGGCCTATGTACGCCCGCGACAACGCCGTCGATCGAATGTGCGGCCACGTCGTGACAGACTGGCGCCATGACGGTCAATGACGCCCGCATCGCCCCGAACCAGGCGCCCCCGCTCCAGGACTACGACGTATTCAGCATCGACGACGCGCTGGTCGAAGCCGTGGTACGGCACGCGGGCCGCGCCCCGCTCGACGGGCTGTCCGCCCTCGGCAGGCTCGCCGGCTCGCATCGGACGCTGGAATGGGCACAGCAGGCGAACGTTTATACGCCGGTACTGCGCACACATGACCGTTACGGCAACCGTATCGACGAGGTCGAATTCCATCCGGCCTGGCACCACCTCATGGAGGTCGCGGTCTCGCACGGTCTGGCCGGCGCGGCCTGGTCGGGCGGCCCGGCGGCGCACACGACGCGCGCGGCCGGGTTCATGGTGTGGAGCACCGCGGAATCGGGGCACGGCTGCCCGGTGTCCATGACCTACGCGAGCGTCGCCGCGTTGCGCGCCGACCCCCAGGTGGCCGCGGCCTGGGAACCCGGACTCAAGTCGCTGATCTACGACTACGGGCTGCGCGCGCCGGCCGGCAAGGCCGGACTGCTGTGCGGCATGGCGATGACCGAGAAACAGGGCGGCTCGGACGTGCGCGCGAACACCACGGCCGCCGCGCCGCTCGACGCGGAAGGCGAATACCTGCTCACCGGGCACAAGTGGTTCTGCTCGGCGCCGATGAGCGACCTCTTCCTCGTGCTCGCGCAGGCACCCGGCGGCCTGACCTGTTTCCTGGTGCCGCGGGTCCTGGCGGACGGCGCCCGCAACCGGATCCTGCTGCAACGGCTCAAGGACAAGCTGGGCAACCGCTCCAACGCCTCCGCCGAGATCGAGTTCGCCGGGGCATGGGCGCGCCGGCTCGGCGCGGAGGGCCGCGGGGTTCCCACCATCATCGAGATGGTCTCGCTGACCCGGCTGGACTGCGTGCTCGGCTCCGCCGCCATCATGCGCCGCGCGGTCACCGAAGCCACCCATCACGCCGCACACCGGCACGCCTTCGGCTCCGCACTGCTCGACAAACCCCTGATGCGCAACGTGCTCTGCGACCTCGCGGTCGAGTCCCAGGCCGCCACCGCGCTCGGCATCCGGCTCGCGGCGGCCTTCGACAGCGACGACCCGGCCGAGCGGGCGCTGCGCCGGCTCGGCGTCGCCGTCGGCAAGTACTGGGTCACCAAGCGCGCCATCGGTGTGGCCGCAGAGGCCCTCGAATGCCTCGGCGGCAACGGTTATGTCGAGGAGTCAGTCATGCCGAGGCTGCTGCGCGAGGCCCCGGTCAACTCGATCTGGGAGGGCTCGGGGAACGTCAACGCCCTCGACGTGCTGCGGGCGCTGACCCGCGAACCACACAGCGCCGAGGCGTTTCTCGGCGAGGTCGGCGCGGCGTCCGGCGGCGATTCCCGGTTCGACGCGGCGCTGTCCGCGTTGCGCGCCGACCTGGCGGCGCCGGAAGAGGCCGAGTTCCACGCGCGCCGCCTGGTCGAACGCCTCGCCACCGTCTTCCAGGCCGCGCTGCTGATCCGCCACGCACCGCACGCGGTCGCCGACGCCTACTGCGCGACCCGGCTGGCCGGCGAGGGCGGGCACACCTTCGGCACGCTGCCGGGCGGTACGGACACCAAGACGATTCTGGACCGCGCGCAGCCTCGGCTCGGCTGAGGCCCGGCTCAGGCCCGGCTCAGGCCCGCCGAGCGACGCCCCTGGCAATCCGGCAGCGCCGGGTGGGTGACCGGTCCGCCACGCGGCTGACTTCGCGGTCACCTGTGTGGCCGCGCGGGGATGCGGCCCGCCCGGGCGCCCGGATGACTGGAGGGCGACAGGTGCGGACCGGGCCGTGCGCCTGCTCCGCACTCAGCCAACCAGGCAAGGAGTTCGTGATGCTCAGCGACTTCCAGCGGGCCAAGCTCGACCGCCGCTTCGAACTGCTCGACGCGGACGGCGACGGCCACATCACGGCGGAGGACTACGACATGGCCGCGGTGAACGTGTGCCAGGCCATCGGGTTCGGCCCCGGCTCGCCGCAGTACGAACAGGTGCACGCGATGTATCAGCGGCTCTGGGCGGCGCTGTGCGGCGTCGCGGGCCGCCAGCACGGCGAGCGGATCTCGCGGGATCAGTTCCTCTCGGCGTGCGAGCGGCTGATCGTCGGGGCCGAGGAGGGCTACGAGCGGCTCATCGCGCCGATCGTGACGGCGGTCTTCGACCTCTCCGACACCGACGCGCGCGGTGAGCTCGGCATCGAGCAGTTGACCACCTGGTTCAACGCCTACGGCGTGTGCGCCGACGACGCCGAGCACGCCTTCGAGGCCTGCGACCGCAACGGCGACGGCCTGCTGGACCTGCACCAGGTGCACAAGGCGGTCCGCGATTTCTACACCGGCGACGACCAGCAGCTGCCGGGCACCCGGATCTTCGGTCCGCTGCCGGTCGTGGCCGGGGACCGCGCGATGAACGGTTCGGGCAAGGGCTACGCCGCGGGCTTCACCAAGCCGAACAACGGTGCCGCGAACAACGGTGCCGCAAATAATGGTGTTGCGAACAACGGCAATGGCAACGGGAACGGGTCCGTACCGCACGACGGCGCCGGAGCCGCGCGCGGCAAGCGGCAGAACGCCACGGCGGCGAAGAAGGGCGGCCGCAAGCAGAATCGCACCGGGTCCTCGGCTACGCACTGAGCATCGCAGGCCCCTACTTGGGATCAGGGTTCGCGGGTGAGCGCCCCAGGTGTCAGCTGGCCGGGTTCGGTATACCCGGACAGGGCGAGAGTGAGTTCGAACTCGGCCAGCAGGCACCGCAGCACGTGCTCGACCCCCGCCTGTCCATCGAGCCCGAGCCCGTACGCGTACGGGCGGCCGAGCAGCACGGCTCGCGCGCCGAGCGCCAGGGCCTTGAACACGTCGTCACCGCCGCGCACCCCGCTGTCGAAGAGCACGGTCATGCGCTCGCCGACGGCCCGCACGACACCCGGCAGCGCGTCCGCCGCGCCGATCGCTCCGTTCACCTGCCGCCCGCCGTGGTTGGACACCACGACGCCGTCCATCCCAGCGTCCGCCGCGCGACGCGCGTCATCGGGATGCAGCACACCCTTAAGCACGATCGGGCCGTCCCAGTGCTCGCGCAGGAACTCCAGGTCGGCCCAGGTCTTCGACGGGTCCGCGAACATCTGGGCGAAGTGCAGCACCGCGGCGTTCAGGTCCTCGTGCACCGGCTTGGCCAGCCCCGCCAGGAACGCCGGGTCGCTGAAGTAGTTCGCCGTGCCGACGCCGCGCAGGAACGGAAGATACGCCTGGTCCAGGTCGCGCGGCCGCCACGCCAGCAGCCAGGTGTCCAGCGTCACCACCAGCACCCGGTAGCCCGCCCGCGCCGCCCGTGTCAGCAGGCTGATCGTCACCTCGCGGTCCCTGGGCCAGTACAGCTGGAACCAGCGCTCGGATCCCGGGCGCACCGCGTCCATCGCCTCGGCCACCTGCTCCAGCGTCGTGCTCGACGCGGTGGACAGGGTGAACGGCAGGTCCTGCGCGGCGGCGGCGCGGGCCGCCGCGGGCTCCGCGTCGGGGTGCATGATCGACAGGACGCCCACCGGCGCGAGCGCCACCGGAGCCGGCAGCCGCGTGCCGAGCAGTTCCACCGAGAGGTCGCGCCGCTGCACGTCCCGCAGCATCCGCGGCACGATCCGCCACCGATCCAGCGCCGCGCGGTTCGCCCGCGCGCTCTTGCCGTCGCCTGCCGCCCCGGCCACATAACCCACCGGTCCCGGGCCGAGGCGCTGCTCGGCGACCTGCTCCAGCCGGGAAAGGTCCGTCGGCAGCCGCGGAACCGTGCCCGCCACGCCGTTGAGGTAGATCTCGTACTGGAACGCGGACCAGTCCTTGGGTGCCGGCTGAGGTACGCGGGCCGATGCGGGGGTATCGGAAGCGGTCATAAGCGAGGATGGTAGGAGGAGGTGAGCGCCATGGACAGCGCCACGCCGCACGAGGGCACGCGGGTGGAACACGACTCGATGGGGGAGGTCCTGGTCCCCGCGCACGCCAAGTGGCGGGCCCAGACCCAGCGCGCGGTGGAGAACTTTCCGATCTCCGGGCTGCGCCTCGAACGCGCGCACATCGCCGCGCTCGGCCGGATCAAGGCGGCGGCGGCCGGTGCGAACGCGGCGCTCGGGGTGCTCGAACCCGATCTGGCCGCGGCGATCCGCGCGGCCGCCACCGAGGTGGCCGAGGGCCGCTGGGACGCGCAGTTCCCGGTCGACGTCTTCCAGACCGGCTCCGGGACCTCGTCGAACATGAACGCCAACGAGGTGATCGCAACCCTCGCGGCCGAGCGGCTGGGCCGGCCGGTGCACCCGAACGACCAGGTGAACGCGTCGCAGAGTTCTAACGACGTCTTCCCGGCGTCGATCCACGTCGCCGCGACCGAACTGCTGGTGCGCGACCTGCTGCCGGCCCTGGACCTGCTGGAGCAGGCGCTGGCGACCAAGGCGGGGCTGTGGGCCGAGGTGGTCAAGGCCGGGCGCACGCACCTGATGGACGCCACGCCGGTCACCCTCGGCCAGGAGTTCGGCGGCTACGCCGCGCAGGTGCGCCGGGCCGTGCAGCGGCTGGAGTCCGCGCTGCCCCGGCTGGCCGAACTGCCGCTCGGCGGCACCGCGGTCGGCACGGGCCTGAACGCCCCGCCCGGCTTCGCCGCGGCCGTCGTCGCGCGACTGGCCGAGGACACCGGCCTGCCGTTCACCGCGGCGCGCAACCACTTCGAGGCCCAGGGCGCCCGCGACGCGCTGGCCGAGACCTCCGGGCAGTTGCGCGCCCTCGCGCTGGCCCTGTTCAAGATCTGCGGCGACCTGCGCTGGATGGGTTCCGGGCCGCGCGCCGGGCTCGGCGAGCTCGCGCTGCCTGACCTGCAGCCCGGTTCCTCGATCATGCCGGGGAAGGTCAACCCGGTGATTCCCGAGGCGGTGCGCATGGTGTGCATTCAGGTCGTCGGCAACGACGCGGCGGTCGCCTTCGGCTGCGCCTCGGGCGAATTCGAGCTCAACGTCACGCTGCCGGTGCTCGCGCGCAACCTGCTGGAGTCGATCAGGCTGCCGGCGGCCGCGGCCCGGCTGCTGGCCGACCGCTGCGTATCAGGGCTCGAAGCGAACGTGGACCGGCTGCGCGAGTACGCCCAGTCCTCGCCGGCGATCGTCACGCCGCTGAACCGGGTCGTCGGCTACGAGGAGGCGGCGAAGATCGCCAAGCAGTCCCTGGTTCAGGGCACGACGATCCGGCAGGCGGTGACCGACCGTGGACACGTGGAGTCCGGCGCGATCAGCGAGCGGCAGTTGGACGAACTGCTCGACGTGCTCGGCATGACCCGCTCGCCGGACTGAGGCGCGGCGCCCGGTCCGGGTCGGGTCGGGTCGGCCGGATCCGCCGGTTGCCGGCCGGCCGCCCGCGACCGCGGCTCAGGCGAGCACGTCGAGGCCGACCGGGAAGTCGCCCGCCGTCACGACGACCGAGACCTTGTTCGTGTCGGCCGGCAGCGGCAGGCTCAGTGCGGCGCCGGTCGAGGTGATCTCGTGCTCGCTGACCGACCAGCCTTCGGTCTTGAAGCTGTAGGTCGCCACCCGCACGTTCGCCGTGCCGAAGTCGCTGGCCAGCAGCATGATCGCCTGCCCGCCGAGCGCGGCTGCCGGGTTGGTGAAGACCACCGGCGTGTTCAGCTTCAGATCGACGTGCATGTCGTTCCTCCGGACCCTGGCGGTGGGAACCGCGATCGGCGACGGGTCGACGCCAGGCCAGTGGTCGGCGACCACTGACAGGTCGTAGCCCAGTTGATTGTTGTTGTAGTACTGCTTGGCGACGGCGCCGGCCGGGATCGTGGCCACCCCGTCGTACAGCGCCACCCAGTAGTGCGGCTCGGCCACACCCCGCGCCTGGAACGCGGAGCGCAGCTGCGGCCAGGTGGAGTAGCTCATGTAGACGGTCGGGTCGACCCCGGCGTGCCGGCGCATCAGAACCCAGTCCACCGATTCGGCCGGGGTGGCGTTGCCCGGTTCCACGTCGAGCACATGGCCGTCGTTCGTGGTCGGAAACACCGCGATGCGCACCTTGACCGCGTCCGGGAACCGGGTCCAGTTCGCGGCGGACCACCGGTACAGGCCGTCCACATAGCCGCCGACGAGTTCCGCGCTCGTCGGCAGCAGACTCGCATCTACACCGTCGTACATCGTCCTGGTCACGATCGTGACTCTCCGTCCTGTGGTGCGTGGGCGGGTTCGAACATGCCCGCGTTCGGCCGAGGCATGCGCACGGCGGCACGTCGGGCGGACCGCGGCGGTTCACCCCGGGGGGTCGCACGGATCCGCCGGCGGCCAACGGCCCGAGCGCTATCCACCCGAGCAGACCGTGCTGATCTCGGCGTCGAGGTCCTTGGTGAACTGCGGGCCGAGTCTCGCGTCCCAGGTCTGCACGCTCTGATTCGCGGTGGCGGTGATCTGCACCCCGTTCACGGAGTGCACCGACGTGGCGATGACGCAGCTCATCACCCGCCAGGAGATCGTCAGCCGCACGCTCTGGCCGTCGAGCACGGTGACCGGCAGCCCCGGGTCGGTCGAGGCGCTGATACCCGGGTTGTCCTGCGAGAGGCTGCTGACGGTGACGGAAGTGTCCGCCGGCGCGGTGAGCGTGACGCTGTAGTTGAAACGAACCGGGGTCAGCTCCGCCAGAACGTCGCCGATACCGTTGTAGGTGATCTTGAGATCGGCCTGAGGCGAGGGCCTGTCGCACAGCGCGGTGCGCAGCACGTCGCTGCCCTGCCACGGCGTCGCGTCGGTCAACGGCAGCGCCACCTTGAGCGCGTGGAAGGCGCCGCGCGAGCTGAATCCCCCGAGGCTGACCGTGCGGGTCACCGGCGGCTCACCGGAGCGGGAACAGTCGTACCGGAACGGGACCGCGACCACCTCGACGTCCTTGGGCGCGAGCGCCACCGGCGTGATCCCGGTGCCGACACCCAGCGGTGAGACGCCCGGCGCACCGGCCTCGTACTCGGCCGTGCCCGGCGCCTGCCCGCTCTGCGCGAACCGGATCAGGCCCGGCTGGTAGATCGAGACGCCGGTCAGCTCGACCATCGTCGCGCCGGTGTTCTGCACCGCCATCATCAGATCGATGCCCGAGGCGTCCTGACGCAGCGTGTACTGCGCGGAGACCATCGTGATGGAGAACTCGTCGGTGCTCTGGCTCTGATGCCGCATCACCGCGAATACACCGCCCCCGACCGCGAGGATCAGCGCCGCGAGCAGCGCGGTGACCGGCGTGACCCACCGGCTTGCCGCGATGCGTTGCTGCGACACCGGGTCCAGGAAGCGCAACCGGCGGCGCGGCGGCTCGGAGCCGAGCGTCTCCACTCGCGTCCGCGGGCTGCCGGCGGCTTCGGCGTGCGCCGTTGGGGTATCCGTCGTCCCGGCCGGCGCCGTGCCCGCGTCGCGGCGGTCCGGCACGGTCCCGGTCGCACCCGGCTCGTCTGGCTCGGCGTCGTCGTCCGAGCCGAGGAACTCAACCTCGGAGATTCCCACGCCTACAGTGTCCACTGCGCGCGCGCCGCCCGGTACCGCCGGTACCGCCCGGCACGATCAGCAACCGTGCGCGCAGGCAGGGCGCGCGCCAGGGGCGTCTGGAACAGAGACCTGATGCTCCGTTCAGAAACCGCTTTCCGTCACGATCGCGGCTTTCGCGGCGCGCTCGCGCCACTGCCCGAGCGCTGCGGGCAGCGCGACCTCTGCGGCGTGCGGCGGCGCCGCCAGGATGAGGTGCGACACCCGGCCGGCCAGGCGGATGCTCTGCGCGAGCGCCACCGAATAACCGCGGCGCCGAAGCCGGGCCGGCACGTCGAGATCCGCGTCCGCCACCGTGCAGATCCGGCCGCACGCCGCCAGCGCGTCCGGCGTGGTCCGCCAGAACGCGTCGAGGCCGTCCGCGAGCGCCCCGGCCGCTCCCACGGCCCGGTTCCACGGCGGATTGGTGACCAGCAGCTCGAAACCGCGCTCCCGCCACACCGGCCGCCCGGCGTCCGCCCGGATCAGACGCGTCCGCGCCGCGACTCCGGCGCGCTCGGCGTTGGCGCGCGCGTTAGCCACGCGCCGCGCGTCGAGGTCCGCGGCCGTGACCGCCGCGCCGGGATACGCGAGCGCCGCCTCGATCGCGACCGTTCCGTCCCCGCAGAACGGGTCGAGGATGGCGGCGGGCGGGCTCGCCGCGCCCCCGCCGATCAGCGCGAGCGCGGCGGCCAGCGGCGGATGCAGCGTCCCGGGACCGGTGTCCAGCTTCCACGGCCGCCGATGCAGCGGCCTGCGCGGCACCCGCAACGCGACCTCGACCGTCTCGCCGCTCAGGGCGAGCCGCACGGTGAACTCGCTCTCCGCCGTCTCGGCACGCTCCCCGCGCCCGGCCGCCGGATTGCGCGACACATACCGCGCGCCGACGGCCCGCGCGATGACTTCCCCGGCGGCGTCTTCGACCGCGAACCGGTTGTAGTTGCGCCGGCCCAGCAACGCGGCCACCACATCGAAGCGCGCCCCGGGCGGCACCTGCGGTCGCTGCTGCACCCGCCGGACCGTGCGCAGCCCCGGACCGAAGTCGACGCGCGCCAGTTGCCGCGCCAGCTCGGGCACGGCGGCGCGCGTGTGATCGATCCCGTACAGCGTCCCCAGGTCGAGCAGCACGTCGTCGGCCGTGCTCAGGGAGAGCCACCGCGCGTCCGCTTCCGCCGCCGTGAAAGTCACCTGCCGCTCGGCGAGAGCCTGTACGTGCACGCTCGATCCGACCGCCGCCGCGAGTTCGGCCACCTGCGCCGCGAGCAGCCATTCCAGGCCGCGCACGCAGCGGGCGGTGAGGCGGAAGGTCACAGATCAAATAGTACGGGCGGTGCCCGAGGACACCGCCCGCACACCGTCTCCGGTACTGCCCGACCCGCCCGCTATCCGGCGCGCACCGCGAACCACGCTTTCGCGAGCCCGGCGATGGCCGCCGCGGGGTCGCCGCTCATCAGACGGTGCTCCGCGTCCGCGGTCGCCGCGGCGCTCTTGGTCATCGCCGCCGCGCCGCCCGCCGCGATCGCCTGCTGGGCGAAGTCGCGCACGACCGACACCAGCAGGTTCGCGTTCTGTTCCGCGGCGCTCGTGGTGCCCGAGACCGCCGGGGCGGCCAATCCGATCAACACCAGCGCGAGGGTCTGGTTGCGTACCGAGCCGTCCGCGTTCCAGTTGCCCTTGCCGGCCAGCAGCGCGCTGAGCATGAGCGCCCCGAACTGCGCGACGATGCCCGGTTGCCCGGCCAGCGCGTCCCGCACCGCGGCGATGCGGGCCTTCTCCGAGTCCGTCCGCAGACCCCAACCATACGGATACAGCGGGTCGTAGGCGCCGGTGGTGCTCGGAATGCCGACGTCCACCGGCGTGGTCGTGGCGTCCACGTGCTTGGCCCAGGTGTCGGGAAGGCGGCCGGTGAACGGGGCCTTGCCGAACAGCGTGTCCGCCACGCCCTCGCCCTGCGAACCCGGCAGCCACGAGGCCACGATCGCGCCGGCCTCGGCCTGGATCGGGGCGATGTTCATCGGCCGGCCGGAGACGACCAGCACGACGCATTTCATCGCCGCGCACACCTTGTCCACGGCCGCCCGGTCCGCCGCCGTGAGATCGAGCGTGTGGCCGTTGCCGACGTCGCCGACGCCCTCGGCGTACGGGGTCTCGCCGACCACGACCACACCGACGTCAGAGCCCGTCATCGGCGCCGAGGCGTCCTTCGAGTAGGTGAAGTGCGCGTTCGGCGCGTCGGCCCGCATGCCCTGGTAGATCGTGGTGCCCGTGTCGGTCTGGCCCGAGGCGCCCTGCCAGGTCACGCTCCAGCCGCCGAGCTGGTCGCCGAGGTCGTCGGCGTTGCCGCCGGCCACGTAGACGTTCGCGGTCGGGGACAGCGGGAGCACGGCGGACCCGCTCGCGTCGACCGCGTTCTTCAGCAGCACCTGCGACTCGGCCGCGGCCCGCCGCGCGACGGCCCGGTGCGCCGCGGCGCCGATCGTGGCGGCGTTGGCCCGGTCCGCGAACGGCCGCTCGAACAGGCCGAGCCTGAACTTCTGCGTCAGGATCCTGCCGACCGCGTCGTCGATGCGCGCGCCGGACACCAGGCCCTTGCCCACCAGGTCCTTGAGATCGCTCTCGAAGTTCGTGTACTGGTCCGGCACCATCACCATGTCGATGCCGGCGTTCACGGCCGTCTCGATGTCGCTCTCGTAGTCCGGCCCGATCTGGTTGATACCCTGCCAGTCGCTGATCACGAAGCCGGAGAAGCCGTACTGCTGCTTGAGCACACCGGTGATCATGTCCGCGCGGGCGTGCATCTTGATCGGCGCGGCGTCCGCACCGACGATCTGAAGGCTCGAATACGAGGGCATCACCGCGCCGACCGAGTGCTGTGCCACGGCCGTCTGGAACGGCTGAAGGTAGAGCGCCTGCAGCTGGGACCGTGTCACGGTGGTGACACCCTGGTCGATCTTGTAAGAGCCCGTGGTCGAGGAACCGTAGGTCGTGCCGCCGTCGCCGGCGAAGTGCTTCGCGGTCGCCAGCACGCTGGTGTTCTTGTTCAGGGTGCTGGCGTCCGCGCTGCCCTGAAGCCCGTCGATGATGGTCTCCATCTGGCTCACCAGCGCAGGGTCCTCGCCGAAGGACTCGTATGTGCGGCCCCAGCGTTCGTCGCGCGCCACGCACAGGCACGGGGAGAACGCCCAGGTGACGCCGGTGGCGCGGGTCTCCGTCGCGGTGATCTGCCCGTCCTGCTTCACCAGCGCCGGATCCCGGGTCGCGCCCATGCCGATGTTCTGCGGGAAGAGCGTGGCGCCGACCAGGTTGTTGTCGCCGTGCACCGAGTCCTCGCCGTAGATCAGCGGGATCTGCAGCGCGGTGGCCTGTGCCCGGGCCTGGAACGCGTCGATCATGTCGGCCCAGCCCTGCGGGGTGTTCGGGGTCGGGGTCGAGCCGCCGCCGCTGAGCAGCGAGCCGAGCGCGGCGCTCGTGATGTCCGACTGGTGTGCCAGATCGCCCCGCTCCGCCTGGGTCATCTGGCCGATCTTCTCCTCCAGCGTCATCCGGGAGAGCAGGTCCCGCACCCGGGTCGCGACCGGCAACGAAGAGTCCAGATACGGCAGTCCGTGTGCGTTGATCACCACGACGGGACGGTCCGCGGTCACGTCCGCGCCTGTGGGCGTCAACTGGATCGGGATCGTCCTCGCCGTCGAGGCGGTCGTGTTCGCCAGCGTCTGCACCGTGAACGACTGCGTGCTGCCCGAGGCCGAACCGGCCGCGAAGGTGAGCGCGCCGCTGGCGTCGGTATAGTCGGTCCCTGCGACGGCGCTGCCACCGCCGAGCGAGTACGCCACGGTCACGTCGTGGTCCAGCGCCTTGCCGCCGTCGGTCGTCAGCGTGATGCCGACCGTGGCCGTGCCGCCCGGATTGACGGCGTAGACCGCCTGCGCGGTGCTCACATGCGCGCCGAGCGTTCCGGTATTGATTCCGTAGACCGCGAACCGGTCGACGTCGAACTCGCCGTTCGCCGAGCCCGGCGGCTCGGTCAGCGCGAAGCCGCGCATCGTGGTCAGGTCGATGGTGCTGTCGCCGGGCGCGCCGGAGGGCTGGTAGTCGGTGCGCCGCTTGAGCGAGGAGAACGGGATCTGGATCAGGTGCCAGCCCTGCCAGTCGTCGGTGAAGAAGCTCTGCCACAGTTCGGCGTGCTCGCCGTCGGCGCCGCCCATCTTCACTTCGAACTCGTACTCGGCGCCGGAGCCCGGCACCGCGTCGTTGCTCGGGTTGTGGCCGTAGAACCAGAACTCGATGCCGGCGTACGGGCTCCAGTCCTGCGGCGCGGCCGTGGCCAGGTCATAGCTGAAGCCGCCGTAGCTGGTGTCGGAGACCCAGGTGCCGCGCAGCGCGTGGTTGCCGGTCACGCCCGGCCGGTCGAGTTGCGCGACGCTCAGCGCCGGGGTGCTGTTCGCGTCGCCGCCCCAGGGGAACGCGCCGGTGTTCGCGAGCGCGCCGCTGATGTCCGTGATCGGGTTCGCGCCCTCGAAGTCCTGGATGACGTGGAGCGACTGGTAGACCTGGAAATCGTCGAACAGCAGCGTGTTGGTGGAGTCGCCGGGCAGGTTGACCGCGTAGCCCCACATGCTGGTCAGCGTGATCTGCGCGGCGTTCGGCGCGCCGGAGGGCTGGTAGTCGGCCCGCTTCTTCAGGTTTGCGAAGCCGACCCGCACCTGCTTCCAGCCGTTGACGTCGTCGGTGAAGAAGGACTGCCACAGTTCGGCGTGCTCGCCGTCCGCGCCGCCCATCTTCACTTCGAACTCGACCTTCTGCCCCGAGCCGGTGCCCTTGACCCAGAAACCGAAGCCGTCGTACCCGCTCCAGTCCTGCGCGGCGGCCAGGTCGTGCGAGAACCCGCCCCAGCCGCCGATGTTGTAAGAGACCTGCAACGCGTGGTTCCCGGCCGCGGCGCCGGGCCGGTCCGCGGCGGCGACCTGGGTGAGCGTCGGCGTCGAGGCGGCGTCGGAGGAGAAGGTGAAGATGCCGGTGCCGCCGGTGCCGAACGGGACGGAGCCCTCGAAGTCATCGATGG
Organism: Actinocrinis puniceicyclus; assembly: GCF_018283645.1. Classification (GTDB taxonomy): domain Bacteria; phylum Actinomycetota; class Actinomycetes; order Streptomycetales; family Catenulisporaceae; genus Actinocrinis; species Actinocrinis puniceicyclus. The sequence continues at coordinate 41,255 of NZ_JAGSXH010000017.1, read as the reverse complement.
CGGACACGGCGCCGTCGGTCGGCACCGGGTTGTTGTTCAGGATGCTGACGGTCGTGCTCGCGCGGGGGCCGATCGCGGTCCCGGGCGGGCCCGCGTTCGCCAGCGTGACGCTGAACGTCCTGGTCGGCGCGTGCAGCGCGTTCGGCAGCGCGGTCAGGTGGATGGCGGCGGCGCTCTGGCCGGGCGCGAAGGTCAGCGTCCCGGCGGCCGCGATGTAATCGGTGCCTGACACCGCGCTGCCGTCCGAGGTCGCGTAGTCGACGGTGACCGGTGCGGTGGAGGTCATGTTCAGCCTGACCGGCAGGTCGATCGACGTGCCCTGCTGAAGGCTGGCCGTGTCGGCGCCGGTGCTCACGGCCTGCTGCGTGAAGTGCCCGAGCACCTGGAATTCATAGATCGAATATCCGTACTGCGCGCCGTTGATGCTCGTGCGCGCGGTTCCGGTCAGCCGCACGTAGCGGCCGGTGGTGCCGGACGGCACCGAGACTGACTCGGTGCCGCCGGCGCCCGACGTGGTCGCATAGACCTGCGACCACGTCGTCGCGTCGCTGGAGACCTCGATGTGGTACGCGGTGGCGAACGCGGCTTCCCACTGTGTGGAGAAGCCGCTGATCGCCGCGTTCGCACCGAGATCCACTTGCAGCCACTGCGGGTCGCTCCACGCGGAAGACCACCGCGTGGCGGGATCGCCGTCGACGGCGGCGGAAGCCGGGGTGTCGGCTCCCTGCGCCGAGGAGGCGGTGGCCTCGGCGCCGAGCGCGATGTTCGCGTCCGGCGCCGTGCCGGCCAGCGCGGCCCGCTGGAAGCCGGGCCCGAGCAGGCCCGCGAGCAGGGCGAGCACCACGGTCAGGACGGGTGCCCGCCGCGCGCGGGAGCGGCTGCGATCAGCGACGCGGGAGAACATCAGGGAATGGTCCAATTCTGGTTGGAGTTGCCGGTGCAGTCCCAGATCTCCGCCTGGGTGCCGGAGCCGCCCCAGCCCGTGTCGTCAAGACACTTGTTGGACTGCGGGTTGTACAGAGCCCCGTTGGCTTCCGGGATGAACACCTGCGCGGCCGTGTTGTTGCAGTCGTAGAGGTCCACGGTCGTGCCGTCGGCGGTGCCGCCTCCGTTGATGTCCAGGCACTTACCCAGGGCGTGCAGCGTGGTTCCCGCCTGCACGAAGCTCCACTGCTGCGCGCTGGTGCCGTTGCAGGTGTAGACCTGGACCGGGGTGAAGTTCGCGCTGTTGGCGCCGCGTACGTCGAGGCACAGGCCGTTGTAGGCGAGGGTCACCGGACCGGACCCGGGCGGCGGGGCGGGGGCGGGCCACCGCTGCCGGACGTGGTGTACGCGGCCACGTAGTCGACCCGCATCGTGCCGCCGGACGCGGTCGAACCGGTCGGCGTGGTGCATCCGCACACCCCGTTCGGGAAGCCGCCGCCCATCGCCAGGTCGAGGATGATCGACAGGTTGTGGTCGAAGGCCGCCTGCCAGGTCGTGGTGCCGACCTGGGACTCGGTGACGGTGAAGTACGAGGCGCCGTCGAGGTAGAACGTGATCGACTCGGCCGAGGTGTTCGTGCGGTCGAGGATCATGGTGTAGGTGTGGAAGCCGGACTGGCAGCCGCTGCACGAGCGCAGCCCGCTGCCGATGCCGTTGCCCTCGTTGCACGGGCCGCCCGGGTAGGTGCCGCAGTGGATGGTGCCGGCGACCTGCGACAGGGCGTTGACGTCCTCCATGATGTCGATCTCGCCGTTCTCAGGCCACTGACCCGGCCCGAGCATCCAGAACGCCGGCCAGTAGCCCAGCCCGCCGGTGGGCTGCTGGATCGACGCGGTGACCTCCAGCTTGCCGCCGGCCGGCGCGCCGACGTTCGCGCTGGTGGTCTGCACCCGCCCGGAGGTCCAGTTGCCTCCGGAGCCGAGCGCGGTGATGTCGAGGTTGCCGCCGCCGTCCAGGTGCACGTTGGAGGTGGAGTTGGTCATGGTCTCGATCTCACCGGTGCCGAAGTTCGAGCCCGGGCCGGTGTCGTACATCCACTGCCCGTCGATGCCGCTGCCGGACGAGCCGTTGAAGTCGTCGGCGAAGACCTGCGTCCAGCCGGACGGCGGGCCGGGCAGCGCGGCGTTCGCCGGGCTGACCGCGACGGTGAACAGCCCGGCCAGAGCCGTCGCCGCGGCGGCGGCGAAGAGCCGGAACCGGCGGTTGCGGGGCGGGCGAGCGGGTGCGGCGGGCTCGCTGGGAGCGGCGCGACCTCGCGTGTTTTCGATCATGGGCATGCGACCTCTCGCGTTGGACGCCTGCGCCCGTCGCGGCCGCGCCGAGCCGGAACGGGAGGAGCGGTTTGGGTGACGTGGGTATTCGCGGGTGCTGTCTCGTGGGTACTGCGGTGCGTGCGCCGCGTGCCGGCCCGCTGGCGTGGAAACGTTTCCGAGCCGTTGCGGACCGTTCAAGCTCGCGGCATCGGGGGTAGTGGTTGGGAGTATGTGGTCGCGGACAACCAACGTCAAGGGTCTCGATGGGCTGTCAGGTCCTTGCAGGACCTTGATCGGGTGGGATTTTGTCGCAGAGTCCTTCATCGGGGCGGCGGGGCCGCGGTGACCCGTCGCAGTGTGCTCATGCGGGTTCGCTGGATCGGGCCGACCGGGCCCGGGCCCGCCCTTCGGCGGGCTTCGGCGCTCGACCTGGTCGACACCCGCACCGACCGTTTTCGGCCCGTCGGCCCGTCGGCCCGTCGGCCCGTCGGCCCGTCGGCCCGTCGGCCGGCGCCGCGAGCGGCCGGCCGGCGGGCGCGCGGGCAAGGGTCCAACGGCCGCGTGATCGGATCCGGCGGTAGGTAAAGCGACATAACGCGCAATTCACCTAATAGGGCGCGGTGCGGTGAAAATCGTTCCGTACTCGGGCCATTCTCGGCTTTCAGCACGCCAAGGCTTATTCTCCAGCGCACTACATTCCCGGTCTCAACTGTGAATACACTGTGGCATCGATCCCGGCCGCGTCCGCGGTAACGGGTCGGTTACAGCGGCTCGAATACACATCGGATTTTACTGTCGCGTTGCAGGATCTCTGGAGGAACCCCGCAAGGCTCAGTGGGAGGGGGCGGCTTTGCCAGTGCACGATCCGGCCACGTCGCGTGCGGTCCTCATCGCCGTGGACGACTACGTGCCTGCCGAGGCGCCTGGACCGACCCCCGGCGTGGCCGGCGACGTCGAAGAGATGTCCGCCCTGCTGACCGATCCCGCTCTGCTGGGGCTGACGCCCGAACACTGCACCGTGCTGCGCAACCCGCCCGACGCGGCCGCGGTGCTCGACACCGTCTACGAGGCGGCCGCGGCCGCGACCGGTGCGTTCATCCTCTACATCGTCGGCTACACCCTCGCCGCGCCGCGCCACCCCGACCTCTACTTCGCGCTGCCCGGTTCGTCCGAGTCCCGCCTCTACCGCGCGCTGCGCTACCCGGACGTGGCGGCGCTGGTCCGCGACACCGGCCGCGCCGCCGACCGGATCATCATCCTGGACTACTGCTACGACGGGGAGGTGCCCGCGCCGCACTCCACCGGACCGGCCGCGCTGGAGGCCGTGGCGGGCGCGAGCGTGCTGGCCGCGAGCGCGAAGGACGCGAAGTCCTGGGGGCCGTCGGGCCAGCGCATGACCGCGCTCACCGGCGCGCTCGTGCGCACCGCCCGCAGCGGTGTGCCGGACTCCGGCGACGACCTCGACCTGGCCGCGCTGCACCACCACCTCGGTCGTGACCTGGCCTCCCGCCAGCTTCCCGCGCCGCGCTTGTGGCCGGGCCAGGGGGAGCGGCGGATCGTGCTGCTGCGCAACACGCGGGCCGCGCGGCCCGCCGCCGCGCGCGGCGATGGCGGCCGGGCCGACGGCCAGGCGGGCGCCCAGACCGGCACGGCGCCCGGCGCCGCATCCGCCGAGCGAGCGGGCCAAGGACCGGAGCGCGAGCGCGCCGCCGCCGAGTCCGATGCGTCCGACCGCACCTACAACGACAACCTGCCCAAGGTTCCCGAAGGCCAGGACGCGGCGCTGACGATGGCCCCCGCCGCGCTGGCCGACTGGACCGCGCAACTGCGCACCTCCGGCTGGCCGCAGGTGGCCGATGAAGTGCTCGCCGGCGTGGCCGCGCGCGGCGTGCCCCCGAACGTCGCGCTGCTGCTGGTCGTCCTGCGCATGGCCGGGCGTACCGCCGAGGCGGACCAGGCCGAGGCCATCGTCCTCATGCGCGCGCCGGACCATTTCGCCGAGATCGCCCTTTCCCTCGTCCAGTCCGGCTACCGGGAGGAGTGCGCCCGGCTGCTGGCCCAGGCCGCCCGCCGACCGGTCGACCAGATCAGGCGGCTGGCGCGGGCGCTGACCGCCCGCGGCGGCAAACCGCAGGCCGCCCTGCTGTTCGCCGAGGCCACCGGGCACGCCCCGGACGCGGCCGCGCTCGAACCGCTCCTGGAACTGCTGCCGGATCTGGGCGCCGCGCACGAGGTGGGCCCGATCCTGGCCGAGGCCACGACGCACTGGCAGGAAGGCAGGGTGCTGACGCTTGCCGAGCAGCTCGAGGCCGGGGGAGTGGAACGCTGCTCGTACGCTCTCTACGCCCGAGCCGCGCAGCTCGCCGCCGGCAACTGGCCGCCGGACCGCTTCGCCGCGCTGCTGCGCCGCATGTCCGCGCACGGCGCGCAGGACGAGATCGACACGCTGCTCGGCGCCGCCGAGAAGGCGGTCGGCCCGTTCCCGTCGCTGACCGCTTATCTGGCCACCGATCTCGCGTCGGCCGACCTGTCAGCCCTGGCCTACCGGCTGCTCAGCCATGCCGTCCCGGCCTATTCGGACGTCGAACTCGTGGCGCTGTCCTCGTACCTGGAAGCCGGGCGGCAGCGGGATCTGGCCGTGCACGCCTACGCCACGGCCGCGCTCAGCCGGCCCCCGTCGGCGACCGTCGGCTACATCGACGTGTTGCGGCGGCACCGTGAGGCCGCGCACGCGGACAAGCTCGTCCTCGGGGTGCTCAACGGCAGGCCCGGCCATATCGTCGGGCTGCTGCAAGCCCTGCGCTCGGCGGAACGCGTCGAGGACGCGGAGCGCGTGGTGCGCCTGGCGACCCAGGCGCCCGTGGGCGTCGCCGCGGCGGTGGCTCGCGAGCTGTGGGAGTCCGGGGCCGAGCAGGACGCCGCGCGCGTGCTCGACGTCTTGGCCGGCCGGCCGCTCGTGGAGCTGGCCTCGGCGCTGGTGGCGCTGGCGGTTTCCGGCTCGACCGCGGCGCTGCTGGACGCGCAGTTGCGTGCCCGTTCCCCGCAGGAGTACATCGACGCGGTCAGCGTGCTGCGCACGGCAAGGCGGGACGAGGAAGCCGACCTGCTGTTCGCCGCCCTGGGCCGCGGCGCGCCGCAGCAGGTGTGTGCCGCGGTGCTCGCGCTGACCCAGGCGGGCCGGCACCAGGACGCCGCCAGCCTGCTCGACAGCTTCGCCGCGCAGGCCCCGCCGATCGAGGCGGTGGAGGCGATGGCGCTGCTCGCGGAGAGCAGGCAGGGCGCCCAGGCTGCCGGGGAGCTGCTGATCTCCGCGCTGGCCACCCGGCCGGACCCGAGCATGATCCTCGGCACGCTGCGGCGGGTGCGCGCATCCGACCAGACCGACCGGTACCTGGAGCACCTCGGCGCCAGCATGCCGCCGGCCGACCTGGTGGTGCTCGCCTCGAACCTGGCGACGCGCGGCTGCGACGCGGAGGCGGATCTGATCCTGACCCGGGCCGCGCGCCGCGACGACTTCACGCAGCTTCGCGCGGCCTTCCACGAGGCCGGACGCCACGCCCAGGCCTACCATCTGACCGAGCGTCACGGGGAGTACTGACCCGCGCTCGCGCCGGCCGGCGCGCGGGCGCGTGCGAAGCTGCCGACGAGGCCGGCGAGCGCGGTGACCGCCGCGAGGGCTTCGGCGACGGCCGTGGCGGTCTTCTTCGTGAACCACAGCGGCTCGTACATGTTCGGCAGCGGGCCCAGCGCGCCGACGTCGACGTACCGGTACAGCAGCAGCGCGCCGAGACCGCTCGCCGCGACGAGGAACGCGAAGGCCCAGACAAGCGGTCGCGCGCTCAGCAACACCAGCAGGGCGGCGAGCGCGGAGGCGGCCGCCTCGACGCGGAAGAGGTCGCCCTGGCTGATGCCCGCGCGCACCGGGTCGTAGACCGAGGCGAGATCGGCGTGCACGTAGGCGTCGACCGCCAGACCTGCCGCGGTCACCACCCGCGCCGGCCCCTGCGTTCCCGCGCCGGGATGAGCAGCCGGCTGTCCGAACTTGATCACGATCGCACCGCCCGTCACAGTCCCTTCGCAACACGTGACCGGGTGCGTGGGGGTTCAGTGATCGGGCGGGGTTCGAAGACCGGGCGGGTTCGTCGTCAAGGCGGCGCCGCGGCCGGGGCCGTGCTCGGGGACCGGGCGGTCGAAGTCGAAGGACGCCGTCCGTGCCGCGGATGACCATCCGCGGCACGGACGGGCCGTCGTTCTTTGTTGCCTCGGTGGCCGGGCGCAACCCCGGCCACAACCATCCGGCGTTAGAGACGCGTGCGCGGCTTGACCGGATGCAGTGGCGTTGGCCAGCGACTCCGTCAGCACACGCGCGGAAGCGCTCCGGTGTTGGCGAGTGGGAAGCAGTTCGCGAACGCACCGCGGTGATACACCAGCGGCGCGGCCTCGCGCTGAACCGACAGCGCGCGCACGTTGCCGACCACGATCATGTGGTCGCCCGCCGGGTACCCGGCCTCGACGGTGCAGTCGATCCAGGCCAGCGACCCGTCGAGCACCGGGCAGCCGCCGGGGGAGCGCCACCAGTCGACGCCGGCGAAGCGGTCCGCGCCGCGAGCGGCGAAGCGCGCGCAGAGGCCGTGCTGGTCGAAGGCCAGCACGTTCACGCAGAATCGGCCGGCTGCCAGGATCCGGGGCCGGGTGCTCGAATCGCGCGAGACCGAGAAGGAGACCATCGGCGGATCGAGCGAGAGCGAGGTGAACGCCTGGCAGGTGAACCCGACGGGTGCCGGGCCGTCCAGCGCTGTGATGACCGTCACACCGGTGGCGAAATTGCCGAGCACCTCGCGGAACCGTGCCGGGGCGGGCGCCGCGGCCGGTTCGGTGTCGTGAGCGCCGCGGGCGGTGGCGGCGAGGTGGTGCGGCCGGAAGGGCAGAGCGGTACTCGGGGTGTCCGCGCGCTCGAACCCCGATGTCGCGCGCCGCCGCCCGTCCATCGAACCTCCCGAACCTCAATAGGTAAGCCTCACCTTACTCGATGGTAAGCTCTAGGTCCGGGCGGCTCAATGGCCGGGACGAGCGGCATTGGTCTCAACGCGGGATCCGGCGGGCGAACGGCGCGGCCCGGAGCCGGCGCGACGCAGGCTCGTGCCCATGCGGCGACGGGATCGGGATCTTACGATCTGCTTAACGTGCCGTCAGTTCTTTCCTGGTTTCACCCGTGCGGCCGGGTACGGCGGAATAATCCGCGTCATGGAGCCCGCGATACCCGGCACGCTGCTCGCCGAGCGCTACCAGTTGGTCCAGCCGCTCGGCGCGGGCGGGAGCGCGACCGTGTGGGAGGCGCTCGACGTGGCCCGCGACCGCCCGGTCGCCGTCAAGCTGTTGCGCGGCGCCGCGGTGGACGACCCGACGGAGCGGGAGCGGCTGCGGCGCGAAGCGCGGGTGCTGGCCCGGCTTGAGCATCCGCGCATCTGCGCCATCCGGGACTACCTGGAGATCCCCAACGCCGACGGCAGCACCCAGCCCGTTCTGGTGACCGAGATGCTCGCCGGGACCAGTCTGGCCCGGCGGCTGAAGGAAGCGGCGCTACCCTGGGCCGAGGCGGTCGCCGTCGCCGCGCAGGTCGCCGACGCGCTGCGCGCCGCGCATCGCGCGGGAGTCGTGCACAGAGACGTGAAACCAGCCAACGTCATGTTGGTCCCGGACGGCGCGAAGCTGCTCGACTTCGGCATCGCCCGCGCGGCCGGCGACGGCGACCTGACCGGCAACCTGACCGTCGGCACACCGCTGTGCATGGCCCCGGAACAGGTGCGCGGGCAGCGGGCGAAACCGGCTTCGGACATCTACGCCCTCGGCTGCGTGCTGTACTGGTGCCTGACCGGTCGCCCCCCGTATCAGAGCAACGACATCACTGAGATCTTCGAGGCGCAGCTGTACGACCCGCCTCCGCCGATCGAGGTGCCCGGCCTGCCCGCGCGCGTGGTCGAGTTCTGTCATGCCTGTCTTTCGAAGAATCCTGCGTTCCGGCCCGATGCGACGCAGGCGCTCACGACGCTGTCGGGCATCGCCTCCGCGGCGGGTTTCCCGGTGGGCGAGCCCCTCGGCCATACCCCGCGCAGGTCGCTCGCGCAGTTCCGTCCCGTGGCCGAGCACTACCCGGGCGAGAGCACGATGCTGGCGGAGGCGTTCGACGAGCCGCAGCACCCTGCACAACACCCTGCACAACACCCTGAGCAGTACATCGAGCAGCGCCCCGCACAACGCCCTGGGCAGGACCCGGTCGCACCCGAGGCGGCGTACCCGGGGCGGGCGGACGGCTCGGCGGCCGAGTCGGCCGGCGCCGCGCCGAGCCGGCGGGCGCGGGCGGGAGCCGCGTTCGACGGAAGGACCCGGGCAGCCCCCGCGCCCAAGCCGGACGTACCCGGCGCGGACGTACCCGGCCCGGGCGAAGCCGGCGGCAGGGGAAGGCGGCGGCGCAGCGCGCGGCCGCTGCTCGTCGGGGCCGTCGTCGGCCTTTCGGGTGCCGCGGCGCTGGTGTTGCTGCTCCCGAGCGGCCATCCGGGCGCCACCGCCGCGCAGCCGCCACGGTTGGCCGCGCCTCCCGGCTCGCCGCCGGCCGGTCCGGCACCCTCGAACGGTGCCGTCGCGCCGCGGATGTCCGGGGGCAGCGCGCCGCCGATCTCGGCGGCCGCGGCCGCGGATCCGATCCGCTACCTGGAGGCGGTGCGGGCCCAGATCCGCGTCTTCGTCGCGGACGGCCCGGCCACGCTCGACCCGACCACCGGCGGCGATCTGCAGAACTCGATCGTCGACATCGAGAACTCGGTGGTCTCGGCGCAGCGCAACGGCGGTCCGGCTCACCTTCAGGAGATCCGCGACAAGATCGCCCGCTTCGACGGGCGGCTGGACCAGCTGGTCGGCAAGGAGCGCATCTCCCGCCCCGCCGCCAGCCAGCTGACCGCGGAGGTCCAGCGGCTCTCCGGAAGCGTCACCGACTGAGCGACCCCGGCGGATTCGCGGGCGGGTGCGGCCGTCCCGCCGACCCGTCGGCCGCACCCGCGTCCAGGACCCCCGTGCAGTGGTTCGCCGGCCCGCGCCGGGCCGGCGAACCGTCGTGCTCTCGCGGTGTTTCCGCGCGTCCGGCCCGCTGTCAGCTGGCCGTGCAGGTCACCGAGGACGGAGCCGCGTCGCTGCTCGAATACGTCCCGGTGAAGCCCACGCTCGTCGTGCCGCCGGGGGCGAGCGTGCCGTTGTAGGCGGCGTTGCGCACCGTGATCTGCTCGCCGGACTGGCTGTACGTGCCGTTCCAGAGGCTGCTTATCTTCTGGTCGCCCGGATAGGTCCAGTTCAGAGTCCAGCCGCTGGTGGAGCCGCCGGTGTTGGTCACCACCACCTGGCCCTGGAAACCGCCCGGCCAGGTGCCGGTCACCGAGTAGGCGGCGCGACAGCCCCGGCCGCCCGCAGGCGTCGAGGGCGGCTGAGTCGTCGGAGGCTGAGTCGTGGGCGGCGCGGTGGTCGGCGCAGGGGTGTACCCGCCGCCGCCGATGTTCACCGAGTAGCTGTTCGTCGCCAGTCCGGCGCCGCCCTGCCAGAGCTCGAATCCGGCTTCCAGGTCGATCAGGTAGTCCGAGTTCGTCATGTAGCCGCGGCTGACCGAGTCCGCCGCCAGCAGGTCGATGTCGAGGTTGCTGACCGACGTCGTCGGGCTGGTCATGACGTAGGAGACGTCGTTCCAGGTGCTCTCGCGGCCGAGCCAGACGTTGTAGGTGTGGCCGCCGATGCTGACGTTGCTGGCCACGACCGATCCGGAAGGCTGCACGCTGCCGGTGTGGTTGAGCCAGATCATCATCTCTTCGGCGTTGGGCTGGCCGCTGGTCGACGACGACTGGTTGTACCAGATGTCGTACGCGACGTCGTAGATGCCGTTGCCGGGCTGTGTGGTGCTCCAGCTCGTGGTCACCTTGCCCGGGGACATGGTCGAGACCTGGATCGGCAGGCCGCTGCCCGAGGTGCAAAGACCCCAGTGGCAGCCCTTGTAGATCGAGGGATAGCCGCCGGGGGCGCCGCTGGTGCCGGTGGAGATGGCGGAGTTCGCGACGGTGAAGTCCGCGTTTCCGTCGGTGGTGATGCATTCCGAGGCGGAGGAGCCCCATTCGTTGTTCTGGACCATGTACTGACCGCCGGCGACGGACGCGGTCTGGGTGGCCCCGCACAGCGTCGTGGTGGCCGCCTGGGCGGCGTCGGTGGACAGGAGGGTCAGACTCGCGGCCGCGGCCAGCGCCGTCGAGACGGCGAGCGCCGGTGCGAGCAGTCGAGCCCGTCTGCCGGAGAACATCAGCCGGATCCTTTCGTCGATTCGAAGCCTGTTCGATCGAGTCAGGAAGGTACCCGCCGCCACCGGTCGGTTTGCGTAGTCGCGTGGTGACTCAAAGTCGCCGCAGGCCGCGGGCGACGACCGTGCGTGGTGGTTGTGAAATGGACTGAAAGTTGCCGGAGGCGACGAATACGCAGGCTCATATAAGAAGACGCATCGTGCCGCGGCGTCAGCTCTGCGGGCGGATCGCCTCGAGCCTCCAGGCGGGCTGGGCCGGTTTCCAGGCGGGCTGGGTCAGGTCTCCGGAAAGGAGAGGCGCGAGGGCGCGTCGCGCCACTGCCGGCCGCGGCGCCGCTCGGCTCGGCCGATCAGGACCGTGCACAACAGCGCGATGCTCAGCACGCCGACGCAGCAGGCTGCGATCGCGATGGGAAGCGAGCCGGTACGTCCCGCGGCGAGCGAGAGCAGCAGCGTCGTGGGGATCAGTAGGCTCAGTTCGGCCGCGCGCAGTCTGCGCTGGAGTGAGAGCAGCCTTGCTCCGGCGGGTGCGCGCAGATCGCGCAACCTCTCGTCCAGCCTGCGATCGAGCCGCAGCGCCGACTCGATCTCCGCGAGAATGCGCTGTTCCCGCAGCGAGAGCCCTCTTGCGTCCATACTCCGCCTCCGCACTGACCGCATCGTGCGCTTCCGTTGCCGCCTTGTACCCTCGCTGCGCCGGAAAATGCGTTCGGCTCAGTGCTCGGATGGCGGCCGTACCAGTACCGCGCGTTCCGGGCTGACGATCTCGGTCGCGGTCATCTCCTGCCGCCGGCGCAGCGCGGCGATCTGGAGGCACAGCCCGACGACGCCGACCGCGATCAGTACGGCGCCCATCGCGACCACGCTGAAACCGGAGCTGTGGATGTGGGTGGCGAAGGAAAGGATCGCGCCGGTCGCGATCACGGTGAGGTTCGCTCCGATCGACATGGCTCCCTCTCAGGTTCTGCGCGCTTCGGCCGGTCGCTCAAGCGGCCGGTGACAGCGGATACCCGCCGTGCGGCTTCTCACGCGGGCCAGTGGTGACGAGCGCTCGCGAGTAGTCGTTTGTCCGCGGCCGTCCCGGTTACCAGTGCGCCTGAGGGGACTGATCGGCTGGAGGTTCCAATGTCAGTCGCTGATATCGCGGATGCGCCAATACGCACGCTGATCCCAGCGAGGGTCGACCGGCTGCCCTGGTCCCGGTTCCACACCCGGCTGGTGATGGCGCTCGGTGTGGCCTGGGTCCTGGACGGCCTGGAAATCACCGTGGCCAGCGCGGTCGCCGGGGTTCTCGGTACGAAGCAGACGCTCGGCATGTCGTCCACCGCGGTCGGCGCCATCGCGTCGGTCTACCTGGCCGGCGAGGTGGTCGGCGCACTGTTCTTCGGGAGGCTGTCGGACAAACTGGGCCGGCGCAACCTGTTCATGGTCACGCTCGGGGTTTACCTGGTCGGCAGCGGACTGACCGCGGTGACGATGGGTGCCGGCGGGGTGTGGGTCGCCTACCTGTATCTGACCCGGTTCGTCGCGGGTACCGGCATCGGCGGCGAGTACGCCGCGATCAACTCGGCGATCGACGAGATGATCCCGGCGCGGCACCGCGGCCGCGTCGACATCGCGGTCAACGGCACGTACTGGGGTGGAGCGATCCTCGGCACGCTCGGCTCGCTGCTGCTGCTCAACGTGCTGCCGGAGAACATCGGCTGGAGGCTCGGCTTCCTGCTCGGACCGGTGCTCGCGATCGTGGTGGTGTTCGTGCGGCGCAACCTGCCGGAGAGCCCGCGCTGGCTGATCATGCACGGCCGGCAGGCCGAGGCCGAGACCACGCTGCGGGAGATCGAGGAACAGGTCGAGGTCGGCGGCGGGAGGCTGGAACCGGTCCCGCAGGACCGTGCGATGGACGTCCGGCCCGTGGAGCGGACCGGGTACCTTGCGCTGGTGCGGGTGCTGTTCTCCCAGTACCCGAAGCGCTCGGTGCTGGGCGCCGGCCTGATGATCAGCCAGTCGTTCCTGTACAACGCGATCTTCTTCACCTACACGCTCGTGCTGACCAAGTTCTACGGGGTCGCGGCGAACGCGGCGCCGTGGTTCCTGATCGCCTTCGCCGTCGGCAACCTGGCCGGTCCGCTCACCATCGGCCGGCTGTTCGACACGATCGGGCGCAAGCAGATGATCGCGGGCACCTACCTGCTTTCCGGCGTCCTGCTGGCCATCACCGCGCAGCTTTTCCGGGCCGGGATGCTCACCGCCGCGACCCAGACGATCGCCTGGTGCGTGATCTTCTTCTTCGCCTCAAGCGGAGCGAGCGCGGCCTATCTGACGGTCAGCGAGATCTTCCCGCTGGAGGTGCGCGCGCAGGCCATCGCGGTGTTCTTCGCGATCGCGCAGTGCTTCGGGGCGCTCGGCCCGGTGCTCTACGGCCACCTGATCGGCGACGGCACGAACCGGAACCTGCTGTTCGTCGGCTATCTCATCGGCGCCGGGGTGATGATCGCCGGAGGTCTGATCGAGATCGCGCTCGGCATCGCGGCGGAACGCCGGTCGCTGGAGTCGATCGCCCGGCCGCTGTCGGTGGTGCGGCAGGCCACCGCGGCCGCCTCCAGTGCGATCTCCCCGCGTTCGCCCGGCGTCCGGTCGGCGGGGACGGCCCAGTAGGGCCGAGCAGGCGGCAGCGTGTGCGGGAGCCCGGGTCGCCGCCCGGGCTCCCGCACACGCCCGCGCTTCGCACGAGGGCCGATCGGCGATAGGGTGTAAGGAAGAGTAGACAGAACTCTTACAGCGATATAGTGGAGCTTCCATGGAGCGTTTCGAGGTCGGCGTCGGGCCCGCCGAGGGGAACGGACGCGTGGTGACCGTGCGCGGCGAACTGGACCTGGCCGCCGCGGACCAGCTGTGGGAGACGATCGAACCGCTGCTCGCCCCGGACGCGCTGGTCGTGCTCGACGGTACCGAGATGACGTTCCTCGACTCCAGTGGCCTGCGGGTGCTGCTCCAGGCGCACAAGCGCGCGCAGGCGGACGGCGCCCTGTTCCGCGTGGTGGCTCCGCAGCAGGCGGTGCAGCGGGTGCTCGACCTGGCCGGCGCGGCCGGCCACCTCGCCATGCGCGACGACCTGGCCGCCGCTCTCGCGGGCTGACCAGGCCGCCGCGGGGATCGTGACGTAGCGCCGGCGGCGTCAGGTCGTCGGCGGCTGCCCGCTGATCGCGGCGAGCGCGGAGGTCTCGTCACGGTCGAGCGCGAGATCCCCGAGGGACACGACGCCGACCGGCGTGCCCCGCTCCACCACGAGCACGTTGCCGACGTTCGCGTCGCGCATCATCGCGGCCCCGGCGCGCCGGACCGCCGTCACAGCTTGCGCAGCCAGACCCGCTCGATGCTGTGGTCCGGGCCCTTGCGCAGCACCAGCGTCGCGCGCCGCCGCGTCGGCAGCACGTTCTCCAGCAGGTTCGGCAGGTTGATCTGCTGCCAGAAGGAGCGGGCCTGCTCCAGCGCCGCGCGCTCGGAAAGAGCCGCGAAGCGCCGGAAGTACGAGTCCGGATCCACGAACGCCGTGGCGCGCAACTGCTTGAACCGGTCCAGATACCAGCGTTCGATGTCGTCCGTGCGCGCATCGACGTAGATGCTGAAGTCGAAGTAGTCGGACAGCCCGATGCGGATCCGGCCGTCCGTGCCCGGCGCGGCGGGCTGAAGCACGTTCAGGCCCTCGACGATGAGGATGTCCGGGCGGCGTACCGTCAGCTTCTCCCCGGGCACGATGTCGTACACCAGGTGCGAGTAGACCGGTGCGCTCACCTCCGGGCGCCCCGACTTGACGTCCGCGACGAACCGGGTCAGCGCCCGCCGGTCGTACGATTCCGGGAAGCCCTTGCGCGCCATCAGGCCGCGCCGCTCCAGTTCCGCGTTGGGCATCAGGAAGCCGTCCGTGGTCACCAGTTCGACACGCGGATGCTCCGGCCAGCGCGCCAGCAGCGCGCGCAGCAGCCGGGCCGTGGTGGACTTGCCGACCGCGACGCTGCCGGCGACCCCGATCACGAACGGGGTGCGTCCGCCGTCGTCCGGCCCGTTCTTCGCCTGCGACCCGGCGCCGAGGAACGTCTCCAGCGCACCGCGCAGGCCGTGCACCGCGGCGACGTAAAGGTTCAGCAGCCGGGAGATCGGCAGGTACATCTCCCGTACCTCGTTCAGGTCAATCATGTCGCCGAGTCCGCGCAGCCGCTCGACCTCGTCGGCCGTGAGCGGAAGGGGCGTGCGTTCGCGCAGCGCGCTCCAAGCGGCCCGGTCGAGATCGACATAAGGCGAGCCCTCGCCGCGGCGCACGGTGCCCGCCTGGGCGAAGGACGAGCGCACGGGGTTCGCACCGTTGGTTCCGGACGCCTCGGAGGAGATCGGCATTGGTCCATTGTGGCCTCTTGGGCGGCGGCCGCGGCGCTCGGCAGTCCGGGCGATAACGGCGTTCATCGGACCATCCGCATTTATGAGGACCTATGAGATGATGAGCGTCCTGTGCCGTTTTCGTGAGATGTAGGACCGGAACTGTGCATCGTTCAGCATCACCCGCCCGCGCCGCGGACAGCGCACGATGACTGTGGAACCGGGGTGGCGATGCCGTCGGACCGCGCCACACCCCGCCGCCGCGAACCGCACTCCAGGGAACGAAGCCACTTGAACCTGAGCGACCTTCAGCCGCGATCGGGTCGGCGTGCGCCCGCCGCCGGCTCGGGCGCCGACTCGCGTGTCGGCCTGTGGCCGCGTGCACGCCGCGCCGCCGCCTTGTTCTGCGTCCTCCTCCTCATCGGCGCGATCGCCGCGTGGCTGGCCCTGTTGGTCACACCGGCGCAGTCCGTCTCGGCCGCGGGCCAGACCCTCAAGGTGGGTGCGGCCTCGCCGCACCTGTCCCTGGCCGGATCCGGCGAACTGGACCTGTTCGGCCAGTCGGTGCCCACGACGCTCCAGTTCAGCGGGTTGATCCGGCCGAAGCTGGTGTTGACGCACATCACCATCGACAGCCAGCTGACCCAGTTCGTGCAGACCTCCGCCGACCACGGCGGCGCCGGGGCACAGAACCGGCTGGCCGCGAGCCTCGTCGGCGGCTGGGAGCGGTACTTCCTGTGGCAGACGCTGGTCACGGCCGGGTTCGCGGTGCTGCTGCTGCTCGCGTTCTCGGGTCTGCGCCACTACACCCACCGCAGGATGTTCAAGGTCGTGGCGATCGGGACGCTGGTCGCGGTGGCCGCGAACATCGGCGCCGTCGCGCTCTTCGCGGCCGGGACGCCCGGCACGCTGCGCCAGGTCAAGTCGCTCAGCGACCTGGTCGGGGACAGCGCGGCGGGCCCGACCGCGCCAGCGCCGGTCGGCGTGAGCCTGCCCGGTGTCCAGGCCGTGGTGATCGGGGACTCGACGGCGGCCGCGATCGGCAACCCGCCGGTCGCGCACCCCTCCGCGCAGGACACGGCCTGTGGCCGCAGCGCCGATTCATACGCCGCGGACCTGGCGCAGGTCAACGGCTGGAAGGTGCTGAATCTGGCGTGCAGCGGCGCGACCGTGACGGCCGGCATCCTCGGACCGCAGGACACCGGCGGGGTGACGGTGCCGCCGCAGTTCGGCGTGCTGGAGCAGGCGCCGCACGCCTCGGTGGTCGTCGTGAGCATCGGTGCGAACGATCTGCGCTGGGTGGCGACGGCCGCGCTGTGCGTGATGGCCGCGGCCTGCGACGATCAGGCGTCCACGGCGTACTTCCAGAGCAACCTGAACGACTTCGCCCGCGGCTTCTACGACATGCTGCACGATCTCGCCGGCTTGCCACAGCATCCGAAAGTGCTGATCAACACGTACTTCGACCCGTTCGGGCCGGATGTGAAGTGCCTGGTCGGCGACGGGTTCACGCCGGCGAAGACCAAGGTGCTCTCCGCGCGGCTCGCCACGCTGAACACCGTACTCGCGGACGGCGCGCAGACCTTCGGGTTCACCACGGTGCGCCCGAGCTTCGCGGGCCACGAGCTGTGCAGCAGCCAGCCTTACGTTCAGGGCCTCAAGGCCGCCGCGCCGTTCCACCCCACGGCCGCCGGGGAGCTGACGATCGCACTGGCGGACCAGCAGGCGCTGAGCACGGACGCGCTGTCGGTCTCCGCGGCCGGCGCCAAGTAGAGCCCGGCTGCGGAGACCGACAGCGCGTCCACGGTTGTGCGAATGCCGCGTGCGGTCGCCTGTGGTTCTAAGGTTCTGCGGTTACTCACCCTGCCACGGCGTGTGCGGCGGCTGCTGCTGCGAGATGAGGAACGCGATCTCGCCCTGCTCGTCGATGTGTGCGTCGAGCACCTTGTCGTCGAGTTGCTGAGCGACACCGGGTTCAAGGTAGACGCGGGTGTCCGCGGTCTCGATGACCTCGTCGGCGGCCTGCGGGGCCTGCGAGAGCGAGAGCGCGAACGCCGGGCCGACGCCGTTGTCGCCGGCCTGCGGGGCGATGCGCAGGCCGGTGCCGTCGGGCAGCCCGGGCTGGGTGGTCAGGTCGTGGATGACACCCACGGCCGTATCGGTCAGAGCGAGCACTGGGTCTCTCCTTACGTCGGTCTCCAGGTCCGCCCCGCTCTACCCGCTCAGGAGGAGCCAAACGTGCCGGGGGCGCAAAACCGGGCGCGGCCGGTCACAGCAGCTGGTTCAGGTGGTCGGGCTCCTGGGCGTCGCGCAGTCCGACGATGTACTCGCGCAGCTCGAACAGCAGCGATGGGTCGGGCATCGCGTCGCCCTCGGCCGTCGCGACCGCCAGGTCCTCGTACTTGGCGCTGGTCTCGTCGAGCAGCCGTTGCAGCATCGGCTCGATCACCCGGTGCCCGTAATCCACGTAGCTCTGGGCATGCGTGATCGCCTCCGGCCGGTGGATCAGGTCCTCGATCGCCTCGCGGCTGGCGCCCTGCGCGCTGAGGGTCTTGAAGTCGCTGTACTCCAGCCGCGCACCCCGGGTGATCTCGTGCAGGCGGCGCACTTCCAGGCGGGCGAGCACCACGAGGTTCTCCAGCGCACGGGCCTCCACGACGCAGCGCAGCTTCGAAAGCTCCCGGCGGGTCTTGGTCAGCACGTCGAGCACGTGCCGCCCCACGGAACGGCCCGCGTCGCTCAGCCGGTCCTGCCGGTCGATCGCCGAGAGCGCGGTGGACAGCCCGACCAGTTCGTCGCAGGTCTGCGAGAGCTCGTCGACCGCCTCCGCCAGCCGGTCCTCGCGGCCCCGATCCGGCCGGCCGTCGTGCGCCTGTGACACGGTGTTCCTTGTTCCTTCCGCACTTGCCTGCTCGCGTCCGGGGCGCGACGCGGCGGAAATCCGTCGCGCATCGTCCGGTACCACCCTAAGCTGCGCCGGTGGACGGTTTCACCCCGACTGTGTCCGCCGAGGAGGCCGAGCGCATCCGGCGCTGGCACCTGGCCGCTTATCAGGCCATGAAGGCCGAGGGCCGGGAGACGCAGAGCTTCGCGTACCTCGGCCGCACGATCACGGTGCCGCCCGGGGTGATGCCGATCACCCGGATGCACGACCTGCTCGGCGAGGCGGTGCTGGCCGAGGTGCGCGAGAGCGACCGGGTGCTGGACATGGGCACCGGCAGCGGGGTGAACGCGATCCTCGCGGCCGGCACCTCGCGCCGGGTGCTCGCGGTGGACGTCAGCGCGGCGGCCGTCGCCGCCGCCCGCGCGAACACGAAGGCGAACGGGGTCGCGGACCGGGTCGAGGTGCGCGAGAGCGATGTGTTCAGCGCGGTCGAGGGCGAGTTCGATCTGATCGTGTTCGATCCGCCGTACCGCTGGTTCGCGCCGCACGACCCGCTGGAGGCGGCGAGCACGGACGAGGACTACCGGGCGCTGACCGCGTTCTTCGCCGAGGCGCCCGGGCGCCTGGCGCCGGGCGGCAGGATGCTGATCGCGTTCGGCACCTCGGGAGACCTCGGCTATCTGCGTGGCCTGGTCGAGCGCCAGCGCCTGCGCACCGAGGTGGTCGCGCGGCGCGAACTGGTCAGGGACGGGGTGCGGGTGGAGTACTTCGTGTTCCGGCTGACCCCGCCGAATCAGCCCGCCGAATCAGCCCGCCCGCCGGAGCTCCCTCAGCCGTCTGATATGTAACTTTCCTTGTCGATCACGGTGATTTCGGCTACCGGCGCAGGACATCGCCGCATTCGTGGCGCGCCGCGCGGCGGCCGGTTGCCCCGCTTCGTCCCGCGCCCGAATACTGCGCCCAAACCGCGGGACAGCTTCTGCAACCAGCCTCTGGAGTCCGAATGGCCTACCTCCTGCGCCGGCCCCGCCGCCTGCGTGATGCCGCCCTGGCCGCGGCGACCGCCGCCATCGCGGCCAGCGTGGTCGCCGTGGCGCCGAGCGTGAACGCCGCCTCCGGTCCGTGCAGCGTCGCGTACCAGGTCAACCAGTGGAGCGGCGGGTTCACCGCGAACGTCACCCTGACCGACACCGGCGCCCCGGTCACCAGCTGGACGCTGAGCTGGACCTTCACCGGCGGCCAGCAGATCACCTCCGGCTGGAACGCCCAGATCACCCAGAGCGGGCAGTCGGTCAAGGCCGTCAACGAGTCCTACAACGGCTCGATCGCGACCGGTGGAACCGCGACCTTCGGCTTCCAGGGGACCTTCTCCGGCAGCGACGCGACGCCGACCGACTTCGCGCTCAACGGCGTTTCCTGCGCGGGCGGATCCTCCTCCTCGCCGAGCGCGAGCGCGAGCCCGAGCGCCAGTTCCAGCCCCAGCGCCTCGGCCAGCGCCAGCCCGAGTTCAAGCCCGAGTTCAAGCCCGAGTTCGAGCCCGTCGAGCAGCCCCTCGGCCAGCCCCAGCGGCTCCCAGGGCGGCGGCCCCTGCCCGAGCGCGGCAGTGTTCTGCGACGGCTTCGAGAACCAGGCCGGCACCGTTCCCTCCGGGCGGTGGAGCATCAGCGCGCAGAACTGCTCGGGCAGCGGCACCGCCTCGATCACCGGCGCGCAGGCGCACGCCGGCGTGAAGTCCCTGGAGATCGACGGCGTCGGCACGTACTGCAACCACGTGTTCGCCGACGACACGACCGACATGCCCGCCGCCGCGCCGACCTGGTACGTGCGGTTCTGGTTCAAGCACACCACGCCGCTGCCGACCAACCACACCACGTTCCTGGCGATGAACGACTCCGCGGCCGGCAACACCGACCTGCGGCTCGGCGCGCAGAACGGCGCGCTGATGTGGAACCGGCAGTCCGACGACGCCACGCTTCCCGCGCAGAGCCCGGCGGGCGTCGCGCAGAGCGTCGTGGTGCCGACCGGCGTGTGGGCCTGCCTCGAGTTCTCGGTCAGCCGGACCAACGGTCAGATCTACACCTGGTACAACGGCAGCCCCGTGCCCGGTATGACGGAGGACGGCGTGCCGACGCAGGACATCGACGCGCAGTGGCTCAGCGGCTCGGGGGCGACCTGGCGGCCGAACCTGACCGACCTCAAGCTCGGCTGGGAGAACTACAGCAACGGCAACGACACGCTGTGGTTCGACGACGTGGTGCTCAGCACCTCGCGCATCGGCTGCTGAGCGGGCAGACTGTCCGGCGACGGGCCGGCCGGACGCGGCGCACAGGCGGCGTCGCACCCGGCCGGCCCGGCCTTGTCGCCGCCCGCTGCTAGGCGGTGTTGGGGAATGCCTCAAGGGGCGAATCCGACAAAGCGGCGGTCGAATCGTTGCCTTGATACATTCCCCAACACCGCCTAGCGTGGCCGGGTGACCGCACAAACCGCCGACCGGTTCCGCTACGCCGAGCGGTTCCCGCTCGGCGCCGCGGCCACGATCGCCGAGCTGGAGCGCGATCCGCATCCGCTGCTCGCCCGGCTGCGCGGGAGCGAACCGGTCTCCTTCCTGCCGGCGCTCGGCGGCTGGCTGGTGACCCGCCGGGACCTGGCGCTCGCCGTGATGCGCGACGCCGAGGCGTTCACGGTCGACGACCCGCGTTTCTCCACCGCGCGGGTGGTCGGGCCGAGCATGCTCTCCCTCGACGGCCCGCGGCACGCCCGGCACCGCGCGCCGTTCGCCGACGGGTTCCGGCCGCGTGACACGCATGCGCGGCTGGCCGCGTTCATCGAGCGGGAGGCAGCCCGGCGGGTGGCCGCGCTGCGCCCGCACGGCGCCGCCGAGTTGCGCCGCGGCCTGGCCGGTCCGCTGGCGGTCGCGGTCGTCGCCGAGTCGCTCGGCCTGCGCGACGCCCGGCCGGAGACGGTACTCGGCTGGTACGACGCGATCGTCGGCGCGGTCTCGGACATCTCGGCGGGCCGCGAGCCGCGCTCGAGCGGCGCGGCGGCGTTCGCGCGCCTGGGCGAGAGCGTGCGGGCCACGGTCCGGGCCGGCGAGCCGGACTCGATGCTGGTGGCCGCCGCGCGCGGCGGCGACGACTGGTCAGGGCTCGAACTTCCCGAGGTGGTCTCGAACGCGGCGGTCATGCTGTTCGGCGGGATCGAGACCACGGAGGCGATGATCACCAACGCCGCCCTGCATCTGCTCGGCGATCCCGAACAGCCGGCGCTCGCGCGCGCCGAGCCCGCCCGGCTGGACGACGCCCTTGAGGAATCGCTGCGCCTGGAGCCCGCGGCCGCGGTGGTCGACCGATACGCGACCCGGGACGTCGAACTGGCCGGCGCGCCAATCCGCGCCGGGGACCTGGTGATCGTGTCCCTCGCGGGCGCGAACCGCGATCCGGCGCTGTTCGCGGACCCCGACCGGTTCGATCCGAGCCGCCCGAACGCCAGGTCTCACCTCGCCTTCGCGCAGGGCCCGCACTTCTGCCTGGGTGCGCACGCGGCCCGGCTGGAGGCCCGCGCCGCGCTCGGCGCCCTGCTGCGGGAGTTGCCCGGGCTGCGGCTGGACCCGGACCGGCCCGCTCCCGTCGTGCGCGGACTGGTGTTCCGCAAACCGGAGAGCTTGTACGTGCGCTGGGATCGGTGACGGCCGCACGGCCCGCCGAGCGGCCAAGTGGCCTGCCGGGAAGGAGAGCCCCCGGCGTCTCTGGGGGAAGGCGACGCCGGGGGGTGCGCCCGAGCCGCGTAATCGCGTTCCCCGGGCGCGAGATCAGACTGGGGGGATGCCTGATCTGTGTGCCAGTGTCTCACCTGACGACCCGGGGGCCATGGTGCAGACCGATCAGTGTGGCATCAATTCGCCAAAGTGAAGCATGGGACTTCCCCGGCGCCGGATTTGTGCTCTCGCTCCCGGTGCCGGTCGCGCGCACGGGCCGGTTCCGTGGCGGTTACCAAGCGTGCGCCGCTCGGTAACGTTTCGGCACTTTTGCTCGTAGTGAGGATTCGGTGGCCGCTAGTCTGTGCCATCCGCCACCTGATCGCGAGGGACTTGCATGCGCGCCTTGAGCATCCACACGTGTATCGCCACTGTAAGCTCAGCCGCTCTGGTCGCTCTCGGCGCGGGCGGCTGCTCGTCGTCCAATGCCTCGACCGACACCGCCGGGGCGCAGCCGGCGCCGAGCTCGAGCGCGACCGCGTCCCCGGGGCTCGGCTCCGCGCCGCCGTCCGGGGCGAGCCCCTCGGGCCTGGCCGCCAAGCTGCTCACCCCCGCGGACCTGCCCGCCGGCTGGGGCATCGATGCGACCGCCACGAACCCGCCCATGCAGAGCGGTTGCGGTCTGTGGAACCCCGCGGTCTGGAACGGCTCGCTGGCCGGACGCGCCGAGGCGGACCTGAGCGCCGGGCTGACCGGGCCGTTCCTGGTGGAGGAACTGGCCGCCGGGACCTCGGCGCAGGTCGCCTCGGCCTGGCAGAAGCTGGTCGGCAGTCTGTCTCAGTGCACTACTTACACCCACGGCGGCGGGAGCGGTTCGAGCACGTTCACCACCGCGCGCGCCTCGCTGCCCGCGTACGGCGACGGCTCTTATTCGTTCACGCTGAACATCAAGGTCTCCACCGGGGTCGACGCCTCGGGCTACATCGTGGCCGCGCGCAGCGGGAATTCGGTCGTCGTGGTCTACATCGTCGCACTGGCGCAGCCGGCCAAGAACATGGCCGACGCCGCTTTCGGCAAGGCCGTGGCGAAGGCGCGCAGCTGACCCGGCCCGCCCCCGCGCGGAGCCGCTGCGCGCGGCGACGTGCGAAAGCTACATTCCGGCGGCGGAAAGTTACATCCGCTTAGTCCGGATTGCGCCAAACTGTGTCAGCCTCCTGACCCTGCTGACGTGCGCACGCCCGGGTGGCGCCCCAACGCGGTGCGCCGCGCCGCGCGGCCTTGATCACCGCGGCGTTCACCGCTCCCCGCCCCGCAGGTAGCCTCCGCCACAACCTAGCCTCGCCGAGCCCAATGAAGGGTGGGTCATGTGAGGAAAAGAACGAGATGGGGACTGTGGGGCGCGATCGCCGCGGCGGTGGGCGCCACCGTCGTGAGCGCGACCCCGGCATCCGCGCACGGTGCGATGATGATGCCCGGCAGCCGAACTTACCTGTGCTATGAGGACGGCATCACCTCGACCGGGCAGATCGTCCCGCAGAACCCTGCCTGCCAGGCCGCGGTCGCCAGCAGCGGCATCACCCCGCTGTACAACTGGTTCGCGGTCGGCAACCGCAGCGGCGCCACCAGCGGCGAGACCAGCGCGCTGATCCCGGACGGCAAGCTGTGCAGCGGCGACAGCAACTACTACGATTTCTCCGGTTTCGACCAGGCGCGCAGCGACTGGCCGGTGACCCACCTGACGGCCGGGTCGACGGTCCAGATCCAGTACAACAAGTGGGCCGCGCACCCGGGCACCTTCTCCCTCTACGTCACCAAGGACGGCTGGGATCCCACCAAGCCGCTGACGTGGGCGGATCTGGAGTCCACGCCGTTCTCGTCGGCGACCTTGCCGCCGTCCGTGGGCAGCGCGGGCAGCGTCTCCAGCTACTACTACTGGAACGCGACACTGCCGGCGGGTAAGACCGGGTATCACATCATTTACTCGATCTGGGCGCGCTCGGACAGCACCGAGACGTTCTACGGGTGCTCCGACGTGATGTTCGACGGCGGCAGCGGTCAGGTCACCGGCATCGGTGCCGGCGCCCCGCCGCCTCCGGCCGCCTCGTGCAGCGCGACCTACGCGGTGACCAGCACCTGGCCGGGTGGTTTCCAGGCCCAGGTCACGATCACCAACCCGAACACCTCCGCCATCAACAGCTGGACGGCGAGCTGGGACCTGCCGGACGGCGAGACCATCAGCAGCGCCTGGAACGGGACACTGTCCCAGGCCGGCACGCTGGCCACGATGAAATCCGCCAGTTGGAACGGTCAACTGGCGGCGAAGGCGAGCACCTCGTTCGGCTTCACCGCGAACTACAGCTCGACACCCGCGGTGCCGACCGTTTCGTGCAGCAGCCCGTGACCGGGTTCCCACCAGCCGGTTCAGGGGCCTGATTAACAGGGTTCTGGATCGGCCGGAGGGCCAGGGCAATGAGAAGGGCCGTGGGCGGCCGTGCGGCATCGCGCCGTGCGGCCGCCCACAGCCGCGCGAACGCCGGCGCGGACACACGCAGGATGAGATTGAGGAGCGCACACAGTGCCTTTGCGACACCTGCGCGGACAGCGATCCGCCGCCTACCGCGGGACCGCCGCCGCGCTGCTGGCCGCGGCGGTGCTGTCCGTCGCCGCCTGCGGTTCGACCAGCTCGGCGAGCACCGTCCACGTCGGGTCGGGCCCGTCGCACGGCGCTGCGGACATGGACATGGGCGACATGAGCATGCCGACCGCCGCGCCCATCGCCGAGGCCGCCCCGAAAGGCACCGGACTGGCCGCGAGCGACAACGGATACATTTATCTCCCGGCGGCCGCGTCGGTTCCCGCCCATACGCCGGCGCCGTTCGACTTCCACATCACCGGCCCCGACGACCACGCGCTCAAGCGCTACCAGCCGTATGAGAGCGAGCTGGTGCTGTTCTACCTCGTCCGTACGGACCTGACCGGTTTTCGGCAACTCGATCCGACGATGCGGCAGGACGGAACCTGGACCGTTTCCCTGCCGGCTCTCCAACCCGGTTCGTACCGCACGTACGTGACCTTCGCCGCGCCGGACTCGAGTGCGGGAACCCCGCTGGTCTACACCCTGTCCGCGCCGCTGACCGTGCCGGGGGCGGCCGCGAACGCGACGTTGCCCGCGGCGTCGAGCTCCGTCGTGGTCGACGGCTACACGCTCAAGCTTTCGGTGGCGCCGAAGGCGGGAGCGGTGGTCCCGCTGACGCTCGACGTGACGCAGAAGGGCAAGCCGGTCCAGTACTTCCAGCGCTACTTGGACGGATACGCGCACCTGACCGCGTTCCGGCTGGGCGACACCGCGTTCGCGCACCTGCTGTCCACCGGGCGAGCCGCCGTGGCCGGCGGCAACGGGCCGCTGACGGCTGAGGCGCTGTTCCCGGAGGGCGGTACCTGGCGGCTGTTCGTCCAGTTCGAGACCGGTGGCACGCTGCACCAGGCCGCTTTCACCGTGAACGTGCCCTGATCACCTTCGGCGCAGGTGCCGCTCCCGTATAGTTCCGGCATGACTGCTGGGGGCCCGGGTCGCGACATCGTGGACGGCCGCTTTGAGCTGCTGGAACGGCTCGGCGGTGGGGGCATGGGGTTGGTGTGGCGCGCCCGCGACGTGGTGCTGCAACGCGAGGTGGCGCTCAAGGAGGTGCGGTCCGCCCACGCGGACGCGCTCGGCGACGAGGACCCTGTCGCGGCGCACGTACAACGCGAGCGGGTGCTGCGTGAGGCGCGCGCACTGGCCCGGCTGCACCATCCCAACGTGGTGACGATCTATCACATCGTTGATTCGCCACAGCAGCGCTGTCCGTGGCTCGTCATGGAGCTGATACGCGGCGGTTCGCTGGAGGACCGGCTCGGGCGCGGGCCGCTGCCGCCGGGCGAGGTGGCACGCATCGGGCGCGGCGTGTTGGCGGCGCTGCGCGCGGCTCACGAGGCGGGTATCCAGCATCGCGACGTGAAGCCGGCCAACGTGTTGCTGCGCCCGGACGGCACGCCGGTGCTCACCGACTTCGGTATCGCCGCGCTGCGGGAGTCCGCGGCGCTGACGACGACCGGGACGCTGATCGGTTCGCCGGAGTATCTCGCGCCCGAGCGTATCCGCGGCGTGGAGGGCGACCCGGCTTCGGATCTGTGGTCGCTCGGCATGCTGATGTATGTCGCCGCCGAGGGGCACAATCCGTTGCGGCGCGATACCACGCTGGCCACGATCGCGGCGGTGCTCGACGCGCCGCTGCCCGAGCCGCGTGGCGGCGGTCCGCTGGCCGCGGTGCTTTCGGCGCTGCTGGTGCGCGACCCGGCGGCGCGGCCCGATGCGGTCCGTCTGGATCAGCTGCTGGGGGCCGCCGAACGCGCCGCGCTCGTCACGGCGCACCTCGCGCCCTTCCAGCCGGGACGGCCGGGACCGGGACTGCCGGTACAGCCGGCCGAGTCGGCGGTCCGGCGGTCCGGGCCGCCTTCGCCCGATTCGCCGGCGCACGGGCCGGTGCCTTCATATCAGGGCGCTGTGAATGGTGGCCCCGCTTCGGCGGTGGCGGACCACCGGCCGCCGTGGCCGGTCGATGTCGCGCCGACCGGTCCTCGGTCTCGCCGCAACGGCGCGTTCGTCGCCGCGCTGACCGCGGTCACGGTGCTCGGCCTCTCGGGCGCGCTGGTCTGGAGCTTTCACGGGGCGCCGGCGGCGGCCGCCACGGGGAACGGCCGGGGCGCCGGGTCGAGCGTGACCGCGACGGCGCCCGGCCGGGTTCCGGTCACGGGCGCCACGTCGAACGCTGCCGTGGCGCGGGGTTCCGCTGCCGGCGGCCAGGGCGCCGGCCTGCTGGCTCCGGCCGCGGCCCGCTCGCTGGTGCGGTTGCTCGACCAGAAGTCAGCCGGCGGCCGGGTCATCGAGCTCGTGCTCTACCCGGGCTATGCCGATGCGGAGATCCTCACCGCCGGCGACCCGACCCTCTACGACGACTACTACTACCGCGGTGGCGTGATCCAGCGCTCCGGGGGTGGCACCGTCACCGACCAGGTGCCGCTCGACCTGGCCGCCGTGAACTGGAACGCGCTGCCGACCCTGCTGGCCGAGGCCCGCAAGCGCCTCGGCATCGCGCACCCGACCTCCGAATATCTGGTCATCCAGGGCGGCTGGATCGGTCAGAGCCCTGGCATCGGGGTGTATCTCGGCGACGACTACGGCAGTGCGTACCTGCTCGCGGACTTCAAGGGCCAGGTCGTGCGCGCCTATCCGCGTTGACCTCGCGCCAGCGAAGGCCGGTTCGGCTCGGCGCCGCTCAGCTCCAGCCGTAGCGCGTGCGCAGCCGCTCGACCACCGCGTCGAAGTGGCGGCGCTGCATCGCGCAGGCTTCGCGCCGCATGCCCTGCTCGTGCACCCGCACGACCCGGTCGAGGTTCACCCAGGACTCGCGGCCCTCGCGGTCCCACGGCCCCGCGCCGACGTCGACGAAATCGCTCGTGCCGTCGTGGCGCTTGCTGGTCAGCTGCACCGCGAGCAGGGTGCCGGTGTGTTCGCGCGCGACGATGAGCACGGGCCGGTCCTTGCCGCGCCCGTCGTGCTCCTCGAACGGCACCCAGGTCCACACGATCTCGCCCGGGTCGGGATCCCCGTCGTGGTTCGGCGCGTACGTGGTGTGGACCTTGCCGATCCGCTCGGGCTCGACCTCGGCGGTCGCGGTGGCACCGAAACGTCCCGGCGAATCGGCGTATGGGTCGGCCGGATCGTGCTCGTAAACGATTCCCAGATCTGTCACGCGCACACTGTAGCGATCCGGCCGCCGCGTGGTCGGCGCTTCACGAGATCCGATCAGTGTGCCGTCCCTACTGAGTCGATCTCGCTGTACGCATACTGCCACACATGTCGCAGGGCCCTAATCAGCGCGCCGCGAGCCGCTGCGGCTCCAGCCGGTAGACCCGGTGGGCGTTCTGCGAGGCGATCAGCCGGGCGACCCGCGCGGCGTCCGCGGCGCTCCACGCGTCGTCCTCGACACCCGCGTCGAGAAACGCGGCGAGCGCGCGCCGGAACAGGGCCGCGCCGAGGTAGTACAGCTCCGGCAGGCCGAACGCGTCGGACGAGTACAGGAACTTGCCGAACGGCGCGAGTTCGAGCGCCTCCGCGACCAGCGTGCGCGAGGCGCGGCCCAGGTTGTGCGTGGCCAGCCCGACGTCGAGGAAGACGTTGGAGAACACCTGGGCCAGGAAGCCCGCGTGCCGGTGGAAGGGATAGTTGTGCAGCAGCAGCACCGGCACCCCGGTCGGCTCGATCGCGCGCAGCAGCGGGGTGAGCAGAAGCGGATCGCACCGGTCCAGGTTGACGTCCGCGTCGCCGTAACCGACGTGGAACTGCACCGGCAGCGCCAGATCCACCGCGCACCACACGAGGAACCTGTGCAGGGTTTCGTCGCTCAGGCGCGGCACGCGGCCGTCCACGTCACCGCGCCCTGATTCGCGCGCGAGCCACCGTCCGGCGGCCGCCGACACCTGCGCCGCGCTCGGGCGCTCGGGCGCCAGAGCGAGGCCGTGACGGTAGGCCGCGATCGACTTGAAGCCGACCGCGGTGCGCGCGTGCTCGGCGAGCCGCGCGCGCACCGCGTCGGCGAAGCCCGCGGCCGTCGCGCCCGGCGCGGTCTGCTCGGCGACGTGCTCCAGCCGGACGATCTCGTAAGCCGCCGCGCCCGCCTCCTCACCCAGCCGCCGTGGCGAGAGCAGCGGTTCGGGCTCGAACCCGGTGTCGACGCACAGGGCGCTCAGTCCCGCGGCCCGCAGGAACCGCGCGGTGACCGCGGCGTGCCCGAGTTCGGCCCGGCGTGCCAGGTAGTCGTCCGGCGCGGCGTGCGGCTCCAGATCGAGCAGGGGAGCGCACCAGCGGCGCACCGCGAAGCCGATCTGCGAGTCGAACACGCTGCCGCTGGCCGGCCCGAGCGGACCGGCCTCGGTCAGCAGCAGCTCGAAGCCGGTCCGGTCCAGGTCGCGGCGCACGACACCGTGGCAGTGGTGATCGACAAGACCGGCCGGCCCGGCCTCGGGTGACTGCGCCGAAGGATGCACTGGCACGGCGCTGGTTCCTCCGTCCGTCCGTGGTGGCCTGTGCCGGTGCCTCCGGTGCCTCCGGTGCTCCCGGTGCTCCCGGTGCTCAGCCCGTTCCACCCTCCAACACGACGCTGTCGACCAGGGGCTGAGCGGTCCCGGACGCCTTCGCCGCCGCGATGCCTTCCACCTCGGTCAGCTTCTCACCCATCCGCCGAGCCGTCGTCGGCGCGGCCACGACCGCGAGGATCCCGATCAGCAGCCAGCCACCCGAGACCACCGGCAGCCAGAACGTGGACGAACCCCAGGCCGGGTAAGGAATCACGTTGCGGTACAGCGTGTAGCCCAGCAGCACGATCGCCGCGAGCGGGATCACCACCTGCCAGGCCGGCACCTGCATCCGGCGCTGCACGAAGAACAGCCGGATCGCCCCGACCGTGGTCAGGATGTACGCCACCAGCAGGATCAGGGTGCCGATGGTGCCTCCCCAGGCGAAGGTGTTCTCCGGGACGGCCGAGAACCCGAGGATGCTGATCGCGATCGTCGCGGCCATGATCGTCACCACGACGCCGCCGGAGCGGGCGGGTGTGCCGAT
Source organism: Actinocrinis puniceicyclus (assembly GCF_018283645.1). Classification (GTDB taxonomy): domain Bacteria; phylum Actinomycetota; class Actinomycetes; order Streptomycetales; family Catenulisporaceae; genus Actinocrinis; species Actinocrinis puniceicyclus. The sequence goes on along the minus strand of NZ_JAGSXH010000017.1, from coordinate 12,083 downwards.
ACGCGAGAGCCTGCCGAGGCCGCGCTCGCCGAAGCCGTCGCGGTTCAGCGCGAACAGCAGCCGCGCGCTGCCGACGGTGCAGGCGAGGCAGCAGCCGAAGGCGCTGATCATCGCGCCGAGGGTGATCGCGTTGCCGACCCAGGAACCGACGTAGCTGGTGCCGAGGTCGCCGATCAGCGACTGCGACGCCCCGAAGGCGGCCACGCCCTTGTCGTCGGTCCCGAAGCCCATCGACTCGATCGCGGTGACCACGACGAAGAAGATGCCGCCGAAGATCGCGGTGCCCAGGATCGCGCGCGGAATGTCCCGGTGCGGGTCGGCCGCCTCCTCGCCGAGGGTGGAGGCCGCCTCGAAGCCGGCGAAGGACAGGAAGCCGAACACGATCCCGAGGAACACCGCGGAGACGCCGGTGCCGTGCGGAACGGTGAACACGCTCATGGTGAACTGGTGCCCGCCCGGCGCGCTGTGCGAGAGCAGCTTGACGGCCACCACCGCGGACACGAGCAGGATCAGCGCGACGGTGGCGCCCTCGACCACCAGCAGGACGTTCGTTCCGCGCCGCACCGGGACGGCGGTCAGCAGCCAGCAGAGCACGAGCGCGACGGCGGTGAGTATGTAAGGGGCGCGGGTCGGCGGGTTGGACCAGACGTGGATATTCTGCAGGAAGTTCGTGCCGAAGATGCCGACCACCGAGGAGGTGGTCACGCCGTAGAAGATGTACGTGCCCAGCAGGCCCCAGCCGGCCACCACCCCGGTGCGCGGCCCGAGGGTCGCCCCGACGAAGGCGTACACCGAGCCGGAGTGGTTGAAGTACTGGCACAGGCGTACGAACACGTAGGCGACCAGCAGCACGCCCACCGCCGCCAGCAGGAACGCCAGCGGCACCGCTCGGCCGACCGAGGGAACACTGGCCTGTGGGTTGATATTCGAGGCCATGCTCGGTGCCATGAGCGCGACGGACAGGCCGACTGCCTGCCACACGTTGAGGCTGCGCCGCAGGCCGGCTGTGGGTGCCGGCTGTTGGATCTGCGTCGGCATATGCGACTCCTCATTCCCTTCGGGTCCACTTGCGGTCAGTGTGACGCGTGTTGTATCGATTGGGAAATGGTTCAGGCCATCGGTAACCAACAATTCTTCCGGGCGCCCGGCCGCCCGCGCGGTCGGGCAGGCACACCGGTTCCCGCGCAGCCGTGGCTTCCGTGCGAGCGTTCGGCGAAGGGATCAGCGATGAGCCGTTGGGGGACCTTGGAACAGTCGTGGCGCGAGGAGAGCGCCGCGCGGGCCGAGGGGATCGCCGCCGAACTGGCCGCACGCGGCGTGCACGGGGTGGCCGTGACCTGGGTCGACAACAGCGGGATCACCCGGGTCAAGGCGGTACCGGTGGAGAAGCTGGCGCGCGCGGCGGCCTGGGGCATCGGAGTGTCACCCTGCTTCGACACCTTCCTGCTCGACGATTCCGCGGCGGTCGCCCGTTATGCCGGCGGTCCGGTCGGCGACCTGCGGCTGATGCCGGATCTGGACCGCCTGACCCCGTTGGCGGGGCAGCCCGGCTGGGCCTGGGCCCCGGCCGACCGGTTCCGCCAGGACGGCTCGGTGCACCCGATCGACCAGCGCAGCCTGGCCAGGCGGGAGGTCGAGCGGCTGGCCGCCGACGGTTACGCCGTGCGTGCCGCGTTCGAGGTCGAATGGTGCGTCTCGCTCGGCCACGGCGATGAATTCGAACCCGCATGTGCGGGCCCTGCGTACGGCATGGCGCGGCTGATCGAACAGTCCGACTATGTCAGGGACGTGATGGACGCGCTCGCCGCGCAGGGCCTGACCGTCGACCAGATCCACCCCGAGTACGCGGCCGGCCAGTACGAGGTGTCCGTCGCCGCGCAGGACCCGGTGGGGGCGGCCGACACGCTGGTCTTGGTGCGCGAGACGATCCGCGCGGTCAGCCACCGCAACGGCCTGCGCGCGACCTTCTCGCCGAAGGTGCTGGCCGGGGGAGTGGGCAACGGCGGGCACGTGCACCTGAGCCTGTGGAGCGCGGGTGCGGGCGAGGGCGAAGGCGAGGGCGCGCAGCCGGCGCGGGGCGACGGGGTCAGGAACCTGATGTCCGGCGGTTCCGGCCGGTTCGGGCTGACCGGGCAGGGCGAGGCGTTCGCCGGGGGCCTGCTGGCGCACCTGCCCGCGCTGCTCGCCCTGGGGGCCCCGGCCGTCGCCAGCTACCTGCGCCTGATCCCGTCGCATTGGGCCGGGGCGTACGCCTGCTGGGGCTTGGAGAACCGTGAGGCGGCGCTGCGTTTCGTCACCGGCTCGACCGGGGACGGGGCGCGTGCGGCGAATCTGGAACTCAAGTGTTTCGACGCGGCCGCGAACCCGTATCTGCTGATCGCCGGGCTGCTCGCGGCCGGTCGCGCGGGCCTGGCCGCCGGGGCGAAGCTGCCGGAGCCGGTGGATGTCGACCCGGCCACCCTGCCAGCGGACGAGGCCACCCGGCGCGACGTCAGGGCGCTGCCGTCATCGCTGGAGGGCGCGGTCGCCGCCTTTGAGGCGGACGAGGTGCTCGCCGAAGCCTTCGGGATCGAGTTCATCGACACCATCGCCACGGTGCGCCGCGCCGAGATCGCGCTGTTCGCCGACGCGAGCCCGCAGGACGTCGTCGAGCGTACCCGCTGGCGGCACTGACGCGCGCGAGGAGAGGATCCGTCCGCCGCCTGGCGCCGTGGAGAGCCTGCGGCGACATCGAGTCGGCGATCGCCGCTCCGCCCAGCGCGGCCTGTGCGGCGCCGGTGCGCCGCAGCGAGTCGTGAAGCCGCAGTGAGTCGTGAAGCCGCAGTGAGTAGCCGGCGAAGCGGACGTATCCGCGCCGCTCGCTGCACGCGAGCAGACATCTAGTACAATTCTTATGTGTGAAGTGAGCACACAACCAGGGAGATCAATCATGGAACGTGTGCGATTGTCGAGCTGGGCACAGATCGGCGCAAGAGTCGCGTTGGCTCGGGAGCGTGCGGGCTTCACCCAGTTCCAGTTGGGCGATCGACTCGGCCTGCACCGTAGCGCGGTCAGCCGCGTCGAGGCGGGCCAGCGGCCACTCGACGCCCTGGAACTGGCCCGCGTCGCCGAGGTCTTCGGCCGGTCGGTGGACTGGTTCCTGACCCAGCCGGCCTCGGTGATCGCGAGCCGTCGGGACGGGCTTTCGCGGGATCACGACGTGCTGAGACTCGAAGACGAACTCGAGCGGGTGAGCCGGGATGTCGAGCTTCTGCACGAAGTGCGCACACTCTGCCTGCCGGTTTCGCTGCTCCCCTCAGGCGTCTCGGATCTCGACGAAGCGGCGGCTGGTGCCGCAGCCGCTCGCGGCCTGCTCGGCGTGGACTCGGGCCCACTGCTCGACCTGCAAGGTGCGGTCGAGAAAGTCGGACTGCTCGCTTTCTCGTTCGATCTGGGGCCGAGCGTCATCGATGGCGGATACGTGAGGGTCGGCGACATAGGGGTGGCCCTGGTGAACGGCACCGCCGACCCCGGCCGACGCCGTTTCAACCTGGCGCACGAGCTTGGCCATCACTTGCTCGCCGATGAGTACACGGCCGACTTCGGCGTGGGAACGGCGCGCGATGACCGGGAGTCGCTGATCAACGCTTTCGCGGCCCACCTGCTGATGCCTGGACCGTCGCTGCGCGCGCGGTGGACGCAGCTTTCGGCGGGGTGTGAGGATTTCCGCACCCGGCTCATCGTGCTTGCCGCGGAGTATCGCGTGAGCTGGTCGGCGGCGGTTTCGCAGGCGCTCACGCTGGGACTGATCACCCGCGCGGATTTCGACCTGCTCCAGGCACGGCGCCCGACCCCCGCCGACTATTTCGAAATCGGGATCCGGTTCGAGGAGGAGCTGAAGCCGGTGGCGCTGGCACCCGGATACGCCCAGGCGGCGGTACGAGCGTATCGCAGGGGCGTGATCAGCGCGGACCGAACCATCGAGCTGCTGCGCAACACGGTGACCGCGGAGGACCTGCCCGTCGCCAACGAGACTCCGCTCGAGGCACTGAAGCCGGATTTCGAGAGCATCGCCTGAGCATGGGAACGGTCCTGGTGTTCGACGCGAGTCCGCTGACGCATTTCGCCAGGGCGGGTGAGCTGGCGACCCTGCGCGCTCTGGTCGCGGATTTCGAATGCGTCACGACCCGAGCGGTGCGAGGCGAACTCGGCAACGGTGTGTCCATACATCCGGAAACTGAAGGTGCGCTTCATGTCGGTTGGCTGAAGGAAGTGCGTTGCGACGATTTACAAGAGTTGTACCTTTTCGGTGAATACATGCGCGCTGAGCGCGGGTCGGGTACGGAAGCGAAGCGTTCAAGCAGGTCGGGGCGTACGCCCGCCGGGGTTTGACCCGCAGGCGCGTCGATAGGCGAGAATGCCGTGGCAGGCACGGACCCTCCGATGATCAGCGGTGTAGGAACCTGAATGATCGTCAGAGGCCGTGCCTGCGCGCAACCCGGGGCACGCAGAGCGGGAAGATCAGGCAAACCGGGTCAGAGCGCGACTACGCAGCGGCCCTGGGTCCGGCAAGAGTTCCAGAAACGGCAGTCCGCAGCGTAAATCAGCTCATTATCGACTGTCCGGAAAACGCGGGGCGGCCCACGCGGCCCGGCCTGGTTCCCTCCGTGCCGCTGCCCGTGCCACTACCGGTGGCGGTGTCCGCCGCCGCGTCCACACACACCGCCTGATCTTCGTCCCCGGCACGGGACCCGCCTCGCCGGAGGAACGCTCAAGCCGCCGGTGCGGGCAGGCTCACGCGGCGGGCACGGCCTCGTGATTTCGCGTCCCGAGCAGGCGGCCGCGTGCGGCAGCCGCCGCATACACGGCGGTGACCACGGCCGTGATCGAAAAACTCGGCGGCAGCGTCGGAACGTAATAGGCCAGCGCCAGCCCGGCCCACACCGAACCCACCGCGAGCGCCGCCGAGACGGCCATGCCCAGATACGGCCGGTCGGTCAGCGCGAGCGCGGCGCCGGCCGGACCGGCGAGCAGACCCAGCAGCAGCAGGGCGCCGACCGCCTGTGTCGCCTCCGCGGTGGTCACCCCGACCAGCGCCAGGAAACCGAATCCGAGCACCCGCACCGGTACCCCGCGGGCCGCGGCCACGGTCTCGTCGAGGCTCGCGAACAGCAGCGGCCGGCCGATCGCGGCCAGCGCCGCGCACACGCCCAGCCCGATCCACCACGCCGCGCGCGCCTGCCCGGAGGAGAGCCCGAAGATCGAGCCGAACAGCACGCTCCTGGTCGCGTCGCCCGCGCCGGCGCCCGATCGGTTCGTCGTGTACACGGTCAGGAAGAACACCCCGAGGCCGAGGATCCACGCGAAGACGTTGCCGATCACCACGTCGTCCGCGCGCCCGCGCCGGCCGAGCGCGCCGAGCAGCAACGCCACCAGCACGGTCGCCGTGAACAGCCCCAGCCGCAGGTTCGCGCCGAAGGCGAGGGCGCCGAGCGCGCCGGTGAAGGCGACGTGGGAGAGCGCGTCGCCGGTGAAGACCTGCGCCCGCATCACCAGGAAATACCCGACCAGGCCGCAGGAGAGCGCGATACCGGTGCCGGCCAGAAGCGCGCCGACCATGAACGGGTGGTCGAACAGGCTCACGACGCTCCCACAATCTTCGCAGTACCCTGTGATTCGCCGGACGGCCGCGGGAACCGGGCCGCGACCGTCGGACCGGCGAGGCGCACCAGGTACGCCAGCACGTACGTCCCGAACGCGAACGTCGTGATGTAGAACCCGATCGGGTACGCCGTGAAGAAGGCGAATCCGAAACCGGCCCAGGTGACCGCGAACCCGATCAGCACGGTCAGCAGCAGGCTCGTCGCCGGGCGCGCCGTGATCAGCTGCGCTGTCGCCGCCGGCATCACCAGCAGCGCGAACACCAGGAGTGAGCCGGTGATCTGGGAGACCTCCGCGGTCGCCGCGCCGAGCAGCACCAGGAACACCGCGCCGAGCAACCGCACCGGCACGCCGCGCGCCCGCGCGACGCCGGGATCCACCGAGGCGAACAGCAGCGCTCGCCCGATCACCGCCAGGACCGCCAGGACCGCCACGGCCACCGCGGCGAGCACGAGCACGTCGCCGCTCGTGATGCCGAGGATGGTGCCGAACAGGAGGGTGTCCACCTGGTTGAGGAACCCGCCGTAGAGCGAGACGAACAGCATCCCGCAGGCGAGGGCGAACGCCTGCACGACCCCGGTGAGCGCGGATTCGTGCGCCGCGTCGCGGGCGCCGGGCCGGGTGCCGTAGGCGATGACGAGCGCCGCCGCGACGCAGAACCCGAAGTATCCGTACCCTGACGCGACCCCGAGCAGGACCGCCGCGGCCGCGCCCGGGAACCCGGCGACCGAGATCGTGTGCCCTGCGAAGCTCTGCCGCCGCAGCACCATGAACCAGCCGACCACGCCGGCGGTCACCGCGATGATCGTGCCGGCGCGGTATGCGTTGACCATCGACGGCAGCGACCACATGATCTGGATGTCGCGCACCAGGTCCCACGACGGCGACCAGGCGGGATTACCGGGCATGACGCTCGCCACCAGACCGCTCGCTGCCGGAATGCTCTGCCCGGCCTCGCCCCAATACGTGGCCGTGGTGGCGTCGGTGGCCGGGCTCGGACGTATGGGCATGAGCGTGCCGGTCCGTGTGCAACGCGGGCGCCTCCGGTCCGCCGACGACGACAAGGCGGCCGTCCGACGTACGCAGCACCTCGACCGGAGTGCTGTACAGCCGGGTCAGCGTCTCCGTGGTGATGACCTGCTCCGGCGTGCCGCACGCCGCGCGGCCCCCGGCTATGTACACGACCCGGTCGAGGTAGGGCAGGATCGGGTTCACGTCGTGCGCTACCATGATCACCGCGACGTTCGCCTGCCGGCAGATCCGGTGGATCAGCGCCGCGACGGCGGCCTGGTTCGGCAGGTCGAGCGAGTCCAGCGGCTCGTCGAGCAGGAGCAGCCCCGGGCGGCGGACGAGGGCCTGAGCGATCAGCAGCCGCTGCTGCTCACCGCCGGACAGCGCGCCGATCGGCCGGTACGCGTACGCGCCCGCGCCGACCAGGTCGATCACCTCGCGCACCCGCGTCTCGGCCGCACGCCGCCGGGCGCTGAACCGGGCCGCGCCGGGCAGCGGCAGACCCCAGCGGTCGCCGTCGAGGCCGAGACGCACGATGTCGATCCCGCGGATGCGCAGCGAGGCGTCGAAGCTGCGCCGCTGCGGCAGATACCCGATCCGTTCGCCGGCGCCGCCCGGCTTCCGGCCGAGCACGGACACGCTTCCCGCCGCGCTGGGCAGGGTGCCCAGCAATACCTTGATGAGGGTGGATTTGCCGACTCCGTTCGGCCCGAGCACCGCGACGAACTCCCCGCTGTGCACCGACAGGTCCACCTCGCTCCACAGTGTGCGCCCTCCGGCCGACACCGCCGCGCCGCGAAGCGCCACCACCGGCTGCGCGCCCGGTCCGGTTCCGCATCCGGTCCCGGTCCCGGGAGTGGGAGTGGGCGCGGGACCGGGCGCGGGAATGGGACCGGGCGCGGGAATGGGACCGGGCGCGGGTTCCGCTCCCGGACCGCCGCGCGCGCGACCGAGGTCGTCTGCGCCGCCGATCTCGCCCGGGTCCACGCTCATCGCGGTCACGTTCATCGCGGTCACGTCCATCGTCGTGCTCCTGCCGGCCTGATTTCTGGTCACGGCCGCCTCACCGGCCCGTGGCCCGCGCGAGCGCGTTCGCGAGTTCCTCGAGTTGGCTCACCTGCCACTGCTGGAAGGTCTCGCCGGCCGGCGTGAGCGTCTCGGTGATCGCGGTCACCGGGATGCCCGCGGCCTTAGCCTGCGCGATCTGCGCCGCCACGTCCGGCGTCGCATTCTGCGAGTTGTAGATGTACACCTTGATCGCCTTTTGCGTGATCTGGCGGTCGATCAGGCTCTTGTCGGCCGCGGTGGGGTCGTTGCCCTGGCTGACCGCGCGCAGGAAGGTCTGCGGCGTGATCAGGTTCAGCCCGAGGGTGCCGGCCAGCCCCGCGGCGATCGACTCGGAGGCGCCGATCGGCGTGCCCGCGTACCTCGCTCGGATGTCGCTGATCAGCCGGTTGTAGGGAGCCAGCGCGGTCAGTTCGAAGCTGCTCCTGCGCGCGGCGAAATAGGCCGAGTCCGCCGGATCGGCCTGCTGGTAGGCCGCGGTGATCGCGTCGATCACCTTGTACACGCTGGCTTTCACGTACCACTGGTGCGGATTGTCGCCCGGCTTGAGCCCGAGCAGATCGCCGACGGTCAACACGGTGCGCCCGGAGTTCGGGTTGGCGGCGACCAGTTTCGGCGCCCAGGCCGAGTCGTAGCCGATCCCGTTCTGGATGAAGACCCGGGCGAAGGCGACCGCGCGCGCGTCCGCGGGCGTTGGCTCGTAGTCGTGCGGGTCGGCGGCCGGACTGTCGATGATCGAGGTCTCGACCACGTGCGATCCGCCGAGTTGCGCGGCGATCGAACCCCAGAAGTTCTCGGCGGCGGCGACCTCGAGCGTCCGGCCGGAGCCGGAACCGGCGCCCACGTCGGCCGCCGGAGCGGTGGTCGCGCAGCCGGCGGTCAAGGCGAGCACCGCGGCGGCGCCCGCCGCGAGAGCCGCGGCGAATCCGGCGCCGGTGCGGATCATGACAGCCCTTCAATGAAGATGAACATCGTTTTCAATAGCTGCGCCCAGCTTATGGAACCCATGGCGTTGAGGCAAGGCGGGTGATCAGCGGCGGGTGCGGCGGCCCGCTCCGGCGCAACTGCGGCTCATCAACCTGACGTTTTCGTGGAATTCTTGCAGGCGCTTGCAGTGGCGTGCGCTATTCTTGCGGTATGTCGCGGAGGCTTGCGGAAGTGGCGAAGAAGGCCGGGGTCAGCGAGGCCACGGTCAGCCGGGTGCTCAACGGCAAGCCCGGGGTGGCGGAGAGCACCCGCGCCTCGATCCTCACGGCGCTGGACGTGCTCGGCTACGAGCGCCCGACCCAGTTGCGCGGCGAGCGGGCCCGGCTGATCGGGCTCGTGCTGCCGGAGTTGCAGAACCCGATCTTCCCGGCGCTGGCCGAGGTCGTCGGCGGCGCGCTCGCGCAGCGCGGTTTCACCCCGGTGCTGTGTACGCGCACCGCCGGTGGACTGTCCGAGTCCGACTACGTCGAGATGCTGCTGGAGCAGCAGGTCTCAGGGGTCGTCTTCGCCGGGGGACATTACGCCGAGGCGGACGCGCCGCATCAGCACTATCTCAAGCTGCTTGAGCTGCGACTGCCGGTCGTGCTCGTCAACGCGGCGGCCGAGCACCTGGACTTCCCGCGTGTCTCCACGGACGACGCGGTGGCGGTCGAGCAGGCGTTCGGGCACCTGTCCGCGCTCGGCCACGAGCGGATCGGCTTGATCCTCGGCCCGGCGGACCACATGCCGTCGCGGCGCAAGCAGGCCGCGTTCGAGGTGGCGGCGGCGTCCAGCGGCCTGGCGTGGCAGCCGGAGTGGATCGAGCGGGCCATGTTCTCGCTGGAGGGCGGTCAAGCGGCGGCCTCCCGGCTGATAGCGCGGGGGATCACCGGCATAGTCTGCGGCAGCGACCTGATCGCGCTCGGTGCGGTACGCGCGGCCCGGCGCGCGGGTCGGCGCGTTCCGGATCAGCTCTCGGTGGTCGGGTACGACGACTCCTCGCTCATGAGCTGCACCGACCCGCCGCTGAGCACGGTGCGCCAGCCGATCGAGGCGATGGGCCGCGCGGCGGTCGCGATGCTGGTCGGTCAGATCGAGGGCGCCGCCGTCACCGCGGACGAGCTGTTGTTCGAACCCGAACTCGTCGTGCGCGGATCCACCGGCCCGGCCCCGGCGCACACCGCGGGACACTAGTGGATCTCGACGAGAACGGCTTGATCCTCGCTGGTCAGCGGCGGAGTCGTGTACAGCACTGGCTGTTGCGATGCCGAGTACATGATGCCGAATTCATGTAGACATCGTGGCGGAAGGTTGTCGGCTTTAATCAAGCATCGCGCGCAGGTGTCTCGTAGTTGCTCCGGCGAGGTTCCGGTCCGGGCCGTGCCGGGCCGGGCCGGGCCGGGGATGCCGGTTCACCTCCTGCCCGTCCGGGCAGCTTCAAGGGCCGTCCGGCAGCGATTGAGGCAGCCCGAACCGTGGCAGAACGCTGCCGTCGAAGCGGGAGAGCGCGCAGACCCGATTCCCGGCGAGCGTGATCGCAAGCAGGCTGGTCGCCCGGCAGACGCCGTCGGCACGCAGGTAGAGCCCGAACGCCGGCTGGCCGTTCGCGCGCGTGGGTACCAGGACGTACTCGCGGCCCGTGCCGAGGAACAAGGCGCAGAAGTCGCGCGCGGCCGAGAGCCCCTCGTACTCGAACGGCATCGGCGGCATCGAGATGAACACGTCGTCCGTGAGCAGGGCCACCAAGGCGTCGAGGTCGGCGGACTCGTAGGCGTTGACGAACTTCGCCACGATCGCGTCCTCGGCAGCCGAGCCGGCAGGGGGCGCCGGTTCGTGTTGCGCGCGCGGCGGCCGGCGGCGCAGCGCCGCGCGCGCCCGCTTCAGAGCACTGTTGACGGACTCGACGGTCGCGTCCAGCATCGCGGCGACCTCGCGGGCGGGGAAACCGAGCACGTCGCGCAGGACCAGGACGGCGACCTGGCGCGGCGGCAGCAGTTGCAGCGCGGTCACGAAGGCCAGGCTGACGGATTCGCTTTGCTCATAGCGCGCCTCCGGGCCCGGCGGCGCGTCGGCGGCCTCGTCGAGGAGGCTGTCCGGATACGGCTCAAGCCACGCGACCTCGCCCAGCCGCGTCGGCTCGGGCGGCTCGACCCCGGGCACGCTCCACTGCGTGGCGGGTCGCCGGGCCGCGGTGCGGCGGGTGTTGAGGCAGCGGTTGGTGGCGATCCGGTAGAGCCAGGTCCGCAGCGAGGCACGTTGCTCGAAGGCCGCCAGCCCCTGCCACGCGGCGAGCATCGTCTCCTGCAGCGCGTCCTCGGCATCCTGGACTGACCCGAGCATGCGGTAGCAGTACACGTGCAGCTCGCGGCGGTACGGCTCGGTCAGCGCCTGGAACGCCTCGTCGTCCCCGGCGCGCGCCCTCGCGATCAGTTCGGACGAAGCCTCCGTCACCGCCGCCGTCACCGTCACCATCCCGGTTCTCCATCGTCTCGTCGTGTCCCCATCGTCGTACAGACACCGGCTGCGTGCCGAACTGGGCGGCCGCGCGGCGCCGACTTTCGTCCCGGCGCGGTGTCGATATCGGTGACCGCAGAACACCGATGCCAGGAGAACAGACATGGGCAAGATCGTCGTCAGTGAGAACGTCTCGCTCGACGGAGCCTTCGAGGACCCCACCGACTCCCGCTTCGGCGGCTGGCTCAGCCGGATCGGGGAGAAGGACCGGCAGGCGTGGGCGCAGGTGCAGTTCGAGGAGGCGCGGCGATGCGAGGCGCTGCTGATGGGCGGGCGCAGCTACACGTGGTTCGCCGAACGGTGGGTGACTCGGGGCGACGAGTGGGCGCAGCGGCTCAGAAGCCTGCCCAAGTACGTCGTGTCCTCGACCCTCGAAGTCCTCGACTGGGAGAACACGACGTTGCTCAAGGGCGACATGGCGAAGGAGGTGGCGAAGCTGAAGCAGGACGTGACCGGGGAAATCGTCGTGTACGGCAGCGGACGGCTGGTGAAGGCGCTGGTTGAGCAAGACCTCGTCGACGAGCTGCGGCTGATGGTCTACCCGGTGGTGGTGGGCGTCGGCGGCAGGCGGCTGTTGGCCGAGACCAGCACCTCGGGCCGCATGCGCCTGGTCGATTCCCGCACAGTCGGCGACGGCCTCGCCTACCTCGCCTATGAGTTCCCGCGGGACGCGTAGTAAGGACCCGGATCATCTCCCCGACGTGCCCTGATCAGAGCTCTTGTGGGCTCGGATCAGTTCCCTTGATCGCGGCAGCACCGCGGGGGGGTGCTGCCGCGATCACCGTGTGTAGGTGATTGTGCGCGATTCCAAGCGGCCGCGGCCGAGAGCCGCTAACGTTGGGTGAAGGGCTGCAGGGTGTGGGTCGGCCCGATCGGGTGGGGAGGGC
>NZ_JAGSXH010000179.1 GCF_018283645.1 Actinocrinis puniceicyclus | reverse complement strand
GTGCGGCGGCTGACGCGACGGTGGGGTTGGGGCGGCGGTTGCTGCACTTGGTGTGGCGTCGGGCGAAGCAGCCGGAAGCGGTGGCGGCCGCGGTGGCGGAGCTGGCCGAGGCTCCCGCGGATCCGGACGCGTTGGCGGGGTTGCGGTTGCAGGTGCGCAAGGTGCTGACACAGGACCCGCAGTTGCTGGCGGAGATCGCGGGGCTACTGGCAGCGGGTGGCGTGGTGGTGACGGCATCGGGCGAGCGGTCGGTGGCGATCGGCGGGGACAACAGCGGGTCGATCAGCACCGGGGACGGTCTAAACTCCTTGGCGGTGAACTCGAACTCTGGAGAAGTGAACTTTGGAGGGAAAACTGGAAAGATCGAGAATAAGATCTCAGCCGGAGGCCTTTTCATTTGGCTCGGGCAACTTCTCACAGCACATCGAGCAATAGCAATCGGTGTCCTGTCGTTAGGCGGACTGCTCATCGGTGTAGGGGGGTACGCAATTTATGATAAGCCGATCAATATGCAGCCTCCAAATCCCAAACCGGGAGCTAATTCTCATAGTGCTGGTCAAAGTGCTGATGGTATACCTGGGTCATTGCCTGGCTCTACGTCAATCCCTTCCCGGAAGGTTGGGCAGGTAAGTGTGAGTAGCGAACCCGCTGCATACTTTACTGAAACCACCCAGGGTGGAAATAAGCTAAGCGGAACCGTCCATTTCGGTCAATCAACTCAAGCCTCTCAAGAAGGCTTAGTTACAGAAGCCGTTGGTAACGGCTGTGGCCCAAATACATTTCCTGGCGATTTGTCTCATGCAGTGGCAGTTCCTTTCCAGATCACTTTTACATTGGAATCATCACTTCGCGAAAATATTGAGATTACGACTTTCGTGAAGGGTTCCATGACCTTTGATTCTTCGGTACTAGTGATTGACTACTCCGACGGAGCCCAATGCACTGGATACTCCGACATTAAAGACTCGGTCTATTCTGGCGCACGAGTGAAAGAAGCCGGCTGGATTATCTTCTTTGGAGTAATCACGCCATCTCAGCCTAACGGAGATTTAGCGAACATTTCTGATCAACAACTATCTCTTACAGTTAACTTCATTGATGACGCCACTGAGAGCAACGAGTCGATATACGGCCCATACGTTTGCAGCACCGAATCCGTTCAAATCGCTGGACCCGTGAATGCAATCAATGGATGTGGGCAGTACTTAAGCCCGGCACCATCTGTTTCACCCTCTTAAGGCAATAACACGGCTCACCGACACGGCAGCCGGATAGCGCGCTCTAATGTGCATATCTTTATTAATATTTCCGCGTCAGTGATCTAGTCGCCACAAGACAAAATCTGTCACCAATATTCATCGGTCCCGAAGGCGACAGGTAACCTGCGGGGGCGCGCAACTTCAGCAGGAACAGACAGCCGCTTGGCCACCATGCCGGGCCGCGCCTAGTACTCCAGTCGTAGATCGTGATCTGACGCAGTGTCACGCGATGAGGGCGAGGCGGGTTCGGTAGTGGTGCCAGCGGGCTAGGGCTTGGTGGCGTCGTCGCCAGTGGGACCAGTTGAGGTGTCGGGTGATCCGGGTGCGGACGGTGTGCGGCGGCAGGTCTCGGGTGAGCGTCGTGAGTAGGTGGAACAGGCGCCGGGTCTCGGGCACGGTCAGCGCGATGGTGCCGCAGTCGGCCGGCGGGAGCTGATCGGGGTCCTCGGGCAGGATGGGGGCGGGGTGTGCGGCCCGCTCGATGGCGGTGACCGCGGCGAGGAATGCGAGGGCCGCCATCGCCAAGGTGACATGCCGTTTCCACGCCCGGTAGCGCTTGACCTGGGTCTGGTCGAGTGCGACGGTGGATTTTGCGTCTTGGAAGTCGCCTTCGACCTTCCATCTCGTCCCAGCGATCTTGACCAGGTCGGTCAGGGAGCAGATCTGGTCTTCGGGCGCGTAGGCGTAGAAGTACGCGATCTCGGTCGGGTCGGCGATTGAGCGGCGGATGAGAAGGCGGCGGCGTGGGTGGTCGGTGGCGATCCACGCCCAGTCGTAGTAGCGCGGCCCCTTCGCCCCGGTGCCACACGAGCGGCGGTTCCACCCTTTCGCCTCGACCAGGTGCAGGGCATGGTCCGCGCGCATGCGCACGCCGCCGGAGGTGGTGAGCCGGTGGTCGACGGGTACCGCGAACACGTAGCCGATCCCGTGGTGCTCGAAGAACTCGCGCAACTCGCGGCTGCGCCCGTACACCTCGTCGCCCGCCGCCCACGCTGGTCTGATCCCGGCGGCCAGCGTCCGCTTCGCCTGCGCGAGGGCGAGTGCCGGCTTGGTGGCGAACGCGTGGTCTGCGCCGAAGCCCGCCTTCTCCATCCGCGCCGGGTCCTCGAACCAGTCGGCTTGGACGTAGAGGTCGCGGTCGATCAAGGCGTGGCCTCGCTCGGTCGCGTACGTCGTGTAGACGGCGACGATCACGTTCTCGACCCGGCCCATCGTGCCGGAGTACTGCCTGCCTGCGGCCGCAGTGGCCGTGCCCTTCTTCGCCTGACCGGTCTCGTCGAAGATCAGCACCCCGTCGTCGGCGCCGAGGTGCCGGGCGAGGAAGGCGCGCACCGCATCCCGCGCCGCGTCCTCGTCCAAGCAGGCGCGCTCGAGCAGGTGGTGCAGGCGGAACGGCCGGTCCAGGCCGACTGCCTCCGCGATCGACCAGCAGTTCCCCGCGACCTGTGGCATCAACAAGCCGCGCAGGTAGAGCAGGGCATTGGCTCGCAGGTCACGGCGCCGGCAGACCGGCGCCAGGTCCGCTGCGAGCTCAGAGAATACCGCTTCCATCAGCCCGGGATCTACACTGGCGGCGCAGGCCGCCCAGTCTTCGTTATGCGTCACAACATCATGATCACGGGGCGGCCAGCGCGCGCCCACTCGCACCCGAGGCAGCCGCTGACCGTACATCCGTTGCAGCACAACGTGGATGACTCCGCGTCAAGTTGCGATCTGCGACCGAAGCACACTGCCACGGGGTGCCCGACTACCGGGGAGGACCGATGGAACGTGGCGAAGTGTGGTGGGTACTGCTCGACGAGAAGCGTCCGGTGGTGCTCCTGTCACGAGACGGGGCCGAAGACCTGCGGGCTATACAGGTAGTCGCGCCCGCGGATATCGACATCACTGATGTCTGCATCGAGGTCAGACTGGGCAATGAAGAAGGACTTGCGAACGAAGGCGTCGTACGTGTCGCCCTGCCCCGCACCGGACTTATCCCCTGCACCTGGCTGGTCACCTTGACGCACGACGACTTGATCGAGCAAGCGGGAAGACTGTCACCGGCGAAACTCCACGAGCTCGCGGACGCACTTCGGCTCGCCCAACTCGAGTAGCCCCACGCCGACGGCAAGAACAACCACCTGCGCGCAACCCAGATCACGATCTACGACTGGAGTACTAGGGCGGGGGTTGAGGGCGGTCGTCTCCGTACGCGGCGGGCTATGCCTTGCCGGGCGGCGCGCGGTATGTCAAGGCGGTCATTCACCCAGGTGAACAGCAAAACTATTCATAAGGATGAGTCACGCTGTGCACAGCATCGAAGAGCGCTGCGGAGCACGTAGGCCCGGTTGGGATGCCGGACCGGCGATCGGACGGCAGCGACTTGCATGTGACCTCAGCGCGGACACGATGACACGCTCAGAGGGGTTGAACAGTAGGCCGCCCCGAAGATCGTTCGGGCGCTACTTGACTATGAAGCCGTTATTTCGCACCATAGATGTCAGCAGTACGACTGTGCCCAAATGCGGCCGAGTCGGTCTGCTACGCGACCGATGATGGCGCCCCCAAGCATGCCGTACCGGCGACGGGGAAAGAATGAAACCCAGGCCTACTGGCTTCAACTCGCAGGAAGCTGCTGAGTGGTCCATCGTAGACATCGGCGACGAAATTTGGGCGACTGCTGCGGGCGCTAGTAGGTGGATGCAGGTTGACCGAAAGCGGATCAACGATTGGGTTCGACGGTCTCGGTCAGCTGGCCATGTAGGGCCGGTAAGCAAGTGTGAAAAATGCCGCAGCGGAGAGCCCCTATTCCCACACATTGATCCGCCCGTTAGGTGCGGCTCTGCCATGTACTACAAGTATCTTCAGCTTGCAACAGCTGAACTCCATACGCGTCGATCACGTCGTGGCCTGAAACGAGCGCCGATCTACATTCGACCTTGACTAGCGACTTCGAAAATAGCGGAGGCTTAGCCTCCGCTATTTTTATGCGACCTTGAGACTTGAAACGTTGCTTTCTCTGCTTAGGTAAATTACCGCTCGCGCGTAATATTCATCTCGTTTCTCAGACTCCGTTGGGCCAACCAACGGTGCAGGCCTCATTCCCATGATGATGCCTGTCGCCCGGGCGTAGCCCCACTACGCTACCGAGAAAATGCCTCACCAGGAAATTATGGTGGGGCTAATTTATTTCCAGTTCCAGGAGTGCCTCAGGTGCAGATGCTCGGTGAACTGGCTTCATTGGGATCGCTTCCGTCCGTTGCGTTCGTCGTGCGGCTTGTCGTGCGCGATATTCTGGACTACAAGTGGAAGCGGGAAGTGCTTAGGCACACTCCCAATGACCAGATGGCTCATGTGATTCGCGAACTTGGCACAGGTCGGCGCGAAGTTCGTAAGTAATCTCGCAGCCTTTTAAACCGGTTACGCCCTGAGGCGGCAGCCTGATACCCTGCTCGCAGTTTTAAAACTGCACTGGAGGACACATGAACACTGGCTTTGGCGAGTCGATTTCACTCGCTATGCACTATGAGTCTCTGACTGATGCCCTAATTGAGGGCAGGGCAATTCCCGCCGGACGATTGTTCGGCCTGCCCGACCTTGAAGGTGATGACATCTGGGTTGACATCGCTGGCGCAGCAGCTCTCGTGCGAGTCAACCCGAAAGCAATTACTGGATGGCTGACACGTGGTGGGCCGAAGAGAAAACCATTTCCAACTCCTTATCGATTGCTGTATCGGCTGTATTGGCGCAAGCATGACATCGATCGGTGGCTTCAGATCAGAACGTAAAGCGCAATGACGAGACTGACAAACCAGCCTCGGTCCGCGTCGTGGCGCAAATTTCTATCGGTGCGGGACTATCAGCGTTCTGGGCTAGCTGTAGGTCCTCTGAGATTCTGCTCCCTCGTCTGCCAGGCGTGCGCTTCCGCTGCCGGGCGGCTGCCCCATTGTCAAGGCGCTTTCCCTGATGATGGGGCTGACGCCTGGCACCCTCCGGGACGGCTGGGCAGACGAGAGAACCGAATCTCTGTCCTGTCTCGTGCGAGTTGCCTCGGTCCCTCTGCAATTGCTCCTAAGATCTGACCCAGCGCACTCCATCGTTGAGGGGCATCACATGGCACTCAATCCCCTTCAGCCCCCTGTCGATGCCATGACTGGATATCTCCGTGACGCTCAGATGATTCACCAGGCGACCCAGGAGCGGCTGACCCAGCTAACTGCCGCTAGGCAGGCACAGGCCGGGAGAGGAAACGGGCAACCTGGGGTCGTGCACTCAGCGTTGAACCGTGGCGTGGTCGTCGCGGCTGTCGGAGCCCTGGAAGCCTTCAGCGAGGACCTGGCGATCACGGCCCAGAAGCACCACCCACAGGCGATGCCGCCAATGAACAACTGGTACAACATCGCTGGATCGAATGGGATGGTGCAGACACCTAGCCCCTATAATCTGCGGAAGCTGTTCTGGACGTTTTTCCGCTACGACCCACATGACGACTGGGAGTGGCAGGTCCAGGTCGCGCCTATCGAGACTGGCGGAACTGGAACTTGGCGCACGGGAACCACTCAGCTTTCCAAAGCGCAGGCGTCGCAATTCTTGGACACCATGGTCAAGGTACGTCACGGCTTCGCCCACCAGGACAAGGATCAGAAGCTCGTCAAATGTCCGGGAATCGCCAGTCAGACCTCGTCAGGAAAGATCGTCATCCACTCGCATCATGCGACGAACGCCGTGAGCGTGCTCCTGCAGTTCACTGTTCTCACCACAGCCGGGCTTGCGTCGAACCTTGGCTTCACCGACAAGTTCAGGTGGATCAAGCCAATGACCAACGCCGGCTGGGAGGAACTTCTTGTTGGGACACCCGCAGGAACCCTCGTGTCGCAGACCTGGCAGCGCGCCCCCGCTCTGTAGTCAGAAGAGACAGCGAGACCAAGCCCATGCAACTGCACCCCTGGAACTGCGGAGCGATCTAGGGGTAACTGCGGCGAGACGGGACAATCTCCTGCGCAACCACGCGTCTCAATCAAGATCGTTGCTGCGCTGCCCGATGCTGGCACGCGTTCATAACGTGCGGTACGTCAGCGAGTTCACACAAGCGCTCGCGGCGTGCGCGCATGAGTGCGAGTTCTACGTGTTCTGTCGTGGCGCACGGGCCGGGAACCAGCGTGGCCGACGTTAGCATCGAGGTGATGCCGCGGGTGCGGCAGGTGCTCCCCGCGGGACCCCCACCCGTCTTGCGGGCGAGTCCTCCCGGTCCGGCGCTCTCCCCCCTGGCGCCGGACCGGGCCTGTCTCGCCACTCACGCGGTCGACGCCCGCCGAGAAGCCGCAGCGCCACCATCGACCTTGCCAACAGCATCGGGTCCTGTAGTGGGGCTCAGGCGCGCGTCATGGCATGCCGTGAAGCTGCCGCCGAGCTCGTCAATTTCTCAGTATCGGAACTGAGACGGTCCCCCTCGGACTAGTTCAAGATAGGTGCTGTCGGCGAAGGTGACACATGTCGAACCTGGAAAGCTTCAAGCGGTGCCAGGCTTGAACAACACGGCGCAAATTGTTCTTCTGCCCAACGTCACAGCTCAACCGGGCGCACGTACCCGCGTATTCGCTCGGGTTGTCGCGGAGTCGGCAGCCGAGGGCTGATAACTCCACAACAGCCAGTGAGGCTCATACAGAACGTCTCGCTCAAAGACTATGGCATTGTGGCCTGCACTAAGGCAGGTACGCGATCACACAGCATCGAGAACTCGCGATACTTAGCAATGGAATCAAATACAGTCTGAGGCGCGTCGCAAACTCTCAGCATATTCATAACAAAGAGCCAGTATGCAGACTCTGCTAGGAAGTATTGGACAGCACCTTCTCGGCCTTGCCCCAAATGATGCGCGACGTCATTCCTATCGGACTTCACGATCATCGACCACTTATCAATATCGCCAATCATTGCCTTAAACTCGGCGCCAGCACGCTCCGCGCTCCGCTTCAGTCTGTTCCTCAGTGTATCGTTAGTGCGACCAGTAAGTGCACGGTCAAAAGACTCAAGTGCGGCAACACGGTTGAGCAGTTTGTCGGATACGTACATCGACTTCACATAGCGGGTTGACATTACACGACCAAGCTCGCTGCGATACTTTCTGGATTCAGCTGCCCATCTGGCCAACGCTGGAACACCACCCATTGCGTCCAATGTGAATACCAGAGGCCGCGGAGCCCCGAGGTCATCAGGTTGCGCCACCCATTCCGCCGAGTAATCAATGTCCCGATATACATCATTGCGACCCTTAACCTCTGGGTGGCGAAACGCCACTCCACTGAAAGCGGCGTTACGGCTGGTAGCAATGGAGATCAAGTCTTGAAAATCGCTGGCAACCTCGAGTAATTCTTCCACTGGAGTTAGGTTTGCTACTTCAAGCTCAAATGCAAAGTCTTGCACAATCGCGCGGGACGAAACACCGTCCCCTGAGACACCGAGCCTCTGTTTAAGATAAAGCGTTGCGCCATCTTCTAAAGCAATATCCTGGTCGTCAACTTTACACCCCATTAACGTTACAACGGCCTCACCAGCGTTCGTAGCCTTCGCGAGAAATTCCGTCTTGATGCCCTGAGGATTATTCAAAAGCCTCATTCGTGTAGTCGCAGGTGGGCGGCATAATTCACAGGCTGTGACTTACGCGGAAACCCTGGACAGCACGACGGCCCCTGCCCTTGAATCGAGTCTTCTCACAGAACT
>NZ_JAGSXH010000178.1 GCF_018283645.1 Actinocrinis puniceicyclus | reverse complement strand
GCCCTACCCGCCGCGCGCGCAGCGAGCGCACCGACGAGCGCAGCATCCCCGCGCCGAGCACCGCCAGGTACGCCGCGCCAAGATACTTCACCGCGTCGAACGCCAGAGGCCAGCGCGCCAGCAGCGACGCGGCGCCCAACGAGGTGACCGTGATCAGGGTGCTGTCACCGAGGAACACCCCGCCCGCCGCGCGGTACCCGGTGCGCACGCCGCGGCGCGCAGCGACCGACAGCACGTACAGCGAGTTCGGCCCCGGCAGCACAATGACCACCGCCGCGCCGGCGACGTACTCCGGCAGGTTCACCGTCCCGAGCACGGCCCACGTCCTCCCACACCCCACGACACGACCACAGTCGCGCCATCATCACCCGGCCCGACCCCACACGCAAGTACCCGCCACCCACTGCGCCCCTTACCGCACAGTGCCGCGTCAGCCGATCCTCAAAGCTCGAACGCACCCGGCGGCGGCGCGGGGGAGGGCACCGCGTCCGCGTCCGTCACCGGCGCCGCCCCCGCGATCCACTCCTCGAGCTCGCGGCCCGCGGTCACGCGCGCCGGGAACGGGTCCGCGGCCGCGCGCCGCGCCAACTCGGCCACCGGCAGCGGCTCGCGCGCCCCGGCCAGCACCAGGTTGCCGAAGCGCCGCCCCCGCAGCACCGCCGGCTCCGCGATCAGCGCCACGTGCGGGAACACCGCGCGCACCGTCGCCGCCTGACCGCGCGCGAACGCCAGCGGCGCGCCGTCCGCGAGGTTCGCCGCGTACGCCCCGCCGGGCCGCAGCACCCCGGCCGCGAGCGCCACGAACTGCACGCTCGTCAGGTGCGCCGGGGTGCGCGCCCCGGCGAACGCGTCCGCGACCACCAGATCCGCGCTGCCCTCGCGCCGCGAGGCCAGCGCCTCGCGCGCGTCCCCGGCGCGCACCCGCAGCCGCCAGCGCCTGTCCCACGGCAGCCGCGCCCGCACGAACTCGATCAGCTGCGCGTCGATCTCCACCACCAGCTGCCCGCTGCCCGGGCGGCTGTGCGCCAGGTACCGCGGCAGGGTCAGCGCCCCGCCTCCCAGATGCACCGCGTCGATCCGCGCCGCCGCGGGGAACACCGCGTCCACCACGTGCGCCAGCCGTTGCACGTACTCGAACTCCAGTCGCGCCGGATCGTCCGGATCCACATACGACTGCGGCACCCCGTCCAACGTCAGCAGCAGCGCGCCGGGGCAGTCGACATCCGGCAGCAGCCGCGCCACACCCGATGCCGTCGACGCGGTCGCAGGCTGCGCGGCGGCGCGCCGCTCGCGGCGGGAAGGAGGCACAGTGCCCCATTATCGCGCGCCGCCGCAGCACGCCGCCCCGGACACCCGACCGGCCGCCCGCCCGCAACCTTCCGGGCGTCCGGCCGCGGCTCACGCCTCCCGCTCCAAGAGGCGCGCGCCCGCCTCCCGCACCTCGCGAACCAGCAGCCGGACATGCTCCAGCCGCGTCGCCGGATTAAGCACACACGCGCGCAGCATCGGCCGCCCCTCATACACCGACCCGGTCACGAACGCCGCCCCGCGCTGCTGGACCGCGGCCGGCAACGCGGCGTTGACCCGGTCCACCACCTGCTGCGCGACCCCCGCCGGCGCGTAGCGGAACGCGACGATCGACAACTGCACCGCCGCCGCCAGCTCCAGGTCCGGCGCCTCGCGCACCAACCGCTCCAGCATCCGCGCCGCGTCGTTGCACGCGGCGATGTCCCGCGCCAGCCCCGCCCGGCCGCGCGAGGCGATCGACGCCCACACCGGCAACGAGCGAAACTGCCGGGTCTGCTCGATCCCGTACTCGCTCAACCACCCCAGCGCGTCGCCCGACTCGTCCCGCAGATACGGCGGCACCAGCGAGAACGCCGCGCGCAACCCCTCCCGGTCGGCGACCAGCAGCGCCCCGACCCCGATCGGCACCTGCAACCACTTGTGCGGGTCCAGCGCCAGCGAATCGGCGCGCTCCAGACCCGCGAACCGCGCCGCGACCCGCTCGTCGAGCACCCCGAACGCCCCGTACGCGCCGTCTACATGCAGCCACACCGCGCCGCCCGGCGCCCCGCACACCGCCGCGATCTGCGCCAGCGGGTCGATCGCCCCGGTGTTCACCGTGCCCGCGCTCGCCGCCACCAGGAACGGCACCCGCCCCTCGCGCCGGTCCCGCTCGACCAGTTCGCTCAGCGCGGCCACGTCCATCCGCGCCCCCTGAGCGCCGCCGCCGGCCTCCGGCACGGTGCGCAGCGCCGCGCCACCGATCCCCAGCAGCTCGATCGCCTTGCGCACGCAGGAATGCGCCTCCGCGGTGGCGTACGCGGTCAGCCGCGGCGCGCCCGCGAGTCCCTGTCCGCGCACGTCCCAGCCCGCGCGCTCCAGCGCCCGGTGGCGCGCCGCACCCACCGCCACGATCGTGGCCATCGACGCCCCGGAGGTCAGCAGCCCGGCCCCGGTCTCGTGCGGGAAACCCACCAGCTCCGCCAGCCAGCGCACCACAGCCCGCTCCAGCGGCACGTCCGCGTGGTCCCCGCCCGCGCTCGACGGATTGGACGCTCCCGCCAGCAGCCCCGCCGCCAGCGCGGCCGGATGCGGCGCGGCGTTGACCCACCCGAAGAACGCCGGATGACCGTTGCCCATCGGATACGCGAGCACCTGCCGCGCGGCGTCGTCCAAAAGGTCGCCGGCGGCGAGCCCGTCGCACGGCAGCGGCGCGTTCAGCAGCGCGTCGCGCAGCGCCGCGGGCATCGGGCGCCACACCGGCCGCCCTTCCAGGCCGGCCAGGTGCGCGGCCGCGAGATCGGCCGCGGCCCGCAGCAGGTCTGCTGTCGCGACCGGTGGCGCGGCGTCGCCGTCCGTGCCGCGCGCGGACATCGGCCCGCCGGGGCAGGGGGCGCCGCCGGCTGAGGCGCCGGGGAAGACGGAAGAGGCATCGGGCACCTGGTGATCGTACGGCCGGGCGTCCGGCGCGCGCAGGGCCGTCAAGCACCGCCCGCCGCGGGCCGCCCGGCCGCGTGCGGCGCCTCGCCGTCGCCCTCGTGCTCCGAGAGCAGCGAGCGCAGCGCCTGATGCGTGCGGTTCGCCCGCACCGCCGCGCGCTGCTCGCGGGCCGTGGCGTCGATGTAGTTCTGGCTCGTGGTCAACGAGGCGTGCCCCAGCAGGCGCATGATCTCCACCGCGCTGGCCCCGTCCTCCGCCAGGCGCGTGGCGAACGTGTGCCGCAACGCGTGCACCAGCGCGCCCTGCGGGACGCGTGAAGAAACCCCGGCCTCCTGGTAGGCCCGCCCCACCAGGTACTGCAGCGCCCCGCGCCCCATCGCCGCGCCGTCCTGCCCCACGAACAGCGGATCCGAGCGCGCAGGCGCCCGCCCCGCGGAACGCGACCGGCGCGACTCCAAGTACTGCGCGAGCACCTCGTCCAGCTCCGGCTCCACCGGAATCGAGCGTTCCTTGCCGCCCTTGCCGCGCACCTTCAGGTACCGCTCGCCCTCGCGCCCGTCGAGGCAGGCGACGGTCAGCTCCAGCAGTTCGCTCGACCGCAGCCCCGCGCACAGCAGCAGCGCCACCACCGCGAAGTCCCGTTCCGGCCACGGCCTGCGCCGTCGCACCCGGTCCGGCGGCGCCGCGCTCGAGGCGAGCAGCCGCTCGGGGGTGTCCGTCCCGCGCAGCGGCTTGGGGAAGCGGTGCGGCGGGCGCGGCCGGTCCACCGTGCCCATCGGATTGCCGGGCACCACCGCGTCGGCCACCAGGAAGGAGAAGAACTGGTTCCACACCGACCACGCGCGCCCCACCGACGCCGCCGAGCGCGGCTGGGCGAACGAGGCGAAAGCCTGCCGCAGCGCCCGGCCCGTCACCACCTCGACCGGCAGATCCGGGCCCTCGACGCCGTGCTGAGCCCCCAGCAGCTGCCCGATCGCCTCAAGGTCCCGGCGGTAGGCCGCCAGCGTGTTAACCGCGTGCTTGCGCGCCTGGCGCGCCCGCAGGAACTCCTCCACACACGCGCCCAGCGTCCGCGCGGGATCGGACCATTCCCCGGCCGCCCCCGCAGCCGGTGCCCTTTCCCTCGCCGCCACCGGTGGGCCGGCCGGCGCCGAGGTGCGCGCGCCGTGCGGGCCGCCGCGCGCCGCGCCGGTGCGTCGATCATCAGGTCCCATGCCCGCGATTATGCGCGACCGCCACGGGTATCCGCCGCATGACCGGACGGCGGACCGGCCCGTGATTCGCACACTCGTGCAGCCCTGCGTGCCGAACCCCCGCGTCCCGCGTCGCACGATCGGAAGGCGCCTGACACCGTGAGCGAGAGCGGCCCTACCGGCATCTACCGCCACCGAGTCCGCAGCGGCGACGAACCGGTGCACGCCCGCAGCCCCCTGCGCCTGCGCCTGGCCCTCGCGCTGACCGGGCTGGCCAACGGCCTGGCCGGCGTCGTTCTCTTCGCGCTGCTCGGCAGTCGACCGCTGACCTGGGCCTTCGCCGCCCTGTGCCTGATCGCGCTGGCCAACGTCGTGCTCGTCGCGCATCGCATCCGCCAGGGGCCGCACTACCAGCCCGGGCCCGGCATACCGCCGTACCGGCCGCTGCCGCCGGAACACCCCGAACAAGGCCCGCGCGGCCCCGCCACGGCGCGCACGCGGCACCGCCGCTACCTGGTGATGATGGGCGCCTGCGTGCTGCTGCTGATCCTCGCCTGGGGCTGGATCCGGCTCGTCTCGGTCGCCGCCGCCGTCGCCATGAGCGCCGCGGCCGCGTTGCTCCCGCCGCTGGCCGCGATCCTCTCCAATGTCGACAGCCCCATCCTGCGCGACGATGAGCCCCCCGAGGACCAACAGCCGCCCGCTGACTGACTTGCGCGCCGCCGGGAGCGGCGAAATCCGCCGGTCCCGGCACACGTAGCGGCGCGCCCGCGGATGGAGGGGGTTTCCGCAGGCGCGCCGCGCCTCACACCGGCCCGCCGCGCCACCGGGGCGAGCCGGAAGTCCCACGGCCGGGCCGCGGTCCCGCGGTGATCGGACCGCAGCCTGACCCGAGCGTCATCCAGGCGTCATCGCGGGGCACGCTCACCCGGCTGCGTGTGCGGCGTCCGGCCCGCCGGGATCACGCCCATCCGCCCCGCTTGGAAGTCCTCGAACGCCTGGATCAGCTCCTGCTTGGTGTTCATCACGAACGGCCCGTAGTGCGCCACCGGCTCGCGGATCGGGCGCCCGCCCAGGATCAGCACGTCGAAGTCCGGGGTGCGGCCGTCCGGTTTCGTACCAGCCGCCACCGTCAGCGCATCGCCCGGGCCGAACACCGCCAGCTGCGAGGTGTGCATGGGCCGGCCCGCTGCGCCCACCGAGCCGTGCCCGGAAAGGCTGTAGACCAGCGCGTTGAAGTCCTCCCGCCACGGCAGCACCAGCTGCGCGCCCGGCCGCAGCGTCGCGTGGATCATCGTGATCGGCGTGAACGTGCTGCCCGGGCCCGTGTGCCCGGCGACCTCGCCCGCGATCAGCCGCACCAGCGCGCCGCCGTCGGGGGAGGAGAGCAGCGTCGCCTGGCTGCCCTCGATGCTCTGGTAGCGCGGCGGGTTCCACTTGTTGGCGCGGGGCAGGTTCACCCACAGCTGAATGCCGTGGAACAGGCCGCCCGAGACCACCAGCTGCTCCGGCGGAGTCTCGATGTGCAGGATCCCGCTGCCCGCGGTCATCCACTGCGTGGCGCCGTCGGTGATCTTCCCGCCGCCGCCGTGCGAGTCGGAGTGCTCGAACTCGCCGTCGATCATGTAGGTGACGGTCTCGAAGCCGCGGTGCGGATGCCACGGGGTGCCCTTCGGCTCGCCCGGCGCGTACTCCACTTCGCCCATCTGGTCCATGTGGATGAACGGGTCCAGGTCGCTGAGCGAGACCCCCGCGAAGGCGCGCCGCACCGGAAAGCCCTCGCCCTCGAACCCGGCGGGCGCGCTCGTCACCGAGCGCACCGGCCGCTGGCGCGCACCCTCGCCCGGTACGGGCACCCGCGCGAGTTCCAGCGTGCTGTCCACGGTCACGGCAGGCATCGCAATCCTCCTGGAGAAAACGCCGCCGGCCCCGGAGGGCCGCCGACTCCGAACGTCACGTTGTTGAACGTTCACCTATCTCAGGATAATCCCGCGGCCGGCCGCGGGGCCGCTCCCGCGCCGCGGCCCTTCGGCCCCGCGCGAACACGTTCGGCGCCGCAGCTCAGCCCCGGTCCTGCTCGCGGCCTGCGCCGGCCGCGTCGCCGCTGTCCTCGCCTCGGTCCGCCGGCGGGCCATCCTGCGGCCCCAGCACCGGTTCGAAAGCGGCACGATACCGCGCGAACAGCCGCTGCCATGTCTCGTCGGCGCCGCCCTGCTCATTCTGCGGGGGCGCGCGCCTGGCCAGGCGGTCCAGGCACACGTGCCAGCCGGCCGCGTTGCGCGCCGCCACCGGCGCAAACAGCTCGTCGAGCACGACCAGGCGCGTCCGGGTGCCGCAGGCGGCATCCAGCCCGAGAGGCGTGAGCTCGAAGCGCAGCGTCTCCTCACCCCACAGGTACGCCAGGGTGCGCGGAGGTTCGCACTCGAGCACCACCCCTTCGGTGGTGAACTCGGCGCGCCCTGGGAAGGCAAAGGTCAACGCGCCGCCGACCTCCCAGCGCTGCGCCGTCACCGAGCAGGGGAACCATCCGCGCAACCCCTCCGGCTCGGTCAGCGCCCGCCAGAGCTCTCGCGGGCCGGCGTCGAGCACCCGCTCGAACCGGATCGCCGGACGTGTGCCCACCGCCACCAGCCGCGCGTCGGACTCGTCGCCTTGCGGTGCAGGCTGCGCAGCCGGCTCGGGGGGCGGGGGAGAGACGTGCGATTCGTCCATACCGACCACTCCTCGCCGGGAACCGGCGGGCAGCGCGCCCGCCGTGCTTGCACCGCCCCGGCCCATCCTCGTGCACCCGACCGCACGCCGCCCACCGCGACCGCAGGCGCGATACGCCACCCGGCCGAGCATCGCCCGTTCGCTTGAGAGGCAGTCTCCTCTCGGGGCTAAGGACTGGCTCAGGACTGGCGGGAACCGAACAGCCGCCCGAGCAGGCCGCCGCCTTCGTGCTTCTGGTCGCTGTCGCAGCTGCACCGCTGCGAGCGCGGCACCCCGGCGAGCACCTGCTCCACATGCATGCCGCAGCCCTTGTACGTCGCCTTGCCACAGGTCCTACAGGTAGCACGCCGACACATTGATGTCTCCTTTCGGGTTCACGATGCCACGACTATACCCCATGGGGTATGTGTGTTCGCGGAAGGGGGCGGTGCCGAGCCGCGGACTCGCCGCGGCCCGCGCACGGCACGGGCGCATCGGCCACGCACGCCCGTGGTCGCCGTGTTTCGCAGTCCGGGCCGCGCCGGGGCAACGGCTTTGCGAAAACTGTGAGAGAGCACCAGGTACGTCTCCGGAGTGAAGTCGATTTGCTACCGACAGTCACATCGGGGATCATCTGCGGCGTGAAATCGACGGTCGATGAAGGTCAACTCATGCTCACAGGCCCCGAGCTGGCCAAGCTCTACGAAGCCCGTTTCACGGACGCGGAGCTGACGGCCAAACGCCACATGTGGGAAACGCTCTGCCGTCGATTCCTGAGTCCGTACATCGGCTCCGGAGACACTGTTCTCGATCTCGGCGCCGGGCGATGCGAGTTCATCAACGCGTGCCCCGCGCCGCGGAGAGTGGCCGTCGATTTGAACCCCGAGACTCCACGTTTCGCGCAGGAGGGCGTGCACGTGGTGCTGACGGCCAGCGACGACCTGTCACCCATCGCCTCCGCCTCGGTCGACGTGGTGTTCTCCTCGAACTTCTTCGAGCATCTTCCGGACAAGCGGACGCTCCTTCGCACGCTCGAGGAGTGCGCCCGCGTGCTCGTCCCGGGCGGCCGGCTGCTCGTCCTGATGCCGAACCTGCGTTTCCTGCCGGGCAGTTACTGGGACTATTTCGATCACCATCTCCCGCTCACGGATCGGAGTCTGGTCGAGGGCATGCGAATGGCCGGATTCGAGCCGGACCGCGTGATTCCGCGTTTCCTGCCTTATACCGTCAAGGATTCACCGCTCACGGTAAGGCCCTGGCTGGTGCGCACATATCTGAAGCTGCGATGGGTAAACGTTCACCGGTGTCACGGGTGTTGCCCGACGTTGAAGATGAGGATGTCGGCGGCATCGATGCTGGGGCCGCATGGTGACGGAAACGCCCTGCCCGGGGTCAGCCGGGCAGGGCGTTGGTGCTCACGGTGTCGGTGGGATCGTCAGT
>NZ_JAGSXH010000177.1 GCF_018283645.1 Actinocrinis puniceicyclus | reverse complement strand
ACTACGGTAAGCATGGGCGTGCCCTCCCAGCCGACGTTGGCGCGTCGGCCTACTCGATGACCTTGGATTCGATCACTCGGGAGGGTACGCCCTCACCGAGCCGATCCACAGGTTCCAAGCATTGCTCCGGCTTAGGCCCCTGATCTGCATGAGGCACTCGGGCGGGCCCGGGACGAAGGACTGTCCCACCTGGTCCTGTCTTCCACCGTTAGTACCTGGACTCTGAGACACGCAGTACGCGGGACGCCAGCTGCACCGGCAGTCCCTCGTCGGCCATCACCGCGATCGCCTCGAACCGGCTTTTGGGGGCACCACGGCGTCGTGTGCATCGCCCGAGAGGTGGGACTGTGACAGCACACGCCCCTGCGGTGAGCAGCAGGAGCAGCACCCAGAGCAGCACGGTGAATCTGCCTTTGTTGGGTGCCGCCCTGAGCGGGTGGGGCGGCGACGGGCTCGTGCTGCTCCTCGTGCTGCACTCGATTTTCTTAGAAGCTGTCCCGCTTCTTCTGATCATGCGGCGTGCTGGGCGGCGAGGCGGGTCATCATGCGTATCGCCGCCCAGCGCACCATCGCCTCGTGGGTCTCTTCGAACCGCTCGTAATCGCGCACGGTGCGCCGGGCGTTGGCCAGGTGGGCGAACGACCTCTCGACCACCCACCGGCGCGGCAGCACCACGAAGCCGGTGGCCGCATCACAGCGCTTGACGATCTCGACAGCCAGCGACCAGTACCGCTTCGCGGTCTTCACCAACTCCCCAGCGTATCCGCCATCGGCCCACACCAGCCTGACCGTGGGACATACCAGGCGCAGCAGCGCGAACAGTACCCGGGCGGCGTCCCGGTCCTGCACGTTCGCCGGTCCCGCGACCACGCAGATCAGCAGGCCCAGGGTGTCCACCGCGATGTGCCTCTTGCGGCCGGTGACCTTCTTGGCCTGGTCCCAGCCGCGCGAGCCCACGCCGACGGTGGCGGCGGCGCGCACGGACTGCGAGTCCACGATCGCGGCGCTCGGCTCGGGATCCCGGCCGACCGCCACGCGCACCCGCCTGCGCAACTCGTCCACGACCTGCTCGGTGACCTGCGCCTTCTCCCACCGCTGGAAGTAGGCGTAGACCCGCTTCCACGGGGCGAAGTCCCGCGGCAGCCCGCGCCATTTGCAGCCCTGGTCCACCAGGTAGCGCAGCGCGTCGACGATCTCCCGGCGGCAGTAGCGCTCCGGGTGCCCGCCGCCCGCGGTGGTGCACGCCGGCGTCGGCAGCAGCGGCTCGAGGATCGCCCATTCGGCGTCGGTCATGTCGCCGGGGTAGAACCGCTCGCGTCGCGGACGCTCCGCGTGGAACCGCGCGTACCGGCAGCAGGGCCGCCGACCTGAAGCGATGACATCGGATGCGGGCATGGGGGAAGATGACACGGAAGGCTCCTGATGCCGGGGTGCGTCGAGAACACCACCAGTAAGCAGGAGCCTTCGTCACGCCGCCTGACTGACCATCAGGCGAGACAGGCCAACATCACAGGATGTGAGACAGCTTCTTAAGGCGATGACACCCGAAACGCACTTGATCAGGCGCGGGTGACCCAGGCACAGATCAAGGCCGTGACGCTTTGACGTTTTTGACGCCGGAGAGCCTTCTTCGCGCCGCCGGAGACTCTCCATCTCGTGGCAGCTGCTGCACCACGTGCTGCTTCCGGCGCGAAAACGGCCGGTAACCGTAAACCGGTTACCGGCCATGACCTGCACATACAGCGTCGAACTGACAGGATTTGAACCTGCGACCCCTTGACCCCTAGTCGGTGGTCGTATATCTCTGTCACGATTCGCCCGAATCTGTACCCGCATAAGCGTCCGCTATGCCCCGATGCCGGGCGATAGATGCTATTCCGGTGCTGCACCAGCTGCTGATCCTGCCGTACTGGCAGTCTGGAGACGGCAATCAAGCTTCTTTGTCGGTCCGGGCCCAGAGGGTGCCGTGTCGGCACGATAAATATCGCGTATGCCCTGTCACGGCCGTGCCCAGGCCGGTTGCGGGGCCTGGGCACGGGTGGTCACACCTCCGGATTACTGGATTTGGTCGTGGAGGGCGGTGATCTGGGGTGCGCTCAGGGCGTAGTTGAAGGCTTGCAGGTTGCTGATTTCGCCGGGGAAGTAGTCGGTTGGGTTGCCGTTGTAGAGGTCTCTGCCGACGGTGAACGCTCCGGTCGATTGCCATTCGGTGATACCGGTGGCGGTGGCGGCGAGGGCGCCGTTGACATACAGCTGAGCGGTTTTGGTCGCGGCGTTGTAGACGCCGACCAGGTGCGTCCAGCCTGTGCTCGCGGTTGAGGTGGTGGCGTCTTTGAATCCGGGATTGATGGTGTCGGCGGTGGCGAAGTAGAAGTCCCAGGCTGGTTTGTTGGCGCGAGCGTAGTTGTAGCCGAGGTAGAAGCCGCTGTTGGTTGTGCCGTTTTGTGTGGCGACGGCGGCGTTGCGGGTCGGGAGGGAAGTGAGGTTGACCCAGCCGGAGACGGTGAAGCTTTGCGGGGTGTAGATCTGGGCACCGGGCACGGTGTTGACGATTGGGTTGCTTGCCGCACCGTATCCGGTTATGCCGTCCAGGGTCAGGGCGGTGCCGCGGGTGGCGTCGTTGGTCCAGGTGTAGGTGCTGTTGAGGGTGAGGGGGTTCGCACCGGTGAGCGTGTCGCCCGCGAGGTAGGCGTTGCCGGTGTTGGTGGCGGTGTCGTTGGCGGTGGGGCCGGCGCCGTCGCTCATGAGCCAGGTGTCTTGGGCGCCTAGGATGGCGTTGGTCAGGGCGCCGTAGCCTGCGAGGGTGAGGTTGGCGTAGTCGGGGGTGGTGTTGCCGTTGCTGGTGCCGATGGCGGCGTCGGGGTGGAGTTTGATCTCGCTGTTGCTGGTGTCGGGGATGCCGATGGCGGTGTCGGGGTCGGTGTAGTAGAGCGGGGGCGTCGACCAGGGGTTAAGGCCTTGGGGGTTGTTCCCGTTGAGCCAGTTGTTGGTGTCGGTGCGGTTGCCGTCGACGGTGGCGGTGCAGGGGTCGTTGGTGGTGGCGCCGTCTCCGGTGTAGCCGTCGCAGGGGGTTAGACCGGCGGCGATGGTGGTGGTGCCGGTGGCCTGGAGGTAGGTGAGCAGTTGGGTGAAGCCGTTGGTTTCCAGGTTGGCGGCTGCGGCCCCAGGGGTGGTGTTGGTGCTGTTGAGAAGGTCTTCGAGTCCCTCTGGCGACGTCAGGTATCAGAACTGTCGGAATGCGTGCCGTATCTGTGTCTTGAAGGTCGTGTTGTTGGCCGTGGTCGGTCACGCGTTCCACTCGAGTCTGTATCGGCCGGTGCCCGTGTCGCGTGTGATGCGTCCGCGTCCTGGAGCCAGGCCGAACTCGGCTGCCGCCCATTCCGCTACGGCCGGAGCGAGGGCGACTTCGTCGTAGTCGGTTTCGACTATCTCAAGGGCACGTACCGTGATGAGGATGTGTCCGGTCGTCTCGATCGACTCGATCTCGTCCGCGACAGTGCGCAGGCCGGCCAGCAGCCAGTCGATCTCGTGCTCATTCAGAAGCAGGGGCTTGCCGCGGAAGGTGTCGGTGATGTTGGAGGCATCCAGCCAGACTCGAGTGCCGGCACGGTGGCCGATGGCAGGCGGATCCTGCGAACGATGCACCTCAGCGCCGATGCCAAGGAACAGCCCGAACGCGCTGGTCTGCACTTTATAGCGGTAGGTCCGCACAGTAGGTCACCGTTCTCGCTGGTCTGGGTGCTCGTTGCGGTCGGCTCGCCGTGCGATCTCGGCGGCGTAGTTCGTCCAGTCGCCGCTGCTGGCTCGCTGCCAGGCGACCGCGACCGCGATGTGGATGCCGAGCATGCGAGCAAGTACCGCGGCGGGCAGTTCGGTGGCCAGTTGGAACAGTGCGGTAGAACGGGCTCGGCTGGGGCGTATGCCGAGTTCGTGGAGGCGTTCGCCGAGGCGGTAGGCGCTGATCGGCCGCCCGGGCTGGCCGCCGGGGAAAAGCCAGGTGGACTGTCCGCTCTCTCCGATCGTGGCATGCCCGGTACGGGTCGCGGCGAGGCTCAGGACCACGCCGTCGAGGGGTTCTGGCAGCAGGATGGGTTCCTCACCGAAGCACAGGTGCACGCCGCCTGGCCCTGTGCGCAGGTGGTCGAGAGTCAGGCGGCTGATGGTCGCAGTCCGCTGGGCGTAGAGCAGGACCAGCAGTCCGGCAACGCGGTCTTCGGGCTCAAGGTTCTCGTCGTGCAGCAGGGTGCGAGCCTGCTTCCAGCGGGTTTCGGTATCGATGACGCCGGTCGGGCCCATCCAGCGGACTGCGGCGAAGTCGAGAGATGTCAGCTTGTTGCGCTTGGCCCAGCGTATGAAGTTGCCCGCTTCCTTCCGGTTCGGGGTTTCCGAGTCGGCGAGCCAGGCGTCGAGGTCGCGCTGGCGGGCGGTGGCCAGGGTGGTGCCGCGGCCGGCGAGCTCGTCGAGCAGCGCTATGGCGGCGGTGATGTTGCGGCGGGCGGTGGTGAGTTGGCCGTAGGTAGCCTCGGTTCCGTTCAGGCGTCCGCGCAGTCGGCGCACGACGTGCCAGGTGGCGTAGCGGTGCAGCACGCCGCGCTCGTCGGAGTCCTCCCGTTTGGCGATCGTCTGGGCGATCCACCGTTCGAGCCGCGCCAGCTGTTCGTCGCGCGGTGGCAGGGTGCCGATAGCGACCAGGACGGAGCGCAGGTGCTCGACGGTCTTGCCGGTGGGCAGTTCGTCGAGGGTGGCGTGGGTCAGCGGCTTCTCGCCGTCTTTGATGTTGCGCAGGATCTGTGGAGCAGTGCTCTTGGTCAACCATGCGGCGGCGGTGTGCGGCCTTGGTGTGGTGGCCAGTGTCTGATACAGAACCCGCAGGTCCGGGCGTATCTGCCCGGTCTGATCGCCGAGCAGTTCACACAGCTTCTGCTCAAGCGCGCATCGGGCGCAGCGTCCGAGGTGGATGCGTCCGGTCTCGCCGCAGTCTTGGCATTCACGCCAGAACTCGGCGTCAGGACGGGTGCAGGTCGAACACAGGGGCTCGGTGCGCGTTCCGCCGCGGATCGAGCGCATCTGGCCGCAGCCCGAACAGATCGCCCAGCGCTGGGCGCAGGCGGTGCACCACGGTTTGCCCGTGGTCTTCGAAGCCAGCGTCGGTCCGTGG
Organism: Actinocrinis puniceicyclus; assembly: GCF_018283645.1. Taxonomy (GTDB): domain Bacteria; phylum Actinomycetota; class Actinomycetes; order Streptomycetales; family Catenulisporaceae; genus Actinocrinis; species Actinocrinis puniceicyclus. The sequence continues at coordinate 3,399 of NZ_JAGSXH010000177.1, read as the reverse complement.
GCGCCGCAGATGCTGCAGGTCGCGATCGTCAGAGGGCGGCAGTTCGCGCACAGCGGCCCGTCCGCTGTCCGGTTGCTCACCGGCCGGTGACGACCGCACTTGACGCAGGTCTCGTGGTTGGCCGGGTCGTTGATCAAGCAGGCTGGACACAGCGGGCGTCCGTATTCGTCCCGGGTTCCGGGTTCGCGCACGGCGCCGCATCCAGTGCAGGTCACGGCCCGGGAGTGGGCGACGCAGGTCCGGCACAGCCACAGCCCGTTGATCTTCCGGTGCAGGCTGATCGCCCGGCGGCAGCCGGGGCAGACCGGCCGGACGATGTTCTGCACCCCGGCATCGGCGAGAACCTCGATCAAGCGCAGGACCGAGGGGATCGGGGCTTCGGCGCCCGCACCCATCAGCAGCTCCGGCCGCTGCTCGATCGCCCAGGCCAGGTGGCGGCGGTTCCCGGGGCGGCTGGCGACAGCCGCGACCGCCTCGGCCATGATGCTCGGAGTCACGGAAGGGTCGATGCCGATCACGACATCGAGCAGCAACTCGGCGGGATCCTTGCCTTCTACCGGCGGGCACTGGGCGCAGCGCCGCTGTCCCTGCCGGTCGCGGAAGACCAGTTGTTTCGTCTTCCCACAGGCAGCGCACGGGCCCGGCGCGGCGATGCACACCGTGCAGTACCAGTCCTGGCCGCGGCGTTGCAGGGTGCGAAGATGCTTGCCGCAGTCTGCGCACGCCGGCGGCGCGATCTTCTCGGCGCCGAGCTGGCGCAGTGCCAGCAACAGATCCCCGATCGCCCGCGGCGCCGGAGAGCGCCCGTCCCGAAGGACCTTTGGGCTATCGAGCAGCGCCTGGGCCAGAAGGCGGCGCTTGTGCCGACCGCCGGCAAGCCCGGCGACCGTCGCGGTCACCGCCTCCCGCTCGAGCGCAGGCTCGACCGCCCCGACCGCGTCGACGATCACGGCGATCGGGTCGGCCAGTACCTGCGGCGCGAGGGGCGTGACCACGTCCTACTCCTCGCCCACCGCGGTTATGCGGGCGCGCCGGGGGCGCAGGTGCCCGATGCTCGTCTCGGCGCCGACGGCCTTCTTCGGCCGGGCCGCGGCACCGGGCGCCGCCACTGGCTCGATCAGCTCGTCCATCCGGCACTCGAGGATGTCCATCAGAGCCATCAATACCTTCAAGCTCAGCCGTTCGGGGCGTTCGACGACCAGGCGGTAGACCTGGCTGGAGGAGAGTTGGATCCCGCGCTCGGCCAGCGGTCCGGTCAGATCAGTGGTCTGGAACATTCCGCGGGTGGCCATCACCTGCCGCAGGTTCCACCGGTAGTCCAGCAGCGAGGTCATCTACCGGCCCTCCCGCCGCGGCGCGGGGGCCTCGAACGCCGGTGTCAGTGCCTTGCGCAGCGCGGTGTTCATGAAGTCTCCACTCACGTGGGTGTAAATGGCCGTGGACGTATCGCACCGGTGCCCGACAGCTTCCTGGATGAACCGGCGGTCGACCCCGTCCTCGGTCAGGTGGGTCACCCAAGAGTGCCGCAGCGAGTGCGGCGTGAGCACCTTCGGCAGTCCGAGCGCGTCGCGGTAGGCGACGAACCGGGCGTTGATCTCCGCCGGTTGAAGTCGGCCGGCCCGTTCGGTCACCCACAGCGCCGGATGCTCGGCGCAATCGAACCTCGGTCGGACGTTCTCGACGTAGTCGGCCACCGCATCCACTGCCCAGCCCATCACCGACGGCACGTTGCGCCGCCGCGGCGGCTGGCCGCGCACCGCCTTGCCGTAGCGCACGTGCAGCATCCCGAACCGGCCGAACTCCGGGGCGGCCGGATTGCGCCCGAAGTCGACCAGGTCGAGCTTCGAACACTCGGTGCGCCGCAGTCCCCAGGCGTAGAGGACCTTGAACATCGTCGCATCGCGATACGCCGCCAACGCCCCCTTGCGCCGGACCCGCACCGCCCGCTCGACCTGGTCGTCGGCATAGTCGAGGAATCGCTGCAGTTCCTCGCGGGTGAACGGGCGAGCCTCCGGGTTGCCCTCGTACTCGTTCAGGTGGGCGATCGTGTTCCACTCGTGGCAGATCGCCACCGGGAAGGTGCCGAACGCCTTGTCACACTCCACCGCCCAGCCGTAGCGGCCGTCGGTCACGTACTCGCTGAACAGGCGAAGATCCGTCTGGTACCCGCGGATCGTAGACGGCGCCAGATGCTTCTCCGAGGTCAGCGACACCGTCCACTCATCCACGTCGCCCGGGGTCCACTGCCACGGATATGCGTTAGTGAACTCCAGGAACCGGCGCACCAGCTTCTCCCGCGCCTCGATCGTCGCCTGCTGCAGGCCCCGGGCCGTCTGCTGGGCGCACCAACCGCGCAGCATTGCCTCGAACATCGCGTCCTGCGGACGCAGATGCACCACTCCCGAGACGAGTTCCAGGTGCGCGGAACCTGCCAACCCGCCCCGTCCCACAAGCCCCTCCGACCCAACCAGTCGCGACCATCAGAGGGCAGGATCATGCATCAGACGCAGGCGCCGTGCAAGTCACGCAGGTCAGAACCCATCCATGAAGCCTCTGAGACATCGGCGCAAGCATCAGCCTCATCAGGCGACCAGCGACAACGCTCCCGCCTGATGCAATTCCCGACACTTTTCATACAGCACGGTGGGTCTGTCTCGATAACGGTGCGGAAGCGAAACATCCGGTCACGAAGGGATGATTCGTATGACTAACACCGCTATTGACACCAACCAGGCGACGGTCGCAGGATCCGACGGTGTGAGCCTTGACTTCGCGCAGAACCTGGTCGAGCTGATCGACCCGGACACCCTGGCCGGGCTGGCGGCGGCCGCCCGCGAGCAGGCCGCCGACGGCGGGCTCAAGCTGCTGGGCGCCGACGGGCTGCTGGTGCCGATCACCAAGGCGGTGCTCGAGGCCGCGCTTACCGCCGAGCTGGACGAGCACCTGGCCGCCGCGTCGGGGGCGAACCGCGCCAACGGCACCCGACGCAAGACGCTGCGCACCGAGATCGGCCCGGTGGCCGTGAACGTGCCGCGCGACCGCGCCGGCACGTTCGCCCCGGCCGTGGTGGGCAAGCGCTCCCGGCGCACCTCCGGGATCGACGAGATGGTCATCTCCCTGGTCGCCAAGGGCCTGACCACCGGGGAGGTCGCAGCCCACCTGCACGAGGTGTTCGGGGTCGAGGCGTCCAAGGACACCGTCTCGGCGATCACCGACCGGGTCCTGGAGACGATGGCCGAGTGGCGCAGCCGCCCGCTGGACGAGGTGTACCCGGTGGTGTTCTGCGACGCGATCCACGTCAAGGTCCGCGACGGGAAGGTCGCGAACAAGGCCGTGTACGTCGCCCTGGGCGTGGATGTGGACGGGTGCCGCGACATCCTGGGGCTGTGGGTCGGGGAG
>NZ_JAGSXH010000176.1 GCF_018283645.1 Actinocrinis puniceicyclus | reverse complement strand
CCCACGGCCACCCGACCTTTCTTCGATTCCTTAGAACAGATCCGAAGAATGCCAGGTGGCCGTGCCCGTTGTCAGGCGATCACACCACCACGCCACAAAAGATCTTGTAGACCTCAAATCTCAAGCTTAATCCGCTCGGTGGCCTTGCGAACGCGCTACGCGTTCGGGGTAAGGTCGGGTGCGGCCCGGTCGCCGGCGCATCCCCCGTCGCCGGCGACCGGGCCGCTCCCGTTCGCGGCCACGCCGGCACCGTCGATCTCGCTTACCCGAGGCGACAGGTAGGCGTCCAGCATCGAGCCCAACTCGACCAGCAGCCGGGAGACCGGGACCGGCCCGCTGGCCGCCGCCGAGACGATGAAGGCCTGCGCCGTCAGCACTATCGTGTGCGCCTGCACCGCGATCGAGCCGCGCCGGATCGAACCGTCCCGGTAACCTGCGTCCAGCCGGTGCGCGAGCAGCGTGACCGCGATCTGCTGGGTGCTGCCGAACCGGTTGACCAGATACGGCATCAGAATCTCCGGCTCGGCCTGGAGCACCTGGTGCATCAGCGGGTCAGCGTGAAAGGCGCGCACCACGTTGAGCACCGTGTCCACCAGTCGGCTGCGGGCCTGGCGCGGATCGGGCGGGCCGTCCGCGGGCTCAGCGGTGTGCTCGCGCAGGATCCGCGCGAACTCGTGCCCGAGCACCTCGCTGATGAGCGAGCCGATGTCGGAGTAGCGGCGATACAGCGTCATCCGGCTGACACCAGCGCGCCGTGCAACGTCATTGAGCGTCGTGTCGTGCACCCCTGCGGAAAGAACGCAGGCCCGCGCCGCGTCGAGGATCTGTCGCTCGCTCAGACGCAGAGGGCGGGAACGGCCGCCATTGGCCGTGGGCACCGAAGGGGTAGTACTCATCATCGCCAGCGTACGCAAAAAGCTACCAGACAGTAACCACATCGCCGGAATGCGCGCGCGAGCCTACTGACAACTGTGTCAACGGCATCCGAAACGCCGCGTAAGTCACGTCGAGGGCGATTTCGGGTACCGAATTGCGCCGTCGCGTCCCGTCTTACGCTTGCGCCTGCCGGCGGCCAGGAGCCGTCACTGGCCGTTGCTCTGGGCCTCGGCTGCGGCGACCAGCCCCGACTCGACATGCACGACCCCGGCGGACAGCGGGACGCCCTGCGCGGCGAGCTCGGCGATCGCGTTGTACGCGCCGCTGCCGCCACCGACCGCGGTCGGGCTGGTAGAGCACACGCCTGCGGCATCGCCGGCCGCGATCGTGCACCGCACCTGGACGGTGCTTCCGTCGGCGCGCGCGAGGTTCAGCACGGCCGTCTGGTCGGCGCCGGTGCCGTTTTCGACGTACACCCTCGCCGCCGCGGATCCGGCGGACTGGTCGACGCACGCCTGAACGCGCAGCGTCCCGCCGGCTACCGTCGCCGAGACCGGAGCCCCGCAGAACTCGGGTGCCAGCGCCTGCGCGCCGGCGCCGGCTGAGGGCGACGCCGTCGCGGAGACCTGATCCGCCGCCTGCCCGCTGTTCGTACCCTGACCGTTGGCTGAGGCCGGCATGTCATGGTTCTTCACGGGAGGGCTCGCCTGCGCCGCCGCGATGGGCAACACCACGACGCCGACAACCGCACCGGCCAGCGCGAGTGTGCGCACGTGGCGGGGGCGCAGTTGCGCGGAGTCGTGGTTACGGGCGAGTCCGGCGGTCTCCGGCATGGAGGGCGGCCCCCTTCGAGCGGGGAAGCGATGAGAAGAGAAGGATCAATGGTCTGATCGGATGGACACCGGATCAGCACTGGACCGAATGTTAGTCCCGCGATGCGTCCGATCGGTAGTCGATTCACTCTTGCGGACTGCGGTTTTGCCGGATCGTGACGGCATAGGATCGAATCGTGGAAATCAGTGACCTCGCCGTGATCATCCCGGCGTACGACGAGGAGGCCAGGATCGCCGCGACGGTCGAGGCCGCGGCGAAGGTGCCCGGCGTGGACCTGGTGCTGGTCGTGGACGACGGTTCCGCGGACGCCACCGCCCGCACCGCCCGCGAGAGCGGCGCGATCGTGGTCCGGCACGCGCGCAACCGCGGCAAGGCGGCGGCGATGGAGACCGGCGCGGCCGCGCTCGCCGCGATCGAGGCGCGAGAAGGCCGGGCCGAGCCGCGGCTGCTGCTGTTCCTGGACGGCGACCTGGAGGCCACCGCGGGCAACGCCGCCGCGCTGGCCGAGCCGGTGCGTTCCGGAGCGGCCGGCATGACCATCGCCACGCTGCCGCCGCAGCCCGGCGGCGGCCACGGCTTCGTGGTTCGCCTGGCCCGCGACGGCATTCGCGCCGCGGTCGGTTTCGACGCGCGCCAGCCGCTGTCCGGACAGCGTTGCCTGAGCCGGGCCGCGTTCGAGGCGGCGCTGCCGCTGGCGCGCGGCTTCGGTGTGGAGACCGGCTTGACCATCGACGTCCTGCGGGCCGGCCATCGGATCGTGGAGGTCGAGGTGGACTTCCGGCACCGGGTCACCGGAACCGATCTCGCGGCTCAGCTGCACCGGGCCCGGCAGTACCGCGATGTCGCGCTGGCGCTGGCGGTACGGCGCATTCCGGCCGAGTTGCGCCCGGCGTCCTGGCGCGGTCGCCGCTCGGCATGACGGTGCCCGCAGGGATCGGCCCGGCCGCCCACGTCGCCGTGCGGCCGGCGGCGCGGTCGCCGTGGAGGCCGCGATGACGGATGCGGAAACGGCGATAGGCGCCTGCCCGTCCGCTGGCGCGGCGCGCTGCGCGGCAGATCCACAGCGGCGTTCAGCATGCGCGGCGAGCGTGCGCGGCCGGATCGCACTCGCCTTGATCGCCGGTTCCATCACGCTGATAGTGCTCGTCGGATCGCTCGGGCCGTCCGCGGCCGAGGCGCCGCTGCCCGGGCGCGTCGTCAGCGCACCGTTCTGGTTTTCCGTCTCGCCACCGGCCTGGTTGGTGACCCTGCTGGCCGATCTCGCGCTCGGATTCGGCGCAGCCGGCCTGCTGTGCGCGCGGTCCGCGCTCGGGCGCGGCTGGGCGCCTTCGCTCAGGGCTCTGATTGCGGGCTCCTACGCGGCCTGTGGCGCGATGGTGCTCGTACCGCCGATGCTTTCCGCCGACCACCTCGTCTACGCGGCCTACGGCCGTCTGGTGACGACCGGGGGTGATCCCTACACGCAGACCGCCCGCACGCTCGCGGCACACGGTGATCCGATCGGCCTGGCCGTTCAGCCCCCGTGGACGAACACCTCCTCCGTCTATGGGCCGATCGCGACCGGAGAGCAGGCGCTGGCCTCGTGGATCGGCCGGGCGTCGGTGCACACCACGGTGTTCGTGCTCGCTCTGCTCGGCGCCGCGGCCTACCTGGCGATGGGCGCGATGCTGCGCCGGATCGGCGATCCGGTCAGGGTGACCGTGCTGTTCGGGCTGAATCCGCTGCTGCTTCTGGAGACGGTCAACGCCGCGCACCTGGATGCGTTCGCGGTGTGCTTCGCCGTCGCCGCGCTGTACGTACTGCACGTGCGGCGAGATGCTCGGGGCGCCGCGCTCGCGGGTGCGCTGGCGGGGCTCGGCTGCGCGGTGAAGCTTTCCCTCGGACTGGCTGTTCTCGCCGGACTCTGGGGGCTGCGACGCCGCCCTCGCGACGCGGCCTTCTTCGTGCTCTGCGCGGCGCTCGCAGGGGCTCTGGCCTACCTTCCGTACGGCGGCACCGCGCTGCGACCCGCGCGTGAGGCCGCGCGGATGGTCTCGCTCGGTTCGGCGTGGCGACCGCTGCTCGCGCCGCTTCAACGCGCTCTGGGAGACAGCACGGCGCGGGATCTGATCTCGGTACTCGGCTGGCTGACGGTGCTGCTGATCATCGTGTCGCTGGCGCCGCTGCTGCGCATCGGAAGCGGCCGGGCGGCCGAAGACGCGCCCGGCGCGCATGCGGCGCGTGCGCTCGCGCTGCTGGGCCTGGCGTGGGTGCTGGCGGCGCCGTACACGTTGCCCTGGTACGACATCGTGGCGTGGGCGCCGCTGGTCGCATGTGCGGCCGGTCCGCTCGACCCGCTGCTGACGGCCCGGACCACATTGCTCGGTGCGGCCTACGTACCAGGCCTCGACGTTCCGTTGCCTTCGGGTGTCGCGGGCTGGGCGACATGGATCAGGGCTGACGCGGCGCCCGTGTTCTCGATCGCCGCGCTGTCAGCCTGCGTCGCGCTCGGAATTCGGCGGCGAGTAGCGCGCGGGCGCGCGCCCACCTCGCCGGTCTCCGGCGGCTGAGCTCCCGCAACCCGTGCGTATGCGCCCTTCCAAGCCTGTGTAAGGCTATGCCTCCTCAGCTATGCCTCCGTCAGGCGACGAAGGGCTGACCCCCGTTGTCGCTGACCAGCGCTCGTCCGGCCGCGTGCCAGGCCAACATGCCGCCTGACACGTTCACCGTCGTCCGGCCGGCCTGGTTGAGGTAGCGCACGGCCTGCTCGGACCGGCCCCCGACCTTGCAGATCACATAGACATCGCGATCGGAAGGCACTTCCTCCTCGCGGCCGACCAGCTCGCTGAGCGGGAGATGCACCGCCTCCGGGGCGTGGCCCGCCTCCCATTCGTCGGCCTCGCGCACATCGATGAGGTACGCGTCGGCGGGCAGCGCCGCGACGTCCACGGCGGGGGCGGGGGAGTTGAAGATCATCGCTGGTCTGCTCCGTGTCGGCTGAGGGCTGCGCCCTGAAGATCGGGTCAATGCAAGGTTAAGCGAAGCACAGGGCGCGGTGCGTTGTTCACCGAGGGTTCCGCGGGCTCTTGACACCCGATCTGGTCTAGTCCATTTTTGGCATGCCGGGTTGTGCGAGCGCCGGTCGGCGCGGTCTGCGGGAATCGCCCGGGCGGACCGCGCGGCGAACGGCGCCGCGCCGCCGCGGCCGCGACCGGATCCGGGACTGACCACGGGGCGGACTTCGGTCCCCAGTGCGCCGGGGAGGCAGGCGCCGCTGCCTCCCCGGTCTCCCGTGTCCGCCGCTGTCGCCACCGAATCCTCCGGCGGATCCAGGAGACCCGGGGGTCGATCTCATTACCGATCACCGCGGCGTTCAAGGTAGCTTTTGCCCTGTGATCGACCTACGAGAGCTTCGTGACGACCCGGAGCGCTTCCGCGCGTCCCAGCGCGCCCGCGGCGAAGATCCGGCCCTGGTGGACCAGGTGCTGGCGGCCGATGAACGGCGCCGGTCTTCGGCTCTCGGCTTCGACGCGCTGCGCTCCGAGCAGAAGAGCCTCGGCAAGCAGATCCCGAAGGCCGCGGGCGAGCAGAAGGCCGCGTTGCTGGAGCGGGCCAACGAGCTGGCCGCCGCGGTCAAGGCCGCCGACGGCGAGCAGGCCGAGGCCGCGCAGGAGGCCCGCCGCCTCGCGCTGACCCTCTCGAACCTGGTCGAGGAGGCCGTGCCGGAGGGCGGCGAGGACGACTACGCCGTGCTGGAGCACGTCGGCATGCCACGGGACTTCGCCGCGGAGGGCTTCGACCCGCGCGACCATGTCGAGCTGGGCCGGATCCTCGGCGCGATCGACCTGGAGCGCGGTGTCAAGGTCGGCGGCGCGCGGCAGTACTACCTGACCGGTGTCGGCGCGCTGCTGGAGTTCGCGCTGCTCAACCTCGCGATGCAGCAGGCGCTCGGCTACGGCTTCACCCCGGTGGTGACCCCGTCGCTGGTCAAACCCGCGGCGATGCAGGGCACCGGCTTCCTCGGCCAGGCGGCGGAGAACGTCTACCACCTCGCGGAGGACGACCTGTACCTGGTCGGCACCTCGGAAGTGCCGCTCGCCGCGTACCACATGGACGAGATCCTCGACGCCTCGGCGCTGCCGCTGCGGTACGCCGGATACTCCTCCTGCTACCGCCGCGAGGCCGGTTCCTACGGCAAGGACACCAGGGGCATCATCCGGGTGCACCAGTTCGAGAAGGTCGAGATGTTCTCGTTCTGTGCGCCGCAGGAGGCGCAGGCCGAGCACCGGCGGCTGCTGGAGTGGGAGAAGGAGTTCCTGGCCAAGCTGGAACTGCCGTTCCGGGTGATCGACGTGGCGGCGGGCGACCTGGGTTCCTCGGCGGCGCGCAAGTTCGACTGCGAGGCGTGGATCCCGACCCAGGGCCGCTACCGCGAGGTGACTTCGACCTCGAACTGCACCGGGTTCCAGGCTCGCCGGCTCGCCGTGCGGCTGCGCGACGCCGACGGCGTGCGTCCGGTCGCGACGCTCAACGGCACCCTGTGCGCGATGCCCAGGATGATCGTGGCGATTCTGGAGAACCATCAGCAGGCTGACGGTTCGGTCGTGGTGCCGGAAGCGCTGCGGCCTCATCTCGGCGGTCGAGAGATTCTCAGCCCTCTGGCCAAGTAGCGGCTCGAAGCGCGGGGGCGCGCGTTCACCCGATCGTGCTCCCCGGCGCGCGCGGGCGTATGGTACGTGCATGCCACGCCCCTCACCGTTGGCGGCGCTGCTGCGGCGTTACGGGATCGCCGATGTGCTCGGGTTCCGGCCCCTCGACGAGGGCCTGCTCAACCGGTCGTTCGCCGTATACACCCGCTCGCGACGGCTCTTCCTCAAGCATTACCTGGATCAGCACCCGCATGCCATCCGGGCGCAGCACGCTGTGACGGCCGCGCTGGCCGCTCGCGGCCTGCCGGTGGTCCCGCCGTTACAGGACTTGTCCGGGCGCACGCTCAATCTCCGCGGCACGCGTTCGTTCGCGCTGTACCCATGGGTGTACGGCCGGCACTGCCCGGGGCTCACCCTCGAACTCGAGCAATGCCGTGATCTCGGCGCTCTGCTCGGCCGGTTGCACCGCGCGCTCGCCGAACTGCTCGGCCCGGTCGCCCAGCCGCTGGCGCAGCCGGCCACCGGCGCGGCGCAGGCGAGCGCCAAGGCACTGCGACTGCTGGAACTGTTGCGGGCGCGGCCGCAGCGCGAGGGGATCGACGATCTCGCCGAGTTCCGCCTCGTGGAGCGGCTGGGTCTGCTGGCGAAGCTGGCGCACCGGCGGCCGACCGACCGGGCGCAACTGACAGTGGGACATGTGCACGGCGACTTTCATGGTCTCAATGTCTTCCATCGTGCGGACGGCCCGGTGTGCGCGGTGGTCGACTGGGATCGGCTCGGCGTGCAGCCGTACGGCGAGGAGTTGGTGCGGTCCGCGCTCATCCTCTTCGTCGATCCGCATGACGGGCAGCTCGACCTGGCCCGCGTTCGCGAATACGTACGCGGATACGTCGATGTACAGCCATGGATGGCGGATGAGCTCGCGGCGGCCGTTCACCGGCTGTGGTGGGAGCGGCTGACCGATTTCTGGATGCTCAGCTGGCGCTACGAGCGGCTGGATCCGCGCCCGGACGAACAGTTTCCGGCCGCCTCGGCGCTCGTGGTGTGGTGGACGCACCACTACGAGAAGGTACATGACGCGTTCTGCGGTTGATCAGGTCCCGGAGTCCCGCCGCGGGCGTGTTACTCCGGGACCTGATAACGCAGCAGTTGGACGCCGTTGCCGAAGGTCCGGCTCTCCACCAGTCGCAGGCCGGTCCTCGCGGTGCCTTGCCGGAACAGCGGTTTGCCGCCGCCGAGGACAACCGGCTGCACGTAGATCCGGTACTCGTCGACCAGGCCGTGACGTTGGAACGCGGCGGCGATGTCGGCGCCGCCGAGAGCCATGTCCCCGCCGGGCAGCGCCTTGAGCCGCAACACCTCCTCTGGCACCACCTCGCGCACGACCGTGGTGTTCCAGTCCGCGTTTCGCAGGGTCCTGGAGTAGACGAACTTCGGCATCTCGCGCCAGATGCGGGCGAACTGCGCGACCGGGCCGGGTACGTTAGGGTCCTGATCCGCAGTCGGCCAGTAGGCGGCCATCAGCTCGTGCATGACGCGACCGTTGAGGAACGCGCTCATCGCGCCGAGGTGCCGGTTGAAGTGATAATGCAGTTCGTCGTCGACCAGGTGCCAGTCCAGCCGGCCGTCCGGCCCCTCGATGTAACCATCGAGGGACACGGACATCTGAACGATGATCCTTCGCACCCTGACGCCTCCTCAGAAACGCCCTCTTACAGGTATGGACCCGAAGCGGCGGGGTTGCCGCGCTGTGGCTGCTGCTCCATGGACATGCCCGGCGGCAGCGCCCTGCGCATCTGTTCCAGTTGCACGCGCGCGGCCATCTGCTGGGCGAACAGCGCCGTCTGGATGCCGTGGAAGAGGCCCTCGAGCCAGCCGACCAGTTGAGCCTGGGCGATGCGCAGTTCCGCGTCGCTCGGCACGCCCTCCTCCGCGAACGGCAGCGAAAGCCGCTCGAGCTCGCTGATCAACTCGGGCGCGAGGCCCTTCTCCAACTCCGCGATCGAGGACTTGTGGATCTCCTTGAGCCGGGCCCGGCTGGCCTCGTCGAGCGGCGCGGCCCGCACCTCTTCCAACAGCTGCTTGATCATCGAGCCGATCCGCATGACCTTGGCCGGCTGTTCGACCATCTCCGCGACGCTGGCGGGGTCCTCGCCGTCGTTCTCGGTCTGCGGCTCCTCGGGTTCCGCGGCGCCCTCGACCACCGGGTGCCCGTCAGGACCGACCACGACGTAGCGGCCCGCCCGGTATTCGGTCTGGTCCTGGTACTCCGAGTTCTGCACATTCATCAGCTGCTCCGGCGGGAGGGACGGTCCGGCGGGGGAC
>NZ_JAGSXH010000175.1 GCF_018283645.1 Actinocrinis puniceicyclus | reverse complement strand
ATCCGGCACGAGCAGATCCAACCACATGACCGGCCGTCAGATCGACCCACGCCCCACCACACCCCACACACCCTGCGTCACCGCAAGGCGGACACCGTCACACTCCGATTTCCCAGTGAATGTTTGCTGCGATGGGCCTGGCCGTTGTTCGGACGGCAGATGTTCGTCGCCGCAATCAACATCTCCGCGACCAACGTCTCCCCGCCCAACATCTCCGCAGCGCCGGCGCAGAATCGGAGCCCGTAGCGCCGGCCGGCGGCCGGCGGCCGCGTCGGGCCCCGCACTCCTCGCACACCGGGCATAAGGTTTGGGCGCCCCAGGGCTAACGGCCCTAAGCGGACCGCGGGTGCGGGCATAGCGTGCAGCGTATGGCCGTGCAATCACGCCGAGACGTCGCACAACTGCCGGACCTGCTGCACGGGCATTCGCGCGCCGGGCCGGTGCGGGAGCGCCGTCCGGTCTACGTGGACCTGCTGCCGCCGTGCAACGCGGGGTGCCCGGCCGGGGAGAACATCCAGGCCTGGCTGGCTCATGCGCAGGCAGGCCAGCACGAGCAGGCGTGGCGGGCCTTGGTCGCCGACAATCCGATGCCTGCGATCCACGGACGGGTGTGCTACCACCCGTGCGAGAGCGTGTGCAACCGTGCGAGCCTCGACAGCGCCGTGTCGATCCACGGGGTCGAGCGGTTCCTGGGCGATCTCGCGCTGGAACAGGGATGGCTGTTCGACCCCGCGCCGGTGCGCAGCGGCCGCCGGGTGCTGGTCGTCGGTGCGGGGCCGAGCGGACTGTCCGCCGCCTACCACCTGGCCCGGCTGGGCCACGAGGTCGAGATCAGGGACGCCGGCGAGCAGCCCGGCGGGATGATGCGCTACGGCATCCCGTCCTACCGGCTGCCGCGCGACATCCTGGACGAAGAACTGGCCCGCATCGCCGAGCTGGGCGTACGCATCGTGTGCGGGCACCGGGTACAGGACCTGGGCGCCGAGCAGCATGAAGGCGGCTTCGACGCCGTGTTCGTCGCGGTCGGCGCCCACTTGTCCAAGCGCGTGGACATCCCGGCCACGGATGCGGGGCGGATCGTGGACGCGGTCTCGTTCCTGCGCGGCGTCGCATCGGGTGAAAGGCCCGTGATCGGCCGGCGCGTGGCCGTGTACGGCGGCGGAAACACCGCGATGGACGCGGCCCGAGTGGCCCGCCGCCTGGGCGCGCACGACGCGCTGATCGTCTACCGCCGCACCCGCAGCCAGATGCCGGCCCATCCCGAGGAGGCCGAGGAGGCCGAACGGGAAGGAGTGCGGATCAACTGGCTGCGCACCATCACCGCGTTCGACGGCCCGCAACTGACGGTCGAGGTCATGGAACTGGGCGAGGACGGTTTCCCCCGGCCGACCGGCCGGTTCGAGACGCTCGCCGCGGACACGGTGATCCTGGCGCTGGGCCAGGAGACCGACACCGCGTTCCTGCGCCAGATGCCCGGGGTGCAGTTCGAGCGCGACGGCACCGTGCAGGTCTCACCGCTGATGATGACCGGCTCCCCGGGCGTGTTCGCCGGAGGGGACATGGTGCCGGCCGAGCGCACGGTGACGGTCGGCGTCGGGCACGGCAAGAAGGCGGCGCGCAACATCGACGCCTGGCTGCGCGACACCCCGCCGGTGAACACGGCGAAACACCGGGTCGTCACCTTCAGCGACCTGAACCTGTGGTACTTCGGCGCCGCCGCCCGCCGCCAGCAGCCGCAGGCCGCGCCGCAGGAGCGGACGGCGGATTTCGGCGAGGTGCTCGGCGGCCTGGCCGAACCGGAGGCGACCTACGAGGCGCGCCGGTGCCTGTCCTGCGGCAACTGCTTCGAGTGCGACGGCTGCCTGGGCGCGTGCCCGGAGGACGCGGTGATCAAGCTCGGCGCCGGGCACCGCTACGAATTCGACTACGACCGGTGCACCGGCTGCGCCACCTGCTACGAGCAATGTCCGGTGCATTCGATCGAGATGGTCCCGGAGGGCGAGTGATGCGCGCCACCATCGACGGCAACGAGGCCGCGGCGTCCGTCGCCTACCGGCTGAGCGAAGTGTGCTGCATCTACCCGATCACGCCGTCCTCGCCGATGGCGGAGCTGGCCGACGAGTGGTCCAGCCAGGCGCGGCCCAACCTGTGGGGCTCGGTTCCCGCGGTGGTGGAGATGCAGAGCGAGGGCGGGGCCGCCGGCGCCTTGCACGGCGCGCTGCAGGGCGGGGCGCTGGCCACCACGTTCACCGCGTCGCAGGGCCTGCTGCTGATGATCCCGAACATGTACAAGATCGCCGGTGAGCTGACCGCGGCGGTGATGCACGTGGCCGCGCGGTCGATCGCGGCCCAGGGGCTGTCCATCTTCGGCGACCACTCGGACGTGATGGCGGTGCGGCAGACCGGTTTCGCGCTGCTCGCCTCCGCGTCCGTCCAGGAGGCCCACGACCTGGCCCTGGTCGCGCACGCCGCGACGCTGGCGACCCGCGTGCCGTTCGTGCACTTCTTCGACGGGTTTCGCACCTCGCACGAACTGAACACGATCGACCTGCTCTGCGACGACGACCTGCGCGCGCTGGTGCCCGCTCAACGGGTGCGCGAGCACCGCGCGCGTGCGCTGACCCCGGAGCGGCCGTTCATCCGAGGCACCGCGCAGAACCCTGACGTCTACTTCCAGGCGCGCGAGACGGTCAACCCGTTCTACGCCGGCGTGCCGGACGCGGTGCAGGGCGCGATGAACGCCCTGGGCGAACGCACCGGCCGCCGGTATCAGACCATTGAATACACCGGCCATCCGCAGGCCGAGCGGGTGATCGTGGTGATGGGCTCGGCCGCGCAGACGGTCGCGCAGACCGTGGCCCACCTGTCCGCGCTGGGCGAGCGGGTCGGCGCGCTCCAGGTGCGGCTGTTCCGGCCGTTCCCGGCCAAGGCGCTGCTCGACGCGCTGCCGGCGACGGTGCGGCGGATCGCGGTGCTCGACCGGACCAAGGAGCCCGGTTCGCTCGGCGAGCCGCTGTTCCTCGACGTGCTCGCCGCGCTGAGCGAGGCGCACACGGTCGGCGAGCGCGAGGTTCTGCCGCTGGTGACCGGTGGACGCTACGGCCTCTCGTCCAAGGAACTGACCCCGGGCATGGTCGCCGGGGTGTTCGGCGAACTGGCACGCGAGCGGCCGCGGCCCAGGTTCACGATCGGGATCACCGACGACGTCTCCGGCCTGAGCCTGCCCTACGACCCGTCCCTGGACATCGAGCCGCCCGGCACGGTGCGCGCGGTGTTCTTCGGCCTCGGCTCGGACGGGACCGTCGGCGCGAACAAGAACACCATCAAGATCCTGGGTGCCGAGGAGAACCTGCACGCGCAGGGCTACTTCGTCTACGACTCGAAGAAGTCCGGCTCGCAGACGGTCTCGCACCTGCGGTTCGGGCCGGCGCCGATCCGCGCGCCCTACCTGGTGGCGCAGGCCGGTTTCGTCGGCTGCCACCATTTCGGCCTGCTGGACCGGGTCGATGTGCTCGCCCTGGCGGCGCCCGGCGCGACGCTGCTGCTCAACTGCGCGCAGCCGCCGGAAGAGGTCTGGGACGCGCTGCCGCGCCCGGTGCAGGAGAAGATCCTGGCCAAGGGGATCGAGGTGTACGCGATCGACGCCGGGCGGATCGCCCGGGAGGTGGGCCTGGCCGGGCGCACCAACATCGTCCTGCAGACCTGCTTCTTCGCCATCTCCGGGGTACTGCCCCGGCAGGAGGCGATCGACAAGATCAAGTCGGCGATCGCCAAGACCTACGGGCACCGCGGCGCCGAGGTGGTCGAGCGCAACCAGGCCGCGGTCGACCGCGCGCTCGACGGACTGCACCGCATCGAGGTGCCCGCGCTGGCGACCTCCGCGCGGCAACTGCCCCCGGTCGTGCCGGCCGGCGCGCCGCAGTTCGTGCGCGAGGTCACCGCGCAGATGATGGCCGGGCGCGGGGACGAGCTGCCGGTCAGCGCGCTGCCGGTGGACGGCACCTATCCCAGCGGCACCGCGGCCTACGAGAAGCGCAACATCTCCGATCTGGTCGCGCACTGGGATCCCGACCTGTGCATCCAGTGCGGCAACTGCAGCTTCGTGTGCCCGCACAGCGTGATCAGGTCCACCTACTACGACCAGTCGCTGTTGGCCGGGGCGCCCCCGGCGTTCGCCTCGGCGCCGCTGGACGTGCGCGGGCTGCCGGACACCCGCTTCACCCTCCAGGTGTACGTCGAGGACTGCACCGGCTGCCGACTGTGCGTCGAAGCCTGCCCTGTCACCGCACCGGGCGATCCGGACCACAAGGCGATCAACCTCGCGGCGCGCGCGCCGCTGGTGGCCGCGCAGCGCGAGAACATCGCGTTCTTCGAGAGCCTGCCGGTGGCCGACCGCTCCCGGGTGGACTTCGGCACCGTGCGCGGCACCCAGTTCCTCACCCCGCTGTTCGAGTTCTCCGGAGCCTGCGCGGGCTGCGGGGAGACGCCCTACATCAAGCTGCTCTCACAGCTGTTCGGAGACCGGATGACGGTCGCCAACGCGACCGGATGCTCCTCGATCTACGGCGGGAACCTGCCCACCACGCCGTGGACGGCCGGACCGGACGGGCGCGGCCCGGCCTGGTCCAACTCCCTGTTCGAGGACAACGCCGAGTTCGGCCTGGGACTGCGGCTGGCCGCGGACCGGCACACCGCGCTGGCCCGCACCCGGCTGAGCGAACTGCGCGACACGGTCGGCGCCGACCTGGTCGAGGAGATCCTGAACGCGCCGCAACTGCGCGAGTCGGAACTGGCCGCCCAGCGCGAACGGGTCGCCGAACTGCGCCGCCGGCTCGAAACCCTCGACGGCGCCGCGCAGGACCTGCGCAGCGTGGTGGACCACCTGATCCGGCGCAGCGTGTGGATCATCGGCGGGGACGGCTGGGCGTACGACATCGGATCCGGCGGCCTGGACCACGTCCTGGCCAGCGGGCGCAACGTGAACGTGCTGGTGCTCGACACCGAGGTCTACTCCAACACCGGCGGCCAGGCCTCCAAGGCGACGCCGCTCGGCGCCGTGGCCAAGTTCGCCGCCGCCGGAAAGAGCGTGCCGAAGAAGGACCTCGCCCTGCAGGCGATCGCATACGGAAGCGTGTACGTCGCCCGGGTCGCGATGGGCGCCGACCCGCAGCAGACCCTGCGCGCCCTGCGCGAGGCAGAGGCCTACGACGGCCCCTCGCTGGTGATCGCCTACAGCCACTGCATCGCCCACGGCATCGAGATGCGCGACGGGCTCGACCAGCAGTACCGCGCCGTGGCCAGCGGCTACTGGCCCCTGATCCGCTACGACCCGGTGGTGCGCGAGTCCGGCGGCAACCCGTTCCTGCTCGACTCGCCCAGGCCGCGCATCGCGCTGACCGACTACACCCAGCGGGAACTGCGCTACCGCGCCCTGCGCAACAGCGACCCCGCCGAAGCCGAACGGCTGGCGATCCTGGCCCAAGAGGCGGTCGACCAGCGCTGGGACACCTACGAGCAGATGGCCACCCGTACCGCGCGACACTTCCCGGCCGACGCACGCAAGGAACGCTGATGGACCTCGCGACCAGATACATGGGCCTGACACTGCGCAACCCGCTGCTGGCCTCCGCCTCCCCACTGTCCAACACGCTGGACGGCGTCAAACGGCTCGCCGACGCCGGTGTCGCAGCGATCGTGCTCTACTCCCTGTTCGAGGAACAGGTGCGCCAAGAGGCGGAACGCAACGCGCGACTGGTCGACGCCGGCGCCGACAGCTTCGCCGAATCGCTCTCCTACTTCCCGGCCGGCGCGCAACTGGAGACCGAGCCGCCGCGCTATCTGAACCTGATCGAGCGCGCCGCGGGCGCCGTGCAGATCCCGGTGATCGCCAGCCTCAACGGGGCCACCCCCGGCGGCTGGACCTCCTACGCGCGCGCGATGCAGGACGCCGGCGCCGCGGCGATCGAGCTGAACATCTACTCCCTGCCCGGCGACCCGCACACCTCGGGCCGGGACGTGGAGCAGCGGCACCTCGACATCCTGCAACGGGTCAAGGACACGGTCAGCGTGCCCGTGGCGGTCAAGCTCGGCCCGCACTTCAGCTCGACCGGCGAGATCGCGCTGCGGCTGGACCGGGCGGGCGCGGACGCCCTGGTGTTGTTCAACCGGTTCCTGCAACCCGACGTCGACCCCGAACAGCTCACGGTGGTACCCGCCGTGGACCTGTCGCGTCCGGCCGAGGCCCGGCTCGCACGCACCTGGATCTCCCTGCTGCGCCACCAGGTGCGGGCCTCGCTCGCCGCGACCACCGGTGTCGAAGAACCCGCCGACGTGGTCAAGTACCTGCTGGCCGGCGCGGACGTGGTGATGAGCGCCTCCGCGTTGCTGCGCCACGGCCCGCAATACGCGACCGTGCTGCTCGACGGCCTGACCGCGTGGATGCGGCGCAAGGGGTACGCCTCGGTCGGGGAACTGCGCGGCCTGCTCGCCGTGCCCGCCGACTCCGATCAGGCCGCCTACGAACGCGCCGGGTATGTCCGGGCGCTGCGAGCCGCCAACGCCAGCCTCGGCCCCTGGTGAGCGCCGACCGAGACCGCCCGCGCGCCACCGCGGTCACCGCAGTCACCGAGCACACGCCGCTGCGCCCACGCTGATCGGTGCGGACGCACCGCCCGTACGGCGGATACCTGTGTGCCGGCGCTCCGCGGCACCGCAAGCCCGACCGCTGCGGACACCGGGCCGTTCGGCCGTGGGAAGCGGGCCGCGAACGACGGAGGCTCACACTGATCAGCAACCAGGCCTGGACCCTGTCGTGAGCCGAACCGGCCGAGGCGCGCCGATCAGGTGGGCGTGCGCGCCAGGACGGGATCGACCGCACCCGGCTGCCAGTACCCGAGCGATTCGGCGTAAAGCGGGCTGAGCGCGGACAACTCGGCCGGGCTCGCGACGAGCGGTTCGGCGCCGTCCAGCAGCAGGACCCTGCTGGCCCGCTGCGCGGAGCTCAGCCGGTGCGCGACCACGATCAGCGTGCCCGGCCGGGCCGCGAGGGCCGTCTCGACCCGCGCCTCGGCGGGCGGGTCGAGATGGCAGGTGGCCTCGTCCAGGATCACCACCGCGGCGTCGGACAGGAAGACACGCGTCGCGGCGAGCAGCTGGGCCTCCCCGCCGGACAGCGTGGCCGCCCCTGCGCCGACCTCGGCGTCCAGACCGCCGAGCCGGTCGATCACGGCGGCCAGCCCGGTCGCGGACGCGGCCGCGGCGATCCGCCCGTCATCCGCCCCGGGCGCGAGGTAGGTGAGGTTCTCGCGCAGCGTGCCGGCGAAGACATACGCTTCCTGAGGCACCAGCGCCCGGATGCGCCGCGCCCGCCGCGGCGGCAGCTCGCCGACCGCGACGCCGCCGAGCCGCACCTCCCCCCGCTCGGCGCGCAGCGCGCCGACCAGCAACTGCGTCAGCGTCGACTTGCCGATCCCGCTCGGGCCGACGACGGCGAGATGGTCGCCTTCCGGGATGCTCAACGTCAGGTCCGCGAACACCGGGTCGGCCGCCGCGCCGTAGCGGAACCGCAGACCGCGCACGCTGATCGCGTAACCGGACGGCTCCCGGACCGTGCCATCGCAGCCCGGGCCGCCGCCTGGCGCGCCGCTTGGCCCACCGCCGGCTGCTGCGACGGCCGCGGCCTCCTCGACCCCCGGCAGCCGGGGCCGGGGCGAGGCCCGCGGCGACGAGGTCGACTGCTGCCGCGACAGTCCGGGAACATCGGCGTCGGCATCGGGGTCGGCATCGGCTTCGTCGTCGGCGTCCGAGTCGATCACCGCCTGCTGGATCCGCCCCAGCACGGTGCCCAACTGGATGCCCCACGTGGTGGCGGCGGCGGCGAGCGAACGCAGCGCGGGAAGCATGCCGGCCGTCACGTAGGAGATCGCGCCGAGCAACTGGCCCGCGTCCAGCCGCCCGCCCCCCGCCAACCGGGACCCGGCGAGCAGAAGCCCGATCAGCGGCAACTCCCCGCCGAGCGAGACGGTGACGGTACGCAGCGCGCCGGCCCAGGCCAGACGCGTGGTCGCCGCGGCCTGACGAGCGATCAACTCGTCCAACCCGGCGCACGCCCGCCCTTGCGCGTTGCACACCACGATGTCGCGTACGGCACCGAGTACCGCACCCGACTCGGCGGCGATCGCCTCATCCAGCAGCACCACCGCCCGCCGGCGCCGCGCCAGCGTACGCAGGGACAGCGTGAACACGACACCTGACGCGGCCAGCGGCACCAGTACGAACGCGGCCACAGCCGGGGCGAGGGAGAGCAGGCCCACCAGCGCCGCGACGAGACCGACGGCCGAGGAACGCGCCGAGCGCAGAATCGCCCCGACCAGCCCGCGCACCGTCTCCACCTGACCGGTCAGCCGCGCGACGGCCGCGGTGTCAGGCACCTGGCTCTGCCGTACGGCTCGGCGCAGCGCGGCCCGCACCAGCCGCGTGACCAGCACGTCACGCAGCGGCTCGACCGTGTCGGCCAGCCACGGGAACATCGCCCGCGTCGCCACCGCGCCCAACAGCAGACCGGCAGCGAGCAGCAGCAGGAACAGCAGGCCGACCAGCGGCCGATGCACCAGGAAACCCCGGTTGACCGCCAACTCCAGTACCCGCCCGGACACCAGCACGGGCAGGCCCTGGACCAGGGACCACAGCAGGACGCGGACCAGCGGCCCGCGCACCGCGCGAAGGTCACGGCCGAGCAT
>NZ_JAGSXH010000174.1 GCF_018283645.1 Actinocrinis puniceicyclus | reverse complement strand
ACCCCGGACCCTCGCTCGGATACCTGCCAGCCGGGCCGACCGCGCCCGTGTGCCTGTGCCCCGGCCTTTGTTGTAGCGCCCCGCTCTGCTTGTTCGTCGCGCGCGTCCAGCGCCGCATGCGCCTTGCGCATGCGGCGCTGGGGCGCCGTACGCGGCGTGCGCCGCTGGCCACGCGCGACGAACCACCAACCGAACCCCTCCCCACTGGCCGAACCCCAGCCTTCTCCCCGGTCTCCCCGCCACCGGTCTCCCGACCCCGGCCCCGATCCGTGCTCCATGGCCTCACCACCGGCCACCGCGCAGGCAGCAGCCCCCGGAACCGACATGGGCACCACTCCGTCGGCCCACGCAACGCCCCTGGTCACCGCTCTTACGGTCACCACCCGGCCGCCGGCCCCGCGGCCCAAAAGACAGGGCAGCGGGGACGGCACCCGTCAGTGGCAACAGTCACCAACTGGCGCTACTCACCCGGCGGTGTGAATTCGTATTTCCCGTCTGAACTCCGCACTAAAGGAAGCACGGAGACAACCGCGTCGGGATTCAACGGCCCGTAGATATGAGGAAACGGCTGTTCCCAACCAGGCACGTCGTCATATTGGAGCGGCGAGGTCAGCCGTCCTTCATCGATCACGAGCACGACGAGACCGTCATCTGACCCGTAGATCATGTTCGCTACCGGGGCGACCTGATCGGTGGTGCCTCCGTGGATGAATCCCTGCTCTTCCAGGGTGCGACCCTTCGTGGACATCCGATACTCGCCCCCTTCCTTGGCCTTGTCCCAATCGGCCTCGAATGCGATGTGGTAGATCATGCCCTACCTTCCGAGTAGACCAGCCGTCTGTTCCGCGAACTCAAGCGTCCGCCGGTGGTTCGGGTGGTGCTTCCGCAGCCGCCGTTGAAGATCGCTGAGATAGCCTATGACCCGCCCTGACTGGAGGCCAGTTGCACGGCTTAGCGCCTCTGTACCGAGCGAACACGCTTCGTCCGGGTCCGACTCGACATGCGCCGTAGCCAATACCGTGAGGTTGAACGCTTGAGTCCGATGCATAGCGTCGCTCATGACAGTCGCCTTAGTCGCGAAATACCTTGCCTGCCGCCAGTCTCCGAGGTCACGGAAGGTATGGGCGAAGCGCGCCGCAATATAGCCCTCATCCAAGTAGTTCAACCAGCCTGGAGTGTCCTCCGGCTGAATCTGATCAAACGCTACCTCTGCTCTATGCAACGCGCTGACAGCCGCCTGCTTGTCTCCAGAGAGGGCTAGTGCGTTGGCCTCAAGGATGCACGCTTCGGTGTAAAGCGCCGGAACGGCTACCCGCTTCGCCACGTCCTGACTCGAACGGGCGAGTTCAATAGCTTGATGGGTATTTCCTAGATGGATTGCGTGATGACTTCGCGCGGCAAGAACCTCCCCGCCGAACGCCTTGTCGCCACCAACTGCCGAGAGGTCCAGGGCGATGCGAAAGTGGGCGTCCGCCCAGTCATGCTCTGCAATGTCGTATGCGGTCCATGCAGCTAGGTGCGCGAGCTGCGCCCCTGCGCGATGAAGGGCCTTGCCCACGCCGCTTCGGTAGGAGCCCTGACGGATCATCACCAGAACCCGAGCATCGAGGTACTGCGATGCGAGCGGGTACACATGACCGCCTCCGAACCTGTTGTCAAGGTCGCGGATCGTCCTCGTGATCTCCTCGACAGCCTCAACGTCGGTCACGCCCACGCCTGAGCGTCCAGCCGGGGCACCGGTCCCCGATAGGGCCAATGGCCTCAAAGCCACGGCAGCGGCCACGAACTCACGACGGTTCACAGCCGACAAGTCTTCTACATCCACGCCCAACGCAGTCGCGATATTCCGCAGCGAGTACGGACGCGGTTCGCGCCGACCGGCCTCCCAGCGACTGACCGACTCACGGGATACCGCGATGTGCGGAGAGAGCTTGCACAGCTCAGCGGCCAACTCAGCCTGGCTCCAGCCCCGGGCAAGGCGGAGATCACGAATCCGGTCACCAGTGGTCACACACCGAGTATGCCCGCCGATTGGTCACCTATTGGCCACTGCCCGCAACATCGGGTCAGATCTTTACTGGAACCGTGGAGACGATCCCGGCACAAACACCAGGTCAGACGGCGTACTCGCCGCTTCCAGCGCGAAAGCGCGTCATCCTGCACGTCTGGGGCGTAACCGTCGCCGACCAGGAGCACGCCATCTACCGCGCGGGCCAGAGCGAGTCGCGCAACTCATGGGACTTCATCGAGACCAAACGTCTGACCGGCACGACGTGCCCGATCGACACCCGCACCCCCGGTCCAGGGTCAATCGCCCTGGACAGTGGCTACCACTGGGCTTATGCCATCTATCTGGCGGACGCGCGATGAACCTCACCGAAACCTACCTGGACTTACGCGACGCGCTCGCGCCGTTGGGCGTCGAAGTCGGGCGGGACGCTTTGGCGCTGTGGCAGGATCGCGAACTCCACGACCGCGAAGCGTTCCCGGCCGATGCGCTCAGAAGCCTTCACGAACTCGCCGCGCGCCTGCTCAAGGAGACGCCGCCGTGAATCCCTGGTGGCCCCTGCTCGGCGAAACCGTACGCGCACCGCTGCCCTATCCCTGGCACCCAAGACGGCAAGCGCCCGTAGACGAGGCGATGCTACGGCGCGTGGTCACAGGACTCGAACAACTCGCGCGACACGCGCCCCTGACCTGACACCGCCGAAGAGCACCCGGCCACCCCGGGTAAGCCACGGCACCCAAACACGCCCCGCCCCCGCAATTCCCCCGGGCCGGGGCGGGGCGTGCACGACCACCACCGCCAGAACATTCCGGCCACCGAGACCAGGCACACGGCGTCAAAGTCACCTGACCCGAGGTTGTTAGTCGATCACTCACAACGGAGTTAGGAACCAAGATTCACGAGGTCTTCCCAGATCGGGGGCCGATGACGGGACCTGCGCCGTGTGCCATCCCCGCTACCCGACAACCACGACAGAGAGGCACCCGTGAGCCAGTCAACCGCATACGCCGACGCCGATGGCGAGAGCGTAGAGGCCCTACCAGTGTGCGGAACGTTCATCCCCTCGTGGCGTGATTCGGAGCAGTGCGCTCGCTGCGGGAACGCCAAGTCTCGCCACTAGGCAACGGACCAAGCCCCGGCCAGTATGAGAAGTCTGATGCCGAGCGCCCTGGCCGAGACAGGAAGCCTGGAGCTGGCGTTGAAGTGGTGCCCGGTGGCGACGTCGCACACCTCGCCAGGTCGCAAAGCGACTCGGCCGAGACTTCACCGCGAAGGAGAGCAAATGGAATCTAAGCTCATCGTCAGCCCTTATCCGGATGGGTATGTCATCGTCCGGCGAGGCCGTGACGGCGGAGTGCGTATCGGCTCGGCCCTCTACGCGCAACTGCGCGACGCCCCCACTGACGCCATGGTTCCGACATGGCTCGTTGAGGCTGCGAGCCAGGGGCTAGGCGTGGACGTGACGGGCCGGACGGTCGGCAACGCGGTCATGGTGAGGCCCGAAACTCCGTACGGCTACGCCCGCGCGAGCTACGAACTGAACCTCGGATGTAACTTCGACTGCGAACACTGCTACCTGGGAGAAAAGCGGTTCGAAGGGCTGAAGTGGCCAGACCGCGAACGCCTCTTGAACACCATCGCGGAATCGGGGGTGCTCTGGCTCCAGCTCACGGGCGGCGAACCCCTGATCGATTCGCTGTTCGCGGAGACGCACGCTTACGCGTGGGATCTCGGCATGATGATCCAGCTCTCGTCCAACGGATCGACGCTCTACCAATCGAAGGTACTCGACCTTCTGACTGAACGACCGCCCTACCGGCTCACACTCAGCATCTACGGCGGGACCGAGGAGTCATACGACGCCATGACCCGCCGCCGGGGGTCGTTCAAGAAGTTCATGCGCGGCCTTGCCGCAGCCCACGAAGCCGGGCTGAATCTGCGGCTGAACATCGTGGTCTCCAACCGCAATGACCACGAAATACCGCTCATGCGGGAGATCGCCCGACAGCACGGTGCTGAGGCGTTCGAGTACACGCAGATATCTCCGACGTTCCAGGGCAGCGGCGACGTGTTGCCGAGCCAGTCTCGGCAGGTGATGCGCACCAGGACCCCGTACACGGGCTGCAACGCGGGCATCACCCATTACCACGCCGATCCGCACGGCCTTGCCTCTATCTGCAAGATCGGCCGACAGAATCAGGTCGATCTCATTGTGGAGGGGACAGCTGGCCTGTCCCGCCTCGTCGGGTTCGCTGATGCCCAGCTCACGCGGCACGGCGGTTGCTCGGGGTGCGGGCTCCAGAAGACGTGCGGTACCTGTATGCCGCTGGTGACGCTCTACCGGCAGGCACAGGCACCGCTCGAAAGGTACTGCCAACACTAGAGAGAGGTGAGCGCATGGCCGCAGTTGCCGTAGCGTTGCTGACCCACCCGCCGGACGACCTGGCGGAACTCCCGGAACTCGACGACACGCATCCGGAACTCGACCCGAACGCGTTCGAGATCATCACCGACACGGATAAGCTCGTGGTGGCGTGCAGTTGCAGCTCCAGCAGTGACAACCCATACCAGTAGAACCCCCGCCAAACCGGAGGCCCAGTGCGACACTGGGCCTCCGCCGGGCCACCCAGAGGACCTCTGTGGATCGCATCGCATGGGAAGACCTAGCCGACGATCTGAAGGACGCGATCGAGCGGCGCACCGGGCTCATCCTGAGCGCGCAGACCATGACGGCCGGGAAGAACTCTCCGGTTGCCGCGACGGTTGCGACCGCTGAGGGCAAGACGTTCGTCAAGGGGCTGCCCGCGAATGACCGCCGCTCGGCGAGCCAACTCCGGGAAGCCGCAGTCGCACCGCTCGTCACGGGAATCTCTCCAGCCTTGTACTGGCAGTTCGAAGAGGCAGGGTGGATCGTACTCGGGTATGAGTACGTGGAAGGCCGCCATGCCGACTACCGGCCCGGCTCTGGCGACCCGGATGCGCTGCTTCCCGTCTTTACAGCGCTCGGCGAGATCAATGTCCCGGATCCGAGTCCCTTCAAGAGCGCTGAAGACCGGCTGAGGAGCTACATCCCTGATCCGGAGACGCTGGCACTCTTCAAGGGCTCGACCCTCCAGCACACCGATTGGGTGCCATACAACGTACTCGTCTCGCCAGAGCGGCCGTATCTGATTGATTGGGCATGGCCAACCCTCGGCGCGGCGTGGATGGACCCGGCTTACTGGCTTCTCCGACTCATGGCCTCGGGTCACTCTGTGCAGGAAGCAGAGCGCTACGCCCTCCACGTTCCGGCGTACGCCGACGCCGACCCTGAACATCTCGACGTGTTCGCATCCGCGAACGTCCAGATGTGGGACGAGATCGAGAGGGAGTGCGAAGGGCGCATCACGGATTGGATGCACTCGGTCGTCCTGGCAGCGCGGGAGTGGGATAACCACCGCCGGAACCGAGCGAAGGTCTTCGCCCTTTAGTCGCACCCGCGACTACGCTCCGCGCTGGCCGGCGCGAACCCACAGTAATCACGCCAGCTAGCGCCCACTATCGGCCGCTACCTCCCCCTCGCGCTCAGTCCGCCTTCCACGCCGCCGTGATCTGCTGCCCCAACCGGACGCACCCCGAGATCCCGTGCCCTGAACGCAGAGCCCCTAGACCGGACAGACAAAGACGCCTCCGGCGGACCGGACTCCGAGGGGAGGGGACGACACGCTGCCAGCGCGCGCCGGAAGGGGTGGTTGCGTTGCGATCCGGTTCCCTCGTCTGCCCAGCCGTCCCGGAGGGTGTCAGCCATCAGCCCCATCATCAAAGGATGGTGCTCTTTGACGATGGGGCAGCCGCCCGACCGCGCAAGCGCACGCCTGGGCAGACGAGGGAACCGGATCTCGGGGGGATGTGCGGCTAAGCCGCTGGCACAGAACGCGACCCCGCTCACACTGCCCTAGGCCGCATCCGTGCAGGCCAGGCCCGGAATTCCCCTAAGATACCCCCGCGAAAGTATTGCAGGGCGCTCTTGCCGACTCCCGGCATGCCGTCGAGCGCGTAGACGGCGGTGCTCGTTCCCGCGCGCAGGTCTTCGGTGATGGCGGCGAGTACGTCGCGCAGTTCTTCTTCGCGTCCGATGAGGTGCGGCAGGTCGCGGTCCAGGGTGTCCGGGGCGGGGCCGCCGCTCGCGTATTGGTGGTTGGGCGTCGATATGACGGCGGCTTCGCCGCGTAGGATGCGCTGGTGCAGGGCTTCGAGTTCCGGGCGCGGGTCGACGCCGAGTTCGTCGCGCAGGCGTGCGTGTGCGCGGCGATAGGTGGCCAGCGCTTCGTCCTGCCGGCCGGCGTTGTTCAGCGCCCGCATGAGCAGGCCGATGGCGTTCTGGTCGATGCGGCCGACACCGGTCAGCGACGTCAGTTCACTGATTAGGTCGTCGCTGTGCTCGCCGAGCCGCAGATCGAGTTCGATGCGCGCGAGGACGGCCGCCCGCAGGCGTTCGCGCAGCGCCTGGCGTGTGGCCTGGGCCCACTGTCCGGTCAGACCGTCGAGCGGGTCTCCGCCCCAGAGGCTCTCGGCCTGCCGAAGCAGGGTTCTGGCCCGCTCGGGGTTCGGTTGCGCGGCGGCCGCGCGGGCGCTGCTGAGCAGTTGCTCGAAGCGGCGGGCGTCGACCTGGTCGGGCGGCACGTCGAGGCGATAGCCCCCTGCCGGGCTGCTGCTGATCAGGCCGGTGAGGTCGCCCGCGTCGCGCAGGCTGCGCCTGACTCTCGACACGTACACCTGGATCGTTTCCCTGGCACGGTCGCGAATCTCATCGTCCCAGAGGCGTTCCGCCAGGGTCTGGACGGAGACGACTCGGCCCGCTTCGAGCAGCAGGATGGCCAGGAGGCATTGTTCTTTGAATGTACCCGCCGGAAACTTCTGATCGCGTTCCCATATTTCGACGGGCCCGAGCACGCGGAAATACATCCGCGCCCTCCTCTGGTCGACGGTGAGCGCGCTACCTGCTCATCGTCGCATCGGGATTGTCTCAGAGGCCAGAGTCAGCGGGGGGCTTTGCATGTGCATCGCGCCCCCCGCGCGCCAGCCGAAATCCCGGTCGATGTGGCCGCCGCCTGAAATTCAGGTTATCCGGTGGGGGTTCTGGGACCACTGCGACGCCCGATTCGTGCGGTTCACGTCGGCAAGAGGCGGACGTTGCATTCCAGCGCACGCGCCCAAAGCACGAACCCTATCGGCCGCGGATATCCCTCCGCGCGCTCCCACCGCGTGATCGACCTCTGATTGACGCCCAGCTTCGCGGCCAGAGACGCCTGGGTGAGCCTTCGGCGCATGCGCGCCGTACGCAATGCGGTGGACAACCGCCTCAGTTCGCGTTGCGGGTAGGGCTCCTCGCAAGCCGTGTCCGTATCGGGAGCGACGGGGATCTCATTTCCGTCGCTGTCCGTGATCGCCACGCGAAGCCCCAATTCGCGGCTCCATGCCATGAGGTGGGGCGCCGAGGGATTGTCGCGACCGGCTTCCCAGTCCGCCACCGAGTGGGTCGCCACGTTCAGGCGAGCGGCGAGCACTTCCTGTGGCAGGTCGCCACGCCAGTAGCGCACCCGTTTGAGTTCTTCGACGAGCGCGGTGAGCCGCTCCTGAGCCAGGTGATTGTGTATCAGTGCCATAACTTCTATCTCGCAGGTCCACGGCCTCGCGACATGGTTCTGCGCACGAGGCGGACCTTCTGCGTCGGCGCGGATATTCGGGATTCGCCTGGTGGACCTTCCCCATAATCGTTCCAGGATAACGACTTCCCGGCAATCGCGGGCCCGCATCGCTTCCAGAACGCACGTGCGCACCATGCTATCATCACGTTGACGCCGTCCCGCGTCTGCGTCCGTGCGCGCGGAGCGAAATCGAGCCCTGATCCACTAGGCGTACTCGGCATCGCCAGTCTGTGCTACGATCCCGCTCTGCCGCGCGTGCGGCACCGATCGATCCGAGGTACAGCGTGGACGTGATGGTCGCCCTGTGGTCCATACCCGCGTCGCTCGCGGCGAGCGCTACATCGCTTATCAACCCCCTATCTTGGGTCGACAACAACCTGATACTCGTCGCTAGCCATGTCTACAGTCTTGTGCGCTGCTTCTCGGGATAGATCGCGCCGGCGAGCGGTCCTCGCGTGAACGCGGTTCCTCTTCTGACGGCCTCCAGCATCCTCGTCGGCGGGCTGACGTCAACAGTATGTGGCTCGCATCCGGCGAAAACGCAGAAGCGGCGTTGCCGCGGCGCCGCATCGACGCCCATCCGACACCTCAGACAAGCCTGCCAGGGAGGGCACAGCGTCGTGGGGGTCACCTGTCCATGGACCGGCCGCAGGTCCGCGTCCCCGTTGATCAAGCCGCGCTCTTGGTGACGATCCGCTGTCTTGCCGCCGCGCGTACGGCTCACGCAAGGCGGCGCACGGCACAGACGGCGGCTGGCCCACTCCTGTCCGACGCGCGGAGCGCAGGACAGGAGTGGGCCAGCCGGTGTGCCGCCTTGGCGGTGCGCCGCCGGTTACCTGGTGAAGAAGTCCTGGTTGGTGCCGGGGGCGTTCTTGCAGGGCCACTGGTCCAGTTGCTGGCCGGTGTTGCTGCCGTTGCCGTAGACGTCCAGGCACAGGCCGCTGTTCTGGTTCTTGAACTGCCAGGAGCCGTCGGACTGCTGCTGGGCCAGCCACTGGCTCGCGGCCGAGCCGCTGACCGGCTGCTGGACGATGTCCGGGGTGCCCTGGGCGGTGGAGGAGTTGGCGACGCTCACGTCCTGGCCGGAGTTCTGCGCCTGGATCTCGCCGTAGCCGCCGGA
>NZ_JAGSXH010000173.1 GCF_018283645.1 Actinocrinis puniceicyclus | reverse complement strand
CCCACGACCTCTCCCACCTCGGCGCGTTCCAAGCCGCCGCCCGCCTCGTCGTCGACTCCGCCGACCAACCCGCCTGCACCCTGGCCACCCGCCCACTACCGGCGGCGATCCCCGGCCGCGCCGAGAACATCCGCGTCGGCGCACGCACCCACAACACAACCGCGCACATCCACGACTGAACGCCGCGGAACCCGCGGCACGAAGGAGAAAGTCATGTCCAAAAGCGCTCCGATCGCCGTCAGCGCGCGGCGCGGCAGCCCATTCCCGCACCGCGGTGCGACGCTGCCTTACCTGCTCTTCCGCACCACGCTGCGCGACCGCTGGCTGCTGGCAATGCTCGCCGAGCACCGCGTGCTGACCGCGGAGCAGATCACAGCCCTCGCATACCGCACGCTGCGCTCCGCCAACCGGCGCCTGGCCGCACTCGCAGACCTGAAGCTGGTCGAACGTTTCCGCGCCCACCCCGGTCAATTCGGTGCAACCCCGTACCACTATGTGCTGGGACCGGCCGGAGCTCTACTCGTGGCCGCCGCTCACGACCTGACACCGAAAGCGTTCGGCTACGACCGCAGCAAGCTGCTACGTCAGGCCATGCGGCCCGACCTCGGCCACACCCTTGGCTGCAACAGCCTGCTGATCGACCTTGCGACCGAACACCGCAGCCGTCCGGAACGGCGGCTGGACATCTGGTGGGACCAGGACTCGTGCACGCGGGTATGGGGCGATGTCATCCGCCCCGACGCCTACGCCGTCTACACAGCGCCCGACACAGCCGGCACGCCGACCACGTGCGGCTTCTTCCTCGAATACGACACCGGCAGCGAATCGCTCACACAACTCGTCGCGAAGATGACCGGCTACGCCCGCCACCTCGACGTTTACGGCGGCAACCGCCCCGTGCTGATCCACCTGCCCGACCAGGCCCGCGAACTGGCGCTCCACGCCCGACTGGCAGCCACCAGCAACCGCCCGCAGATCCCGGTGGCAACTACCACCGCGCCCCGCCTCGCGCAGCCGGTCTGGCTGCCGCTCGGCTCCCGAGCCCGCCTAGCGCTGCCCGACCTACCGAGCCATTTCCACAGCGCGGGCTACCGCCTGCTCACGCCCGTACACAACGACCCGGACGTGCGCGCCCCGATCCCCGTACCGGACACCGCCTGGATCTGACCACGCAGGAGACGCATCGTGAAAGGGAGGCCCCTGACATGCTCGCCCGCCTCGCCGGCGCGTCCGCCGCCGCCTTCCTGCTACTCGTGGTGCTGCTGGCCGCCGCGGGCGCCGCCATCGCCGCGATCGTTACCGCCCCCATCACCCTCGTCGGGCAGGCCCTCGACGCCCACCTCGACCCGAAACAGCTCACCGCCGCCCAGTACTGCGTCCTGGGCAAGATCACCCCAGGCAGGCCCACCGGCTACGGCACCTACAGCCGCGAGCAACTGGCCAACGCCACCACCATCTACCAGGTCTCCGTCACCCTCGGCCTGCCGATCTACGCAGCGCAGATCGCCACCGCCACCGCACTCCAGGAATCCGACCTCTACGACCTCGACCAAGGCGACCGCGACAGCCTCGGCCTGTTCCAGCAGCGCCCCTCGCAGGGCTGGGGAACACCGCAGCAGATCATGGACCCGGTCTACGCCTCCACGAAGTTCTACGAAGCGCTGATCAAGGTCCCGGATTGGCAGACCATGCCGCTCTGGCAGGCCGCACAGGCCGTCCAACGCTCCGCCTACCCCGGGGCATACGCTCAATGGGCTTACATTGCGGGGTATCTCGTCGCCACCGTTTCCGGGGCACTTGTAGGTTCCCAGTGTCAGTGACGGATTCCCGATCGTAATGTCGTGTCGATGTCGGATTCGTCATCGGATCGGGATTCGCCGGTTCGCTGGAGCCGTGTCTCGCCTGTGTGTTCTTGACTTGGTCGTGCGGAAAACGTCGGGTGTGTCAGAGTCGTCTCGTGGTGAACAGGGTGGTCCCGTGCACCGCGTTCACTTCCTTCCGCTCGGTCTCGGTGAACTCGAGCTTGGCCAGCACGCGGCGAGAAGCGACGTTCCAGTCCCAGACCGTAGCCCACAGACGTTCGTGCCCCGACGATTTCGCCCATTCCAGAACCGCCAGCGAGGCCTCGGTCGCGTATCCCCGACGCCAAACCCGGCGCAGCAGCTCGAACGCCAGTTCCGGTTCGCCTGCCGGTCCTCGCCCGCTGTCGACCAGCCCGCAGTAGCCGATGACGTCTCGAGATGCCTTCGGCTCGACCGCCAGCAATCCAGTCGACCACAGCTGGTTGGTGCGGATCGAATCTTCTAGCTCGGCGAGCGTAGGGTGTCCATCCGCATCGATTCGGCGGTGCGGCGGAACTCGTGGATCACGTTCGGTCCACAGCTCACGCATGACGACAGCCTCGGCTACCCGCCAAGGTCTGAGTAGCAGGCGACTCGTCTCGAGTACAACCTCGCTGCCCGGAGTCGCATCACCTTCCATGTCAGCAACCATCTCACCGAGCGCCTCGGCGACGACAGACGGCTACGCCAGCTTCATCTTGCGCAGCGATCCTGCAGTGGGCGACTATCCCTCACGGCTGGGCCCGCAGCGCCGCCTCGACCTCGACCTTGTCGACGGATGCAGTGATGCCCCAGTGCCCGCGTGCGATGGCGAGCATCTCGGCGAGCTTGGCGACCATGACGTCGGGCGGATACGGGGCAGGTGCATCCGCGAAGGCGCGTGCGTAGCGGACCGCGTCGACCAGGACCGATTTGATCTGTTCGTGCGCGAGGTACGCCTCGAGGTCCGCGGCATAGCCGACGGTCGCGTCGCCGGGGAGGGCCGAGCTCCAGAGGTCTACCAGCGCTCTGCGTTCGTGCGGGAGGTAAGCCGTCTTGTGCAAGTGGGTGGCAAACTCGTAGACGGGGTCGGCGAGCAGGGCCAGTTCCCAGTCGAGGAAGCAGCTGTGCCCGCCGCTGAGGATGATGTTCTTGCGATGCACATCGGTGTGGGCCAGAGCGAACGGCCTTGATGTCATTGTGTCCCAACGTTCGCGCAACGGTGCGAACGGGTCTTCTGGAATGCGCAGCCGCCGGTAGAGGGCTGCGTTCGCGGTCTTGGTGGCTTCGTGGATTCGGTGGCTGTCTGCGTTGATGCGCTGCGCGAAGCCGGCGGTGTCTCCGTCGCAGGGCCAGTGGGCGGGCGCCGGCGGCAGGTGCGCGGCCGTCAGACGGCTGAGCGCGACGAACAGGGCGACGGTGTCGGTCAGGACATGCTCCGGCACTGGCGTTCCGCGCGGCGCGACCTCGTGCAGCAGCCGGCCTTCTATGAATTCGTGTACCTGGAAGGACGGGTCCCGGCTGGCGTGCAGCAGCCGAGGGACGTGCGGAACGCGGCCTTCGATCGCACGCATGATCTCAGGCTC
The DNA here is from genome assembly GCF_018283645.1 of Actinocrinis puniceicyclus. Taxonomy (GTDB): domain Bacteria; phylum Actinomycetota; class Actinomycetes; order Streptomycetales; family Catenulisporaceae; genus Actinocrinis; species Actinocrinis puniceicyclus. Next base: position 5,502 of record NZ_JAGSXH010000173.1, on the reverse strand, counting down.
CTGCCACATGCGCAGGTCCATGGATTCGGCACGGTGGATCGGGATGCGGATGATGACCTTCGTGCCCGCGACGGTCGCGGGGATGTTGCGGTGGTAGTACCCAGCGGCCGGGGCGTCGCTGTCCAGGGCTCGGCGGTAGGCATCCATCCAGGTCACGAGGCGCTGCCGATGAGTTGATCGATCACTGCGGCGGTGCCGTGCTCGATGGCGGGCAGGCGCGTGGGTGGACTGATGCGTCTGCGTGCGGTCGCGGCAGCATCCGCGACGGTGTCGTGGTGGGCCCCGATGCGGGCGAGCAGCATGTCGCCGAAGATGACGAGCGTGGGATAAACGTCCGCCGCGGTGAGTTCGGACACTGCCGAGGCAACCGCTGTGACGGCTTTGTGCCTGTGCCCTGAGACGGCGTGGGTACAGGCGCGGATGAGTTCGGCGCGAGCACGCCCGGACCGGTAGTGCGCCTTCACGAGCGCGGCGTCGGCCGAGTGGAGGGCGGCTACGGCTTCAGGAAGGTTGGCGCGGCGCAGCTGGGCGATGGCCAGGGCTGTGTAGATCTTGCCGATCTCGGCTTGGTCGCCGAACTCCTCCTGGCTTTTCAGCGCGGCCGCGGCGGCTTCGACGGCGTCCGCCGACCCGGACCAGGCGAGCAGTTCAGCGCGATTGGTGGCGAGTTTCAGAGTTCCGATCACCGATCCCGCTGCCCGGTACGCCTCCGCGGCGTCTTCGAGTGCTTGGTGCGCGGCAGCGTAGTCGGTGGCGAAGCGGTGGGACAGGTGAAGCAGCCGGTGGACGTCGCCGCGCGTGGTGTGGTCGTCGGGTGCCGCGCCGTCCAGGATCTGTGTTGCGAGGGTGCCGGCTTCGTGGAAGCGGCCCTGGCACATGTCGATGTCGGCCAGCCAGACTCCGGCGCGGTAGCGTGCGGGGCCCGGGTGGGTGGTCCAGATGGTTCTGTACAGTCGCGCCGCGGCAGCGGTCTGACCTGTCATGCGGTGCGCGTCGGCGACGGTGGTCGCCAGCCGGGCCCCCGGGACGGTCAGCAGGTCCGGAGTCGGCCCTGCCCCGGCAAGGCTGAGGATGTGTGCGGCGTCTGCCAGGCGTTTGGCGGCTTCGGCCTCGAGACAGGCTGCTGTCTCCCGCAGGTGGCTTGTCGTTGCGGGCGGCTGCGCGGCGAGGTGGCGTTGCAGGTCGCCGAGGATCCCGTCGGCTGCGGGCCGACCACCGAGCATGAAGGCGCTGTCGGCAATCGCGAGCAGGCCGGGACCGTCGAGCGTTCCCGCCTGCAGGCCGTGGTAGGCCGATTCCCGATGCGCCGCAGCCGCCGCAGCCGGATCTTCCGCCCGGCCAGCTCGGGCCGCCCACAGGGACCGCAGCAGCGTGGCGACTTCCCTGAGCACCGCGGCCGGCAGGCGCTGCTGGAGGCTCTCGCGCATCAACTGGTGCAGGCGCAGGCGATCGTTCCCGGCGGGGTACACGAAGGAATAGGCGGTCAGCGTCTCCCAGGTCAGCTGATCATGCGGCAGCGCGAAAGCCGTAGCGAGATCCCGGAATACATCCACGTCGAAAACGCGCGCGACAGCCAGCAACTCCAGCACACGCGCTTCACGAGAACCCACATGCTGCAGGAACCGGCGCAGGATCTCCTCGCCGGACACCACGCGCCGCGCGGTGGTCGTGCCGATCCCGAGGCGGGTGTCCACCGCGAGGTTGAGGTAGAACGGCAGCCCCGCGCTCGCCAGAGCGATGGCCTGCTGCTCGGCCGGCTCGGTGACACCGCAGGAGGCGAGCAGTTCGATGCGCGCCCGCATCGGCAGCTCTCCGACCTCAACGGTCTCGACCGCGGCTGCCCACTGCGGGTCGTCCCGATTCCAGGCGAGCGGTTCCCTGCTGGCGATCACGGTCATACCGCGGTCGAGCTGTCCGACCAGGTCACGCAGCCACACATCAGCCATCGCCACTCTCGCGGTGCGCACGGGGCTGGGAATGAGCGCCTCGTAAGCATCGATGAACAACGCATACGGCTTGTTCAGGCTCGACTCGCGCAAGTCCTCGGCAAACAAGTAGGTCACCGAGTCGACAAGTTCCGCATTGGTCAACTCGTCCAGGCGGGCGAGCGTCTCATCCGAGGCGATGCGGTGCCGCCTGCGCGCCTTGGAACCGAGCATCCCAGCCACGCGCAGGAGGCCGATCGCGGTGCCGAACACGCTCAGGCCTGTGGCGGTATCAACGATCTGGGTGAGGACTTCGCTTTCCGTCACGAAGGGCAGGTCGCGCCGACTGACGCGCATGTGCGGGTGAAGGCGCTGCCAGAGCACTGCGTAGGCGATGTCGAAGCGGTCGAATCGCGCGCCTTGCCTGCCTAACTCGATACGCAGGACCGACAGGGCGTCCTCTTGCTGGCGCATCGCGGGAATCTGCAGGTCGAGCAGAGCGGTACGCGCCCCCTGGCAGCCGTGTTCGCGCAGCTCTCGAAGCAGCCGCGATTTGCCCACCCCGCCGACGCCTACCGGGTTGAACACCCGGGGCCCGGAACCGATCATCGGCCACTGCCGGCTGAAGGCGCCGATGACTTCCTCGCGGTTGACGAACTTGCGGTCGAGCGCCGCCAGGCGGCGGAAGCGGGGCTCGAACGACACGATCTGCATACCCCCTCAACGCAGGTGCCCGCGGCGTGGTCACGCGCACCCGCGAGTGAGGCCACGTACTAGGCTCTTGTCCACGTCGATCCTATAGATTCAGAGAGTCCTGATACGTGAGAACTGTTGCCGTCGACGCGCGGATCGACAGCCACACCGGGATGGGCCGCTACATGAGATGCGCGGCATCGGCTCTCGAGCGCTATGCCGATCCCGGGCTCCGGATCGACGTGCTGCGCAAGACGGGAACACCGCGCTACACCGACGCCGAAGACACCGAACTCCTCGCCGCGGCGCGCGCGAGCGGCGCCGCCAGCATTCACGCCCTGGACTACCGCATCCCGATCAGCGGGCTGGACCTGCCCGTCATTGCCACGGTGCACGACGTTATGCGCATCGTGCGCCCGCAGCACTGCGACAGCGACGAGCAGTTCGCGCGCCGGTTCGGCAGAGCAGTGCTGGACGAGTTGAACGTGAGGACTGCCCGGCTTCGCGGCCTCGCGCAGCTGCCTCCAGGACGAATGCGGGAGCCTGAGAGCCTCTACGAGGAACATTACGGGCGCATGCTGATGTACACCTGCGCCCGTGCCGCGGCGGTCGTCACGCCCACCCGGACAGTGGCCGACCAGTTGCGCGCGGCTGTCGGGCCCGTGGGCAGGATCGTCGTTTCACCTTGGGGGATCGACCACGACACGCTCGACGACGTCGCGGCCGGCGCGCAACCAGAAACGCTCCCTCGCGGCCTGCCGCAGAGGTTCCTCCTCTACGTCGGGCAGGCCAAACCCCACAAGGGCCTGCCAGCCCTGGTCAGCGCCTACCAGATGAGCGGCGCGGGCAAGGCCGGGGTCAAGCTCGCGTGCGTGGGCCGGGATTTCGAACCAGGCAAGAGCGCAGTCGCAGCTCTCGAACAGCAACTCGGCGCAAACGCCGTGTGCCTCGGCAGCACGGACGACACAGCACTCAACGCCCTTTACGCGCGCGCCACCGCACTGGTCCACCTCGCCGAGCACGAAGGCTTCGGATTCCCTCCTCTCGAAGCGCTCGCCGCCGGATGCGCCGTGATCGCCTCCGACATCCCCGTCCTGCGCGAAACCCTCGGCGAGCACGCCACCTTCGTCGACCACAACGACCCGCGCGACGCAGCGCAGGCGATCAATACGCTGCTCAGCGCCGCTCCGGACGAGTCGGTGCGTGACCGCCGGCGTGACTATGCCGCCACGTTCACCTGGAAGCGTCACGCTGCCGACCTGCTCGCACTTCACCGCGAGCTCTGAACACAGCGTGCACGACCGCGCTAACCTCGGAAATTCAGCTCTCACCGGCGATCTGACGCCGTGTTGAGGAAAGGTGCCCGCCACCTGCGATGATCTGCTTGTCTAGAACGGATCATGCGGGTAGAACGGGCACCTTTCCGGTGAAGAAGCGTAATGGCTGGGATCGCGGGCTCAAAGTCGATGCGTCGGGAAAGGGCCTGGTCGGGCACGCCGGGGCGGTGCTGCTGCACCGTACGGCCGATCGGGTCGGGTTGCCGGCGGGTCTGCGCGGGGCCCTGACCGCGAGCCCGTGGATGCTGGATCGCGCGAACGCACTGGTCTCACTGATCGTCGGGATCGCGCTGGGAGCGCGCAGCGTGCGGCAGGCCGAACTGCTCGCGCGCCATCACACCGCGCTGCTGGGCGCCGGGGCCTCGGACTCCACACTCTGGCGTGCCCTGGGCGAGATAGATGATCAGGCAAGGCTGCGGATCGCCAAAGCCAGAGCGCGGGTGCGCGAGCGGGTCTGGGACCTGCTGGCCGGGCGCGAGGAGGGCTTCCCGTGGCTGGTCATCCTGGGCAAGAGGCTGACCGGCTGGGTGGTGATCGACCTGGACGCCACGATCATCACCGCGTCCTCGAAGAAGCAGGGCGCGGCCGGCACCTATAAGGGGTCTTACGGCTTCCACCCGCTGGCCGCGTGGTGCGCGAACACCTTCGAGGCCCTGGCCATGATGCTGCGACCAGGCAATGCGGGCTCGAACACGGTCGCCGACCACCTCGCCGTGATCGCCGACGCGCTCGCCCAGGTCCCGCGTGCCCACCGCGGCAGGATACTGATCCGCCTCGACGGGGCCGGGGCGAGCCACGGGCTGATCGAGCACCTGCTGGGGCTGGGCACCCGCCGCCGCACCGTGGCGTTCACCAGCGGCTTCACCATCACCGAGACCGAGGAGCAGGCGATCGCCCAACTGCCCGAGAGCGCGTGGGACCACGCGTTCGAGCAGGACGGGCGCATCGACCCGCACGCCCAGGTCGCCGAGCTCACCGGCCTGTGGCTGCGCACCGGCTGGCCCGAGGAACTGCGCTACCTGGTCCGGCGCGTCAAGGCGTCGCGGCGGCATGAGAAGAAGCTGACGAACTTCGAGAAGGAAACCGGCTGGCGCTACCAGATCACGGTGACCAACATCCGTGACCTCGGCCGCGCGGTGCCCGGCTCCCACCACGTCTTCTTCCTCGACGCCCTGCACCGCCAGCACGCCGTGGTCGAAGACCGCGTGCGCACCGAGAAGGCCACCGGGATCAGAAACCTGCCGTTGCGCGGCTACGCCCGCAACCAGGCGTGGCTGCTGGCCGCGAACATCGCCTCCGACCTGCTGGCCTATCTCCAACTCCTCGGCCTGCACCACGACGGCGACCTCGCCCGAGCCGAGCCGCAGACCCTGCGCGCCACCATCCTGCACATCCCCGCTCGCCTCGTACACCACGCCCGCCAGCGCGTACTGAAGATCGAGGCGACCTGGCCCTGGGCCCAGGCATTCCAGACCTGCTGGACAACCCTGGGAGCACTCCCCGACACCTGCTGACCAGGTCGGATACCCAACCACCCCGACACGAAA
>NZ_JAGSXH010000172.1 GCF_018283645.1 Actinocrinis puniceicyclus | reverse complement strand
ACTGACGATCCCACCGACACCGTGAGCACCAACGCCCTGCCCGGCTGACCCCGGGCAGGGCGTTTCCGTCACCATGCGGCCCCAGCATCGATGCCGCCGACATCCTCATCTTCAACGTCGGGCAACAGAGGCCACGCCGGAGGAATCGGCCCTGGAGTTCTTCGAGAAGAACTACCAGCGGCTGGTCATGGCGGCCTATCGCATGACCGGCAACCGCGCGGACGCCGAAGACCTGGTCCAGGACATCTACATCCAGGTCAGCCCCCGCTGGGCCACGATCGAGTCCCCCTGGACCTACGTGACTACGGCCCTGGCCCACCGCGCAGCACAGGCCGCCAAGCGCCGCTCCACGCTCAAGAACCTGCTGGTCCGTTTCATCCCCGCCAGCCGGGAGCCGGTCCCGAGCGCAGAGCGGCTCGTCGAACTGCGCCAGGACGCCGAGCGCGTCCAGCAGGCCTTCGGCCGCCTACCCGAGCGCCAACGGCGGATCGCGGTCATGCACTACTACTTCGAGTACGACCCCGCCGAGATCGCCGCCGAACTCGATATCACCCGCCAGAGCGTCAACACCCAGATCGCACGAGTCAAAGCCAAGCTACGCAAAGAGTTCCGCATCCCGACCGACTCGCCGCTCCCGCTTGCGAAGGAGGAAGAGGCATGAAGACCCCCACGCACCAGACCTCTTCGCGCGTCGATCGCGAAATCGAAGCGGTCATCGGCCGCGCCGACGCCTACCTGCTGGCCACCGATCTGGACCTGACCCCCGAACAGATCAGGCAACGGCTTGAGATGCCAAGGCGACGCGGAACCTCCAAGAATCGCCGAATCCGGATGCCACGTTGGATGGACGAAGCACTGTTCTGGGCCACCGGCCTCGGCCTCCTGCTCGCCCTCGCGGCCCTCCTGATGCTGCTCTGCGGGCTCGTCTTGTTCGCCTACTTCCTCTTCCGGGACGGCGCGCAGCAGTACCTCGAGCACGTCGATGTCCACCGCAGGGTTCCGGACGCGGCCACCATCATCGCGACCATCACCACGGGGTCTGCGCTCCTGGCAGGCTTCGCCACCCGCATCGCCTTCTGGCTGGGGAAGAGGTCGGGATCCAGGGCCGCCACCAAACCAGCGACTGATGCGAAGATTACGCAGATCCATGGACGCCAGCCGGGATCGCGCACCCGCGCACCTATGGCAGAAGAGAGTTCCCCTCCGCAACGGCGCGCTACCCCAGGACGCCGGGGCCCTCTGCGCATGACCGAGGACGACGACCTCGTACCCCTGCGCCGAAACTCCAGCTCCTCAAGGCCGTGACCGAGCGTCGGGCGGGTGCGACCCGCCCCGGGCCCGACAAACATGGGCGACGGGCGGCATTGAGTCGGCACGCCGAAGCCCGTCGGCTTCCCGGAGACGACGGAATCGGTTTGCTCCCCACGACCTTCAACAGCGACCCTTGGATCATGCTCTCCAAAGGCGCGGGTCGGTTGAAGAAGTCGTACTCGCCGCCGGCCGAGCCCGGTCAGGAAACCAGGCAGGGCCGCTGCGACTGAACGTGGCCGGACGGATCTTTCAGAACGGCAGGAAACAGGTATGGGCAGGGGCAACGGGCCGAAGCGGCCGCAGGTGCGCATCGCGAGAACGGACTGTTTCTTCTGCGGGCGCACCGGCAAGATGACCGAGGAGCACGTGCTTCCGGACTGGCTGAACAATCTCGGCTACGGCGGCCAGGGGTTTCGCGAGTACATACGCGAGCGCCCGGACGTGCGTATTGTGCAGAACGGCGGCCCGTTCAGCAAGACCCTCAAGCTCGCCTGTAGGGCGTGCAACACACAGTGGATGAGCGGGATGGAGACCGACGCCAAGCCCGTCCTGCTGCGCTTGTTCAACGCGGGCGGCCGCCAAGCCCCCCTCGAGCGGCCCGAACAGATCACCCTGGCCCGGTGGGGCTTCAAGACCGCGGCGGTGCTCTCTCAGGTGGTGCGGCCTGGCGGCAACTTCCCCCTTGAGCACCGCCTCGGGTTCCACGACCAGGACCGCATCCCGGACCAGGCCTACGTGCGCATCGGCACCGCGTCGATCACCCAGCAGCCGCTGGGGATCCAGTTGGGCGAGGCGCAGTTCTTGCCGCGCGAGATGACGGCCACGATCGACGACCGTCCCACGACCACCTTCGGGCTTTACTTCGCGCGCTTCCGCCTGCTCAACGTGGTCTTCGAGGTGATCGGGCACACAGCGCCGCCCACCCTCGAGGTGGCGGTCGACGGCGACCGCGCCCTCGGCCTGGCGTTGCTGCCGCTGTGGCCTTCGAAGTTCGAGACGCTCTGGTGGCCCCCGACGAAGAGCCTCGATGAGATCGGCGGCCTCGACGGCCTCGCGCAAGTCCCGCTCGTCGGGATACCCACGCTCAACCCGGGCCCGGGGGCCCGGCCGTGAGCACGACCGCGGCCGCGACCCCGGGTCAAACCGCCGTGACACCGCCGCCCGGCACACGGACTTGCTCCGATCGCCTTGCGGGTAGCCGGCGACGTGTTGGCCCCGTACGGCGCGCGACACCCGAGATCCGCACACGCGGGCATATCGCAGGGGTCATACTCAGGACATGGACTCTGGAACGGCGGCGGTGTTCGGCGCCCTGATCGGGACGGCGGGCTCGACGGCGGCTGCGCTCGCGGCGGGGGTCTTCGCGCGGGCGCAGACCCGCGCGCAGATCGCGTCGGCGCGGGTGCAATGGCGACTCGACAACCGGCGGCAGGCCTACCAGGAACTGATCGCCTCGGCTCGGTCGTTCGAGAACGCGTGGTGGGAACTGGGCCACGCGCTGTCCCTGGAGCGCGACGGCGAGGAGGTGTTCGCCCGTATCGTTCAGCTCTACCCGGGGCTGACCGCTTCCGAAGCTGGCGTGCAGATCCTCGGGCCGCCCCCTGCCGCCGACGCCGCCCGCGAGGTGATCAAGCACCTGAGCGAGATGGACACCGCCGGCACGGGCTGGTACCAGGCAACGAACAAGGTCGACTCCACACGCGAGTGCGACAGGTTTTGGGCACTGCACGCCGCCAGCGGCGGCAAGATCGCGGCCTTCTGGACCGCGGCCCGCGATGCGCTCGAAGAACGCTAATCAGGCACGGATGAGGCCCGCGGCGGCGCTTCGTCCACTCCGATGCCACGGTGTCGATCTGAAGGGGCGAGGCGCGCTCAACCGCAGCTGCGCCGACATCAGCTGCGACCCTGACGGTTCTTGACGTGCCCGAACTGCAACCGGACCCGCGAGTATGGAGTTAGGACGCACGGCCGAGGAAATGCCACGAGCCTGAGACACAATCGGCACGCCATCCCGTGAGACAAGCACAAAACCGCAGCTCACAGAAGATCAACATGTCGCGGGGTGCGTGACCCTACAGGCTCCTGTAGGGTCCGCGATTCTGTAAGCAATATCCGGTGATCATGAGCACGATCCGAGCAATGTCCGGTGATCATGAGTAATCGCGGCCTACGGTCTGTGTGTGGGTTCAGAGTCTCATTCGAGCCGCCGACGCGCTACCCCGGTGGTGCGGGTTCGCTATGACGAGGGTGAGGTGCTTGATTTCCCGTTGGCGGACCTGCGGGGCTGCGATCCGGAACGGATCGACGGGGAGAAGTTCCGCGAAGCCGCAGCCCGCGGCGCCAGCATCGTCCAGATGGCTGGGGAAGTCGGCATGAATCCCGAACACATCAGGCTCCACATGGACCTGACCGGCGTGACCGCGCCGACATCGACCGACGTCAGACAGCCGCGCTCCAGGACGGCAAGAGTCCCGCACCAGGGAGTGCTGGAGCCGGACAGGCTGCGGGAACTCTACGAGGAGCAGAAGCTCTCCTTTCACCGCATCGCCGAGTTGGCCGGATGCAGTCACACCGTGGTCTCCGAGGTCGCTGCCCTGGCCGGGATCACCACCCGTCCCGCGCACCGGCAGCGCCGGCTCCCGATCACCCGCGAATGGCTCGAGCAGGAATACACCGTCAAGGCCAGAACGATGGCGCAGATCGCGGCCGAACTCGGCACCAGCCGCCCCCCGGAGTTCGACAGGTAGTGGCCTGATCTAGAGTTGGCTGGTCGCTGAGTGCCAGGTCAGCGCGTTTTGGCTAGGTCGCGAAGCTGAAGATGCCTAGTAACACGCTTTTGCTGATCACTGTGCGTTGAACATGATGTTTCGGTGTAGGTTCTAGTACGTTTATGTGAGAACCTCGTCGCGGAAGACCAAGGACGGCACGGTCCGCTATCTTCAGCTCGCCCATAGTGAGTGGGATGCCGACGCCGGGATTTCCCGGCTCAAGATCCTGTTCTCCTTCGGCCGCGAGGACCAGCTCGACCGGGCCGCGATCGAGCGGCTGATCGGCGCGCTGAGCCGGCTGCTGGACCCGGCCGCCGCGCTTACCGCCGCCGGCCCGGCCGACCTGGAGGTCACCGACGATCCGGCTCCGGTCGTGAAGAAGACCGGGTTCCGCTCCCACGGCAAGTCCAAGGACGGCCGCGACGACCTGCCGCAGGTCGTGGTCGGCATGGCCGTCACCCGCGACGGGATCCCGGTGAGGGTATGGTCCTGGCCCGGCGGGAGTGCTGACAGCAAACTGATCCGGCAGGTCAAGGACGACATGCGAGCCTGGTCGCTCTCGCGGATCGTGCAGGTCGCCGACCGCGGGTTCTCCAGCAGGGACAACCGCCAGGAGCTGATGCGCGGGGCCGGCGGCTACATCATCGGCGAGAAGCTGCGCTCGGGGTCGGGCGAGGTGAAGGCCGCCCTCGCCCGACCCGGCCGCTACCGCGTGATCCGCGACAACCTGCAGGTCAAAGAAGTGAACATCGGCAGCGACGACAGGTTCGTGCTCTGCTACAACCCCGAGCAGGCCGAACGCGACGCCGCCGTGCGCGACCGACTGCTCACCCAGCTCGCCGAGGCCATCGACGGCACCGACAAATTGACCAGGACCGAGCGCGCCAGGCTGGAGGGCGTGCTCTCGACCAAGCCGGGGCTCAAGCGGTTCCTGCGCGTCACGCCCGGTGGACTGCTGCGCATCGACAAGAAGAAGATCGCCGAGGAGGAGAACCTCGACGGCAAGTACCTGCTGCGCTCCTCCGATCCCGAACTGAACAGCGAGGACATCGCCCTGGGCTACAAGCAGCTACTGGAAGTGGAAAGAGGTTGGCGAGACATGAAGCAGGTCCTTGACCTGCGCCCGATCTACCATCGGCGCGAGGACCGGATACGCGCCCACGTCTGGCTGTGCTGGCTGGCCCTGCTGCTGATGCGCGTCGCGGAGAACACCTCCGGCCAGACGTGGAACCGCATCCGCGCCGAGGCCCAGCGGATCCACGCCGTCACCTTCACCGGGCCGGGCGGACAGTTCTGCAAGACCACCCAATTGTCGAAGACCCAGCGCGACCTTTTCGTCGCTCTTGGTGTCGATCCGCCGAAAACCATCCTCGACATCACCCCCACGACACGCTGAACTGCAGAAACGCCAGCACCACTCCAGCCCAGGCCCTCGGCGACGACGCTGAGGGCCTCGGCTCACGTCAAAACAGAGAATGCTCACCAGGGAAGGCCACCGACAACCAATAACTGGATCATCGGCCGCACTCATCCGCGCCAGCGGCGCTGGTCTGCTCCTGCTGACTGCTACCTCCTGCTCAAGCGCCATCGACGCGCGCATACCCACGGCAGGGCCGCGACCCTCGACGTCAGGGCTCCCAGTGGTCCAGCACCGGACTCTGATGTGCGGTACGACGATCGAACCGCCGACGGCGGCCAGCAGTTCACAGGACCCGGTCCAGCTCGCGATCACAAAGACCACCCGATCCGACACGAGCGTCTCGGCGACGTATCAGATCACCTCGCCCATCAAGACCGAGATGCTGAACCTGTCCGTGCGCCCGACGCCCCCGACCATCCTGCTGATACACAACGCGACGATCGCAGGCTTCCACCGCACGACGGACACGATCGACGGCAGTCCAGCCACCGGCTTCCCGATCGGCACTCGGCCTTACGCAGGCTCCCTGGCCATCGACACCCTGTGCCCGAACGCCACCTGGACCCAGATCTGGCAGAACCCAGCCGAATATCAGCTTGAGATCGTCATGTCCCGGCAACCCACCAGCGGCCAGCGGACCGCGCCCCCAGCCTCCTACATCACCGATCCTCTGACCACGGCAGTCGCCCCACTCCCGCAGTAAAAGGTCTTTTCTGCCGGACCTGTCAGCCAGGGCCCTCGTGCCAGACACGACTAGGCACAGTTCCCAGTGACCGAGGCGGCCAGCCCATACGGGGGAACGCGGCACGGCGAAACCCTTCTCCTCTGCGGTGTACAGCTGCGCCGAGTTCCTGCTCGGAGTAAGCACCAGCAACAGCTCGGTCAACAACGAGGACCGCCGCAGGCCGCAGTCCGATCCGCCCTCCTGGCCGGAGACGCAGCTGCGCTCGATCTGGTGGTTGTTGCCGTCGACCAGCACGATCGGCGTGGCTGATGGCGGCGTCGAGAGAACGCGGGTGCTGTCGGTTGATGAGGGGCCGGAGGCTTGACAGTATTCATACCGCAGACCTCTTACGGAATATAGTATGAGTGCTATCTTTCGAAGCATGGATTGTGTGCTCGATGTCAGTGGTCTGCGGATGCGGTACGGCCAGACCGACGTGCTGGCGGGTGTCAGCTTCACGGCGGGTCGCGGGGAGGTGCTCGCCCTGCTCGGGCCGAACGGCGCGGGCAAGACCACCACGATCGAGATCCTCGAGGGCTTCCGGATGCGTTCAGCCGGGCGAGTCAGCGTGCTCGGCACCGATCCCGCACACGGCGGCGAGGCATGGAGGGCGAGGACCGGCGTGGTGCTGCAGTCCTGGCGCGACCATTCGCGATGGCAGGTTCGCGAGCTGCTCGCGCATCTGGGCCGCTACTACGCGCCCTATTCCACGCCGGGTCTGACCCGGCCTTGGGACGTCGACGACCTGCTCGCGACCGTCGGGCTAAGCGAGCATGCCCGCAAGCGGGTGCGCACCCTCTCGGGCGGACAGCGCCGCCGGCTTGACGTGGCGATCGGCATCGTGGGACGGCCGGAGCTGCTGTTCCTCGACGAGCCGACCGCCGGATTCGACCCGCAGGCAAGGCGCGAGTTCCACGACGTCGTACACCGCCTCGCCGACCGAGAGCAGGCCACGATCCTGCTGACCACGCACGACCTTGACGAAGCGGAGCGGCTGGCGGACCGCATCCTGATCCTGGCCGGCGGCGCGATCATCGCGGACGGGTCGGCTGACCAACTCTCGCGCGCGATGTCGACCCGTTGCGAAGTGCGCTGGAGCCGGGACGGGCAGCGGTTCGTGCACGCGGCCGACGACGCTACCGCGTTCGTCAGGGATCTGTTCCGGCAGTACGGCGAGTCGATCCAGGACCTGGAGGTGCGCCGCACGAGCCTGGAGGAGACCTACATGGCGCTGGTGCGCGAAGCCGAGAACAGCGGGCCGCGCAGACTGACGGCGGTGGCGGCATGAACCCGAGGCTGTTGGCGGTTCGGGCGGGACTCTCGCGGGGCGGGATCGAGTTGCGCCAGACGCTGACCTCGCCGACCGACCTGATCACCTTCGTGCTCATGACCGGTGGTTTCCTCGCCGCGATGCTCTCGGCGCGGCACACGCTCCTGCCGGGTACCGCCGTCTCGTTGGGCACCAGCAGACTCGTTAGCGTGCTCGCCTTGGACGTCGGGATGTACGCGGTGCTCTGGATGGCCGACCGGCTCGTGGGCGACCGCGAGGACGGCACGCTGCTGCGCGCCAAGGCGATACCCCACGGCATGCTCGGCTATCTGGTGGGCAAGGTCGTCAGCATCTCGGCGCAGGTGCTGATCGCCGTCGCGGCCACCCTGCTGGCGGGCGCCTTCCTGGTCGCCGGCCTGGCGATCGGCAGTCCGGGCGGCTGGCTGACGCTCGCCTGGGTGCTCGTGCTCGGACTGCTTGCCACGCTGCCGCTCGGCGCCGTGCTCGGATCGCTGTTCCCCAACACGCGCACCACCGCGCTGATATTTCTCGTGTTGGGCGGCTTGGCGGCGATCTCCGGCATCTTCTACCCGATCACCCGCCTTCCGGTGTTCCTACAGTGGACCGGACAGGTCTTCCCGCTCTACTGGCTGGGACTGGGAATGCGTTCGGCGCTGCTTCCGCACGCGATGGCTGTCGTGGAGGTCGGCCATTCCTGGCGGCAGCCGGCCACGGTCGCGGTGCTCTTGGCGTGGGCGATAGCGGGGCTTGTGCTGGCGCCGGTCGTGCTTCGGCGGATGGCGCGCCGCGAGTCCGGCTCCAGGGTCGCGGCCCGCCGGGAAAAAGCGATGCGCGGCTGATGAGCGCCCCGCGAGCACGTACGAACGGAAATGGAACCATGAGCGAGACCATCTACAACCGGATCTCCATGCTGCGGGCCGAGCGCGGGATCTCCCGGCGCGAGTTGGCCGACGCACTCGGGGTGCACTACCAGACGGTCGGCTATCTGGAGCGCGGCGAGTACAGCCCGAGCCTGTACCTGGCACTGCGCATCGCCGAACACTTCGAGGTACCGGTAGAAGTGATCTTCTCCACCCAGCCATTCCCCCGACTGGGTACCGCCGCAACCGCCTAGCCCAACGACGCAGTACCCGCTCCCTCGGGAGCCGACAGCATCGCCGACGCTCGTCCGAGGTCAGGGTCGTACGTCCTCGGCTTCGCCTCCGGGCGCTCCACCTTGACCTCCTCCTCCCGCCAACGCACCGGCACCCGACGAGGCAGCTGCGAAGAGAGCAATGCTTGGAACCTGTGGATCGGCTCGGTGAGGGCGTACCCTCCCGAGTGATCGAATCCAAGGTCATCGAGTAGGCCGACGCGCCAACGTCGGCTGGGAGGGCACGCCCATGCTTACCGTAGT
>NZ_JAGSXH010000171.1 GCF_018283645.1 Actinocrinis puniceicyclus | reverse complement strand
TCAAGATGCGGCAGGATCGCCTCGAACTTCGCCGCCAGCACCCGCTCGTCGATCTCCATGACCACAGCCATAGCAGAATCCTGGCAGGACAATCAGGACATGTAAAGATAATTTAGCGACGAGCCCTAACTACCCGATCGATACGTGCAGCCTCATGGCCCGCATACGGCGCGTAGCCGCACACGATGTGCACGGTGCCGGTATCCGGCGTTCTCAAGCACCTAACGCACGCGCACGTCTGGACGGTTCCGCGGGGTCATCGACCACCGCCGCGCGGTACCGCGCCGGGGTGATGCCGTAACAGCGCCCGAACCACCGGGTCAGGTGCGCTTGATCACTGAAGCCGGTCTCCGCCGCCGCGTGCGAGGGGGAGAACCCCTGGCTCAACAGCGCTCGCGCGGCCCGCAGACGCAACTGCCGCTGATAGTCCCCGGGCGACATGCCGTACTCGGCGCGAAAGGCGCGGTACAGCGCGAACCGGCTGCAACCGGCCAAAGCCGAAAGCTCGTCGGCCCCGATTTCCCGCGCGTATTCCGCGCTGAGCAGGTCCCGCACGCGCGACAAGCCCGCCTCGTGCCGTCCCGGGAGCGACCGTTCCCGCTCCGGCCCGAAGACCATGCCTGTGCGCAGCGGCGTGCAACGCACAAGCGCCCGGATCGCGGCGTCCCGGGCCTCCTGTGCCGCGAGCAACTGACCGCCGGCCACCGCCGCACTCAGCCTGCGAAGCGCATCAGCGGCCGCACGGTCCCGCAGCACCGGTTCCGCGAACAACGGCGACCCGACCCTCCGCCCGCGCTGGTCGCGCAGGACGTCGTTCACCGCCCAGTCCGGGATGTGCACGATCGAATACGTGAACCCCAACGCGTCGGTGGCGTGGCCGTCGTGCGGGTCGTCCGGATTGAACGCCATCACCATGCCCGCCGCGCTCGTACGGCGGGCCCCGCGGCAGGTGAAGGTCTGCGCGCCCGACTCGGTGACGCCGAAGGAGTAGGTCTCGTGGCTGTGCCGGTGGTACCGGTGCGTCTCGAAGTGCGCCCGCATGACCTCGATCGAGCTCCCGGGCGCGCGCCAGTAGACGGCCCAGTCCGGCACCCGCTCAGCCACGCGCACGGGCTCACTCACACCTCGATTCTGCACCAGCCGTACCACGCCGCGGCGCACGAGCGTCCAAGACCGGCTCGCCCGCCGCGGCACACGATCGTTCCCATGAACGACAAAGCATCCGGGCCGGCGCCAGACACGAAGATCGCCGTCGTGGTGCGGGAGAGCCTGGCGTCCTGGCAGAAGCTGAACGTCACAGCCTTCGCTGTCAGCGGCATCGCGGCCACCGCGCCGCGTACCGTGGGCGAGCCCTACCTAGACGCGTCGGACGTGCGCTACCTGCCGATGTTCGGGCAGCCGGTCCTGGTCTTCGCAGCCGCTCCCGCACAACTGCGTAAGGCACATCGCCGTGCCCTGGACCGCGGCCTGGCCATGTCCGTGTATCCCGAGGAGTTGTTCGGCACATTCAACGATGAGGACAATCGGGCGGTGGTGCGTAAGATCACCACCGACGACATGGCTCTGGCCGGGATCGCCGTGTACGGCCCGCGTTCCGACGTCGACGCGGCGCTCAAGGGTCTGTCACTGCACCGATGACCGGCTCCGGAGCTGGGCGGGCCCGGGCGCCCCGCAGCGTCCGGCCGCCCGGCCCGCGCCGCGTAATCCGCCCGACGAACCGTCAGGAGACGCCCCATGACAGCTGCCGGCGACGAACCGCGCCCCGTCGATCTGCCGAGCGCCTACGCTTCCTTCGCCGCCGAGTTGTGGGCGCCGCGCATCGCCGCGACCGTCAACGACTACGACGTGAAGATCGCCAACGGTGAGGGCGATTACGTCTGGCACAGCCACCCGGATACCGACGAGTTCTTCCTCGTCGTCAAGGGACGCCTGACCATCGAGCTGGAGGGTCTCGACCCGGTCGTGCTCGGGCCGCTGCAACTGTTCACCGTCCCGCGCGGCGTGCGGCACAAACCCTCCGCCGAGCCCGGCACCAGGCTGCTGTTCTTCGAACCGCACGGCACCGTGAACTCCGGCGACGCGGACCTGCGCGCCGACCCGTGGGTCTTTTCCACCACCGGTCTCGCCCTCGGCCGGCCGGGGCCGTCGGCGGCCCCTGAGTCGCGTTGAGGGCGGTCCAGGGGCTGTTCGGGGCCTCTACAGCCAGTCGCGCAGCCGGAAGGCGACGTACAGCCCGACGGACAGCGCGAGCATGATGCCGGTCGAGGTCCAGAATCCGGCCTGGGTGCTGAATCCCGGGTACGGCACGTTCTGCCCGTAGAAGCCGGTCACCGCGGTCGGCACCGCGATGATCGCGGCCCAGCTGGTCACCTTCTTCATGATCAGGTTCATCCGGTTGCCCTGGATGGTCAGCTGGGTCTCGCGCACCGTCGCGATCAGGTCGCGCAGGTTGTCCGTCCAGTCCGCGGCCCGGATCGCGTGGTCGTACACGTCCTGGTAGTACGGCGCCATCTCGGAGGATCCGCCGCCCAGGTCCCGCCGCAGCCGCATCAGCGAATTGATCACCTCGCGCATGGGCGCGATCACCCGGCGCGCGGTCAGCAGTCCCCGGCGCAGTTCGTAGAGCCGGCGCACCTCGTCGCGGGCCGGGCCCCCGTCCCAGTCGAAGACCCGGTCGCTGAGCTCTTCCGCGGCGTCGTCGAGCACGTCCAGCGCGGCGAAGTAGCTGTCCACGACGTGGTCGAGCAGCCCGTAGAGCAGGAAGCCGCAGCCGTGCGCGGCCAGGTCGGCGGAGTTGTCCCACCTGGCGACCACGTCGTCGATGTCGAACTCGCCGCCCTGGTGCACCGTGATCAGCGCGCGCCGGGTGATGAAAGCGGTGATCGTCACGGTGCGCAGGTGCAGGCCGTCGAGCACTCGGACGGCGTACCCCGTGAACAGCTCGTGGCCTTCGTAGCGGTCGAGCTTCGGGCGCTGGCGCCCCTTGACCGCGTCCTCCACGGCCAGCGCGTGCAAGCCGAGTTCCTCGGCCAGTTCGTTCAGTTCCTGCGGCGAGGGATCGGGCAGGTCGAACCAGACGGTGGTGCCGTCCTGCTCCAGCCAGTCCGACAAGTCGGCCATGGGAAAGCCCTCGGCGACCAACTCTCCGTTGCGGTAAGCGCGACTGCGCTGCCTGACGGCGGACGGTTCTGCGTGGCTCGGCTCGGTACTCGACACGTGCCGAGAATAGCTGGCCGCCTGCGCCGCCGAAGCTTGCGGAGGGCTAAGATCGATTGTGGGCGGGCCGCCACCCGATCGCGGCGGCCGCAAGGGCGCACCCGTGTGCCTGTGCATCCGCGCGCACCGCCCGCTGGAGTTGTCCCTCGGGGGAATCCGTCTGGCGCCACGCCGGAAGGAGGCTCCGTCTCATGCACCTATCCATCCCGATCACGCTGCTGCTCGGCCTGGCCGTGCTGTTCATGATCCGCAAGGACGGCCTGAAGTCCTCGCACGCCCTCGTCGCGGTCCTGTTCGGCTTCCTGCTGTCGACCACCGTCCTGGCCGCGCGGATCGGCCAGGTGGACAGCATGATCGCCGGCCTGCTCGGCGGCAGCATCTCGCAGCGCTGATCGCCGCCCCGCCTCGCGCGAAGTGCGGTCGCGGGAGACGGGACGGCGAGTCCGTGGCGCCGCGGCGGCCCGGCCCGGCGGCGGCGCCGTTGTGCGACTACCCGTCAGTTGACGGAGAAATCGTCCGCGTAGACATTGCCCTGCGCGTACCAGCCGTGCACATACACGGTGACCGTGCCGGAGGAACCGGTGGTGAACGACACCGTGAGCTTCGTCCACGAACTCGACGAGGTCCACGTGCTCGCGCTCGCCCCGCCGCTCACTCCGATGAACGCGTAGCTACCCTGCACCCAGCCGGTCAACGTGTAGCCGGTGTTCGGGCTCAGTGACAGCGTCTGGTCCAACTCGCCGGTCTGAGCGGAGGTCGGCGCGATGAGCGCGGCGTGGCTGCCCGAATGCACCGGAGCGGAGACCACCGCATCACCGGTCTGCCCGGTCCACGGGCTCAGGCCGCCGCTCTCGAAGCCGCCGTTGGCCGGCGAACCCGATCCGCCGCCACCTGAACCGTTGACCATGAGCGAATACGTCGCGCTGTGTGCGCCCGATGCCGCGGTACCCGTCACCGTGATCGTGTACGTGCCGGCCGGCGCAGCGGACGAGGCCGCGAAGGTGACGGTGGAGGAGCCGCCGGCGGTGATCGACGCGGGGTTGAACGAGACGGTCACCCCGGACGGCGCGCCCGCTGCCGAGAGGCTGACCGACTGCGCCGAGCCCGACGTCACCGCCGTGCTCACCGTGGCCGTCGTCGACGAACCGGGGTTCACCGCGGCGGACGACGGCGAGAGCGAGAGCGAGAAGTCGTTGCCCGGGTTGGTCGTCCCACTGCTGAAAGGCTCGAAGACGTGGCTGAAGTACCACTGGCTCTGTGAGATGCCCGAGCAGTTGTCCTGGCCGCCGGTGCCCGGGCAGTTGCCGTTGTCGCGTTGCAGCGCCCAGAACGACAGCTCGCTGATACCCCGGCCGGCGGCCCAGTCGTACACGGTCGTCGCGTCGGCGGTGGTGAAGGTCTCCGCGGCGCCGTAGTCGTCGATGCCGGGCATCTCGGTCACGCCGATCATGGCCCACTTCTGCGCCGCGCTCTTCGCCGGGTACAGCGAACCGAGCTGGTTGTACAGGCCGTTGGCCGCGTTCTCGGTGTCGGTCGCCATCTCGTGCGTCGCACCGTCGTAGTAGTCGAACGTCATGATGTTCACCACGTCGACGCGCGCGCTGTCGGCCACGGCGTTGCGCAACACCGCCAGGCCGGCGGAATCCAGGCCCGAGGTCGTCGTCGGCAGCGTGTACGAGAACTGCACCGTGTGGCCGGTGCTCGCCGCCCAGCTCTCCACCTGCGCGATCGCCTTGTTACGCCGGTCGATGCCCGCGCTGTTCGTCAGCGAGTTCGCCTCCGTGTCCAGGTCGATGCGGGTGACGTGGTACGTGGTGACCAGGCTCTCGTAGGCGGCGGCGATGGAACCGACGTTCGTGCAGCTGTCCGCGATCTCGGTGTTTGTGCTGTCCGCGGTGTATCCGCCGAAGGACGCGATGACGTTGCCGCCGTTCGCCTGGATCGTGCTGATGGCGCTGCCGAAGGTCGAGGAGGAGACCGGCATGCTGGTATCGCCGTTCCAGTCGACCGTGCAGGAGCCGGCGGACGCGGTCTGGAGGAACGCCATCGTCAGGTACTTCGCGCCGGACTGCGCGGAGACAGTGGCCGGGTCGTCCCCGGTCCACGCCTCGAAGTAGGGTGCGAACACGTGCGCCGGCACGGCGGTGTCGGCCCGGGCGCCGCTCGCTCCGGCGACGAGCACGAGCCCGGCTGCCGCGGCGGTGGCGGCCAGGGTGGCCAGGGCGGCGCGGACGCGACGGGGTCGGGCGGATTTTCCTGCGGTGGGTGAGCGCATGAATACTCCAGCGGGACGCTACGGCTGATGAGGCGGAACGCGGAGTGCGCCCTGCGGGGGCGGCGCACCGGTCGTACCGCGCCGGCCAGGCGTCGCCGTAGCCGCGCCGGACGCGTGCAGCAGTGGCCCGGGCTGCGCGGGAGCCGGCCGCGTGAGGACCGGACCCGCATGTGGTATGGACCACCGCTGGCCATAATTGGACTAGACCATGCATCTGTCAAGAAGTCTGACGAGACCACTGCGCGCACGCCGTGGCGGCGAAGCCGCGCATATATCGCGCATCCCGCGCCGGAGCCGTTCAGCCCGCGGCCCCGCGCTCGGTACGCTCACCCTGGAAAACAGGGCACACGGAGCGCGGTGACAGGACGGCTGATGGTCGAGAAGACAGCGTTCGAACTCGGGACCGACGGCCCGCTGGTGATCCTGGCGGGTGTCGACGGTTCGGAAACCTCGATGCGCGCCGCCGCCTACGCCGGCGGCCTGGCCCGGCGGCAGGGCGCCAAGCTCGTGCTGGCCTACTTCCGGCCGATCGGCTCCGCCACGCCGCAGGCCGGCGCCGCTCTCGCCCAGGTGGGCCTTGAGAACGCCGCCGACCTGGAGCGGCAGATCCGCGAAGGCGTCGAGCGTATCCCCGCGGGACAGCGCGTGCGCTGGGAGTTCTACACCGCCGAGGGCGACCCTTACCACGGGCTGATCGAACTGGCCGACCGCATCCGCGCCGACGCGGTCGTGATCGGAGCCTCCGAGCGCGCGGGGCACCGCATACTCGGCTCCGTCGCGGTACGGCTGGTCAAGACCGGCAGGTGGCCGGTCACAGTCGTGCCCTGAGGCGCCATACGGCCCGCCCGGAGATGAGCGCAGCGCTGCGCCTGCAAGCCGCGCTCATCTCCGGGCGGGCCGTAAACGGCATCAGTCGCGCACGATGCAGCGGAAACCGAGGTGGCACGTCGCCGTGTCCTCGGTCTGCCCTTGGCGCGCCGCGGGACGGTAACGCAGGCAGTAGTTCGGCGCACACAGGTGCGAACCGCCTTTGGTCACGCGCCGCGGATAGCAATCCTGGGATTGCTCAGGAGGCACCCCGTCCGAGTACGCGTTGATCGACGCGTAAGGCAGCCCCGGAAGCGCGCCGCCGTGATCCTCCGTGAAGTGGTCGGCAGTCCACTCCCACACATTCCCGGTCATGTCGTACAGGCCGTAGCCGTTCGGCGGATACATGCAGACCGGCGTCGTCCCGGGAAGGCGATAGGCATCCGGGTCGGGGGAGTAGTGCCAGGGGAACTCGCCGTGCCACGTGTTGGCCATCCGCCGGTCCTTGGGCGTGAACTCGTCCCCCCACGCGAACACCGCTCCCTCCAGGCCGCCGCGTGCCGCGAACTCCCACTCGGCTTCGGTAGGCAGGCACTTGCCGACCCACGTCGAGTACGCCAGCGCGTCCTCGTACGCGATCTGCGTCACGGGATGCAGTTCCCGCCCGTCCGACGTACTGCCGGGGCCGAGTGGATGCCGCCAGTTCGCACCGGGCGCGAACGACCACCACAGCCGCCAGTCCTCAAGGCTCACCGGCCCGGGCGGCATGCGGAACACCAGCGCCCCCGGCACCAACGCCTCCGGCGGCGCGTCGGGGTAGTCGGTGGGATCAGGCATGCGCTCGGCGACGGTGACGTACCCTGTCGCGTTCACGAAGCGGCGGTACTCCGCCACGGTCACCAAGTGCCGGTCCATCCAGAATCCGCCGACCGATGCGGTGTGCACCGGCCGCTCTTCGGGATAGAACTCGGCGCTGCCCATAAGGAACGTGCCGCCCTCGATCCGCACCATGCCGCGGTAGGTCTGCGCTTTTCGACGGGCAATCAGTTCCTGCATATGCCAACATTGCCGGAACGGCCGGTTCGCCGCCTCCGCGGCGCGCTCGCCGCAGAGCCGAACGAGTGATCACCGCGGACACGCCGATTCATCGACAGCGCACGGACAGGCTGCACGCCGAGCGCGTCAAGAAAAACGCCGAGACCTCGGTATCGAAACCGGTCTCGGCGTCACGTCCGTCCTCCGCGGAGGTGGCGGCGGGATTTGAACCCGCGTACACGGCTTTGCAGGCCGTTGCCTCGCCTCTCGGCCACGCCACCGCGCTGCGATGCGCCGCCGACCGCAAACCGGTCACACGGCGAAATCCACGCGAGCGGACGACGGGATTCGAACCCGCGACCCTCACCTTGGCAAGGTGATGCTCTACCAACTGAGCCACGTCCGCGCGAGCCTCTGTCAGACCGTGCCCTGGCGAACACCGCCCTGATCAGCCGCTCCGTCGCCGATCGGTCCGTAGTTGAGGACCGCCGGCAACGAGATGAACTGTATCGGATTCGCGCGGCGGATCAAATTCCATTCGGCAGGCCCGTGTCGGTTCGGCACACCCGCGCCGCGCGGACCGCTTCGGCCTTCCGGGGCAGCTTCGGCCTTCCGGGCCGCGCGCGTCCGTCGTTCGGGTGAGACGCGACGCCTTCAGCGGGCGTCCGGCCTTCCGGGCGGCGACGATGGACGCACCTTCGATCATGCCCGTCGCGCCTGAAAGCCGCCGATGTCTGCCGCCACGTCCGCCCAGCGCCGCCGCTCACCTCGCCTGTACCCACTACGACCGCACGCAGCGGCCCACGAAGGCCGTGGTCGCCGCCGCAGGAATCCCGGCTGGAGGGCGCCGCTCTGCGCCGCGGTCGCGACCTTCTGCGTGGTCTGCGCCAACGCGGCGTTGCCCGTGACGGCGCACGCGATCGTGGGCGGCACCACCGCACCGCGCGGCGACTTCCCGTTCATGGTTTCGCTCATGGAGAACGGCTATCCCTACTGTGGCGGCACGTTGGTCCGCCCGCAGTGGGTGCTCACCGCCGCGCACTGCGTTGCGAAGCGCAGCCCCGGGACGTTGACG
Source organism: Actinocrinis puniceicyclus (assembly GCF_018283645.1). Lineage (GTDB taxonomy): Bacteria > Actinomycetota > Actinomycetes > Streptomycetales > Catenulisporaceae > Actinocrinis > Actinocrinis puniceicyclus. The sequence continues at coordinate 706 of NZ_JAGSXH010000171.1, read as the reverse complement.
GCCATCATCGGCCGAGTCGACGCCTTCGGCGCAGGGGGACAACCGCGGGCGGTCGACAAGGTGTCCATCGACCCCGCCTACGATGACGCGACAGAGGATTACGACGTCGCGCTCGTGCATCTGTCCGGTCCCACCGTCGGGGTCCCCGCCCCGCGTCTCGTCGCGGCCGGCGACCGGTCCGCGCAGGCTCCGGGCGTCCAGGCGACCGTGATCGGCTTCGGTTCCACCGCAGCCCAGCGCCCCGACGGCGACGGTCCCGTCGAGTATCCAGCGGCCCTGCAGCAGACCCGGGTCTCGATCCTCGCGGACCAGCGTTGCGCGGCGGTGTTCAACGGACGCGACGAGCCCGCCGTCCGCACCGACCTGATGCTGTGCGCGGGCGGCGACGGCCGGCACGACGCCTGCGTGGGCGACAGCGGGGGACCGCTGCTGGTCCCCGACGCGGCCGTGGGCGGGTGGATCCAGGTCGCGATCACCAGTTGGGGCGCGGGGTGCGCGGTCGCCGGCGTGCCGGGCGTCTACACCCGTCTGGCGGACCCGCAGATCGCGGCCTTCATCGCCGGCATCCTCGCCGTAGTTAGGGCCTGGAAATGAACGACACGCTCATTCGGGCGGTTCGGTCGCAATCAGGTCGTAGTTCCACTCGCCGTGGAACTCGTGTGGTCTGACGTGCCGCTCCTTCAGCAGTCGCATCTCGCGGTCGCTG
>NZ_JAGSXH010000170.1 GCF_018283645.1 Actinocrinis puniceicyclus | reverse complement strand
TGTCGGGGGTGGGCGGGCCCGGCGGCGGCCGCGTCCGGTCCAGTGCCCTGACGAGGCACTGCCGGCGCGCCGCCCCCGCCGAGCCCGCCCGGCGTAGCGAGATGCGACCTCTTGTTAGAGGACTGCTTTACATTGACCTACTGGTAGCCGGCGGCCACGATGCTGGCCTGGACCGCGTTCTCGGTGGCGTCGGACGGGTAGCCCGCCGTCACCGCGCCCTCGAAGAACTCGCCGTAGTCGCTGGAACTGTTGTCCCCACCGGTGCCCAGCAGGATCGAGGCCTGCAACTTCATCGGCGAGTAGCCGTTGGGCAGCGGTCCGGAGTAAGGAGTCGTCAGCCCGCCGCTGTCCGCGTTGCCGTACTTGAGGGTGAAGTTGCTGGTGCCGTTGTTCTTCTCCCAGGCGGAGACGAACGGGAAGTGCACACCCTGGTTGTTCGAGTTCTTATTCGAACCGGTGTTGGTGTGGTACATGCCGTTCTCCAGGTCGGCCTCCACCCACGGCCCCGATCCGACACAGCCGCCGAACCAGCACGCGGTGCCCCAGTAGATCGCGTTCATGGTGGCGTTGCCGTCGTCGGAGTTGTTGGTCTCACCGCTGCCGTAGTCGAAGCAGCAGTACTGGTTGACGTTGTTGGAGGAGGTCACCATGTAAATGCCCTCAGGCTGCGAACCGGTGGGCGCCCCCTTGGCCGCGTCCGTGCGGTACCCGACGCCGGGGGTCACCTTGATCCCGTAGGCCGAGTGGCCGCCGATCGTGATCGGCAGCGCCGTGGCGTTCGCGCCGATGTCGGAGCCGTTGGGACCCGGGCCCTTCCAGAACCCGCCCGGGGAGATCGGCAGATCGTTGTGCTCCGGGGACTGGTCGTAGATCTTCGTGATCGTGCACGAGGTGCCCGAGCAGAACGAGGACTGCGCCGAGGCGTTGACCACTCCCCCGGCGCTCAACAGGCCGATGTCACGGTAGCTGTGGTCGGAGGAGCGCTGGACCTGGTAGAGCGGACCGCTGTAGGCCGCATACAGCGCGCGCGTCGTGCTGTGCGCGGAGATGCAGGGCGTGCCGCCGGCGGCGTACAGGTCGCAGGGCAGCTGCCCGGGCGGCGGTGTGGTCCCCGACGGCGAGGCCGACGGCGTCGACGACGGCGACGGCGACGCGGAGGTCTGGGTCGGGGTCGGGGTCGGCGACCCGGTGGTCATCGTGGGCGTCGGGGTGCCGCTGGAGACGCCGCCCGTGCAGGTGGTGCCGTTCAGGGCGAAGGAGGCCGGAACCGGGTTCGAGGAGTTCCACGTTCCGTTGAACCCGAGGTTGGTGGTGGCGCCGGTCCCGATGGACCCGTTGTAGGAGACGTTCGTCACGGTCACGTTCGCGCCGGACTGGGTGTAGGTGCCGTTCCACAGTTGGGTGATGGTCTGCCCGGCGCCGAAGGACCAGGTCAGGTTCCAGCTGCTGACCGCGCTGCCGAGATTGGTGATGTTCACGTTCGCGCCGAACCCGCCGGGCCACTGCGAACTAACTGTATAAGACACCTGACAGCCCGAGGCCGCCTGCGCCGCGGTGGTGGTGGCCACGGTCAGGCCCGCGGCCACGAGCGTGGCCGCGGCCGTCACCGCTAGCCAAGACCGGTGATCGGTGAGTTTCACAAGACACCCTCCTGGGCGTTCGCTGATGCGTGAGCCGAGAGTGTGAGCGCTAACACCCGCGGCGGCGGCAGGTACCGCGTTACCGGTGGTGGGATGTTTCGGCCCGGCGCGCACTGCCGCTTCGCAGGGTGAAGTTGCCAAGCCCGCGCCGGAAGCTCAAGAGCGCGGCGGCTCGGCCATGCCGCGGCCCACCCCGCGCGCGGCGAATCTACGCAGTTCAGCGGCCATGTTCGGGGCAGCCGCAGGCGCCGGAACAAGGCTTCGAAAATTGCGAAACTTTCAGTTGATCGCCACGCCGTCCGGCTCGGCTGCTCGAATCCTGCGACGCCGGGCGGTTAGAACCGCGCCCGCCGCCATGCAGTCACAGGATGACCGCGCGAGCGCGGCCCCGACCGCTGCGCCACAGCGAGCCGGCCGAGTCGGGCGGCCATGCTCCGGGCGCGGGCCGGGTGAACCCGGCCGCCCGACAGATCAGGCCACGCAGATCGGCCGCAGGGCCCGCCGCGCCGGCGGGAAACGGCGGAGCGGTTCAGGCGGTCGCCAGAGCGCCGCACTGGCGCAGGCGGTAACCGGCCTGGGCGGAGAATTCGGCGGTGAGGGCGAAGCGGTCGCCGCGCACGATGGTGTGACGCCATTCGACGGCCCGGCCGGCGGCATACCCGATTCTGTGGATTGAGAAAGCCGCGGCGGTCGGCGGGCACTGCAGCAGCATGCGTTCAGCCGCCGTCGGGACGACCGCGTGGATCTGTTCCCGGCCGTGCTCCAGCCGTACGCCCGCACGCTCGGCCAGTTCGGTGTAAAGGCCGGTGTGCGTGAAGTCGGCCTCCAGCAACGGCGCCGCGAGCTCGGCCGGCAGCCAGACCCGGTCGAGGGCGAGCGGCTGGTCGTCGGCGTAGCGCAGGCGTTCAAGGTGCAGCAGCGGCGTGGACCCTTCCCGGCCGAGCCGGGCGGCGACGACCGCGTCGGCGCTGATCTCCAGCTTGCGTACCGCGTTGCGCTGGTCCAGGCCGGCCGCTTCGACGCTCGCGAACAGGCTGTAGAGCGCGCCCATCGGCTGGCGGATCTCGGGCGTCGGCGCGATCCGCGGCTGGCGCCCGCGCTCGGCGACCACCAGGCCGTCCGCGCGCAGCTTGCGCAGAGCCTGCCGGACGGTGTGGCGGCTGACGCCGTAATGCCCGGCGATGGCCAGTTCGCCGGGGAACTCGCGGGCGAAGTCGCCGGCCGCCAGCCGCGCGGTCAAGTCGGCCTGCAACTGCTGCCACAGCGGCACTGCGGACCCGCGGTCGAGCACCGTCAAGACCACCTTCCGACGCACTGGGGGCTCATGCTACCGCTTGCGATATGTACGCACAGTCACTAGGTTAAATGTGCGGACATTTCTGGGAGGGACGTTGACGACGCACGCGGCTGTCGCGGGAAGTCAAGCCGAGCGGCACGTCGCGGGGGCGGCGGCGGCGGAACGGGCGAGCGCCGCCGAACCGCAGGTGTCTCGTCCGACACGCCGAAGCCGCGCGTTACCGGGCCTGGCGCTGGCCATCGCTCTCGCCGCCCTCGCCACGGGGCTCGGGCACGCGGCTGCGATCGTCGGAGGTCCCGTATTCGGGATCGTGCTCGGCGCGGCGGCCGCCACGTTCGTACCGGCGCTGCGCGGGGCCCGGTGGGCGCCGGGATACGACGTCGCCGCGAAACCGGTCCTGCAGCTGTCCATCGTCGTGCTCGGCACCGGTCTACCGTTGCAGCAGGTCCTGCGCCTCGGAGGCGCCTCGCTTCCGGTGATGCTGGGCACGCTCACCGTCGCGCTCACCGGCGCGTGGTTCTTCGGCCGGCTGCTCGGGGTGCGCGGCCATACCCGGACCCTGATCGCGGTGGGCACCGGCATCTGCGGGGCGTCCGCCATCGCGGCCACCATCCCGGTGATCAAGGCCAAGCAGGCGCAGGTCGCCTACGCGATCGGGACGATCTTCACGTTCAACATCGCCGCGGTGCTGCTGTTCCCGCCGATCGGCCACCTGCTCGGGATGAGTCCGCATTCATTCGGCCTCTGGGCCGGCACGGCGATCAACGACACCTCGTCGGTGGTGGCCGCGTCCATCGCCTACGGCGGCGACGCGGGCTCCTACGGCATCGTGGTCAAACTCACCCGCACCCTCATGCTCATCCCGATCGTGATCGCGCTCGCGGTGCTGACGGCCCGGCGCGAGGCCAGAACGGCGGCGGCCGGGCGCGGCGAACCGGTCCCCGCGCTCCGGCTGCGGTCGATGCCCTGGCGCAAGATCCTTCCGCTGTTCCTGTTCGGGTTCCTCGCCGCGGCCACCGCCGACAGCCTCGGCCTGATCCCGACCGGCTGGCACGCGCCGCTCTCCACCCTCGGCACGTTCCTGATCACCACGGCGCTCGCCGGGATCGGCCTGTCGATGAGCTTCGCCGACATGCGCCGGGCCGGACACCGGCCGCTCCTGCTCGGCGCGCTGCTGTGGGCGGCGGTCGCGCTCAGCAGCCTGGGATTGCAGGCACTCACCGGGACGCTCTGACCGGTCGCCAGACCCCGGCCGGCACGGCGGCTGCCGAGTCGCAGCCGGGCCCGGCTGCCGCGTCGAGTCCTCAGCCCGCAGCGCGTCGAGTCCTCAGCCCGGCAGCCGCGCGCCCGGCCCCGGCATGGCGCCGGCCGGCACGGGCGAGGAGAACCCCTGCGGGGCCTTGAGCGCGTCGAATGCCGTACGGATGGTCCCGATCATCGTGTGGACCTCCTCGCGCGCCTTCTCCAACGCCCCCTCGACCTGCACGCCGAACGCGACACCGAAGGCCTTGAGGAAGTCCAGCTGCGCCTCCAGCTGCGACAGGCTCACCGCGAGTTCCTCGCTGCGCCGCTGGAAGGCGGACTCGGCCGCGATCAGCCCCTGCCGGTGCCCCTCGTTCAACGTGGCCTGATACTGGCTGCGCGCGTACTCCGTGACGTTGCGCACGTACTCCTCGGCCGCGCGGATCTGCTCCTCGGCCTGCTGCTGCGCCATCGAGATCGCGTTCACCGCGGCGGCGGTCACCCGCCGCTCCGGCGCCGAAGCCGAGGCCTGCGCGGCGCCCTTGCCGTCCGGCGAGCCGGCGCCCTGCGCCGTCCCGTCCGGGGAGCCGGCGGCGGCGAGGTAGGTCGCGCGCAGCTGCGTGGTCAGGTCCTCGTTGCGGGCCCGCAGGTCCGCCTCGACCTCGCCGGCGGTCTGCAACTCGGTCAGCACCCGCCGCTTGAACCTCTGCACGCCCTCCTCGTCGTAACCGCGACGGGTCACGCTCGCGCGCGGAAAGTCCCACGCGTCGACCTGATCCGCGGTCAGTCGCACAGGCCGTCGGGCCGAGCTGTCGAACTCGTTGTAGCTCACGGCTGACTCTCCTCCAGATGAATGGCCCCAGAGACCACTCCCGCCTCCTTCAACCGCGCCACGGCGTGCTGGCACATCGCGGCCGATCCGACGACGAACACCTCGTGTCCCGGCCACGGCCCGCCGGCGGCCGCCGCCGCGTCGCCCACCAGACCCTTGCCGCCGCCCCAGGCCATCTCGTCGGAGACCACGGGCATCACCCTCAGCCACGGATTGCGCGCCGCGAGCGCTTGCAGCCGCGGCAGGTCGTACAGGTCCGACGCGATCCGCGCCCCGTAGAACAGGGTCACGCTGCGGCCGTGGCCGGGCGTGGCCGCCAGTTCCTCGACGACCGCGCGAAGCGGAGCGATGCCGGTGTTGGCGCCGATGAACAGCAGGTGCGAGTCCGGCTTGGTCGAGGCCAGCGTCAAGGCGTGGCCGACCGGCGGCCCGAGGCGCAGCCGGTCACCGACGCCCATCACGTTCACCAGCTGCCACGACACCGTGCCGACGAGCTTGATGTGCAGCTCGATCGTGTTGTCGTGCCGCGGCGGGTGTGCCGGGGTGTAGAACCGCCAGCGTGCCGGGGCCATCGCCGTCTCGAGCGTCATCGACTGCCCGGCGCGGTAGGGGAACGGCTGCTGGGTCGCGATGGTCACCCGCGCGATGTCGCGGCGCCCGCCGAGGACCTCGTGCGCCACGATTTCCGCGTCCCACCATGGCGGGGTGGAGTGCGCGGCATCGGCCGCGGCGTCGATCATCACCTGCGAGACGATCCCGTACGCCTCGGTCCACGACTCGCTGACCTGCGGCGTCCAGTCCGGTCCGAGGAAGTGTTCGAGGGTGGCCAGCAGGCTCGCGCCGACCGCCGGATAATGCGCCGGCGCCACGGCGAACTTGCGGTGGTCGCGGCCGAGTCCCTGGAGGAACGGGATGGCCGCGCCGAGGTCGTCGACGTTGGAGACGACCGCCCCGAGCGCGGCGACCAGCCGGTCGCGCTGCGCCGCCATGGACGGCGGGAACATCCGCCGCACTTCCGGGTGGGTCAGGAACAGGTGACTGTAGAAGTACAGCGGCACCTGGTCCCCGTACTGGGCCACCTTCGCCCAGGACGTGCGCATCAGGTTGGGGTCGATCACGAGCTACTCGCTTCTGGAGCTTGGCGCCCGCCGGCTATGCGGTGGCGCTGATCACGTAGGGCGCAACCGCCTTGAGCGCGTTGACGACGGTGGCGACGATGTCCTCTTCCACGTCGAACGCCGCCAGCGCGCCGACGAGGATCTCGCCGGTGCGCTCGTAGTCCTCGGCGGACACGGCCAGTTGCGCGTGCGCGCGCGTCAGATAGGTGGCCAGGTCGATATCCGTCTTCGCACCCGGGCCGCCGAGCACCACCTTGAGCACCTCGGCCAGGTGGGGCTTGATGCTTTCGACGGAGGCGTCGGCGAAGTAGGCGGCCAGCCGCGGCTCGGCCAGCAGATCGGTATAGAAGCGGTCCAGCACGGCACGCACCGCGGGCGCGCCGCCGACACGCTCCCACTGCGAGGGGGCCATCGCCACTTCCACCATCAGGCTTCTTCCTTTCGTCGATCACCGCGGGTCCCCGAGCCAAGGGATGATACGGGTCTTGATTCGCCACCCGGGGACCCGGAAACGCATGGAGCATAGCAGCGGCGCAAACGGGGCATTGGTATGTTCGTGCGCTCATATGCGACATATCAGGGTCACATGGAAGCCGTCGCAGGTCTCATATCGCGGAATAGCCGGCGGACCGCCGGGTGACCTCGGATATCCGCGTGCCGGGATTGTCTCTGGTCAGGCGCCCACGGCTGCCGCCCGCCGGATACCCGGACGCGGCGCACGCCTTTTGGATTTCTTTACCCGACTACGTGTTTTGTCAATACGCTGACGATTCAGGGACCTCGGCCGGGCGGTTGTGCTCTTCGATCTCCCGCCGGCTTTCGCGCGCGCTCAGAAGGTGAAGCAGCGCTCGATGTAGCGAGCTGATCTGGAGTGGCGCCGCCCGGGCGCGGTGCGGGTATGGCTCGTCGAAACCGCCGCGCCGGGAGGGGGGACGGGGTTCGACGAGGCGGGCGAGCGCCGGGGTGACCGTCACCCGGCCGGGCTCGGTGTCGCCGCCCGGGTGATCGGTGTGTCGTAGCGGGGACGAGTGTGGAGCAGGTCGGTGAGGTCGTCGCCGGGTCGCAGGTCGCGTGGTTCGCGGCCGCGGGTGAGCAGCCGGGCGCCGGTGGTGCCGCGCAGGTGGGCGCGCGTCGCGTCGCGTACGTGGAGCCAGGTGCCTTCGCACAGGCCCAGTACGGGCACGTCGTTTTCTTCGAGGAACTGGCTCAACCGCTGGTCGCGTGTGGCGACGGCGGACGGCCCGTCGCGGCGGGCGTCTGGGTAGTGCGGGTTGATCTGGAAGGGGATCAGGTCGAGGGCGTGCAGGGTGGTGGGCTGCACGATCGGCATGTCGTTGGTGGTGCGGATGGTGGGGCAGGCGAGGTTCGCTCCGGCGCTGACGCCGAGGTAAGGCATGCCGGCCCGCACGCGTCGGCGGATCGCGGGTAGCAGGCCATTGCGTTGGACGGCGCGTAGCAGCCGGAAGGCGTTGCCGCCGCCGACGAACACCGCGTCCGCCTCGGCGAGGGCCGCCAGCGGATCCGGGGCGCGGTGGGCGCCGGTGAGGCGCTTTCCCAGCCTGGCGAGGATTTCGCGCATCGCCTCGGTGTAGAGGTCCGGATTGCTGCCGGCGTACGGCACGAACAGCACGTGTCGGCAGTCGGCGAACAACTCCGCGAGCGCGTCCATGGCATGGTCGAGCGCGCCGCGCCCAGGACTGAAGGAGTTCGACATGAGCATCAGGTCGTTCACGGCGCTCGCCTTTGTCGTGGTGGAGAGGTGCCGCCGGGGCCGCGACGCCTGCCACGCACGCTCGCTGCGTTGACGAAGCACCCCGCACGGCCACCGTGGGGCACTGACTGTGCCGCATTGAACGGCGGGCACCGCGAGGGTAGGGGCACGCACCCGAGGCGCGCGACCGCTTTTCGCGACGGCATCACCGGCGATCCGTGGGTGCCTCCCCTGCTCGTCTGACTCGAACGACGACTATCCGGCACTGCTCGGACCCGGCTGGAGTCGAGCAGCGCCCGGCGGCGGCGGTACCGCACAGGTCGGTACCGCCGCGCCCGGGGTTACTGCCCGCGCTCAGCTGCAGGCGTGTCCGTTGAGGGTGAAGGCGCTGGGGCTGGTGTCGTTGCCGGCCCAGGTACCCTGGAAACCGAACTGCACGTTGCCGCCCGGCGCGATGGCCGGGTTGTAGCTCATGTTCGTCGCGGTGACCGCCGACCCGGACTGGGTCACGTTCGCGTTCCACGCGTTGGTGACCTTCTGGTCACCCGGGAAACTCCAGGTCACCGTCCAGCCGTTCACCGTCGAGGTACCCGTGTTGGTCACCGTCACGTTCGCGGTGAACCCACCGCCCCACTCGTTCTTCACGTACGAGACCTGACACGTCCCACCACCCGTGCTACCGGTCCCGATCGTCCACGTGAACGACGCGGACCCGGACGCGCTGGTGGAGTCGGTCGCCGTGACGGTCACGTTGAACGTCCCCGACGCGGTCGGCGTACCCGAAATCAGACCCGAAGAGGAGATCGACAACCCCGCCGGAAGACCCGACGCACTGTACGTCAACGACTGACCCGACCCGGAATCAGCAGCCTGAACCTGCACACCACTGATCGCGGTGCCCACCGTCCCGCTCTGCGCACCCGGGTTGGTGACCGTCACCGTGTTCCCGCTGCTACCGGCCCCGATCGTCCACGTGAACGACGCCGAACCCGACGCCCCGGTACCGTCCTTCGCCGTCACCGTCACATTGAACGTGCCCGACACGGTCGGCGTACCCGAGATCAGACCCGAAGAGGAGATCGACAGGCCAGCCGGAAGACCCGACGCACTGTACGTCAACGACTGACCCGACCCGGAATCAGCAGCCTGGATTTGCAGACCACTGACAGCCGTGCCCACCGTCCCGCTCTGCGCACCGGGATTGGTGACCGTCACCGTGTTGGCCATGGCCCGGCGCCCGCTTTGGTTGATGACCTGCTGGGCGGCGGTGGGCCAGTTGGTCCCGCTGACCTGGGTGTTGCCGGTCAGGGTGTTGTAGTGGGGGGAGCCGGTGGCCACTTGGGTGGCGCCGCCGTTGTACCAGTTGTAGTTGAACGCGTTGTCGTCGGTGTTGTTGTTGGAGTTGGCGTTGGTGAACGCCCACACGCCGCTGTCCTGCACGACG
>NZ_JAGSXH010000016.1 GCF_018283645.1 Actinocrinis puniceicyclus | reverse complement strand
GGGGCAGACGGGGCCGCGTTGCCGTTCTGGACGGGCGCCGCGGGCCGCGAGGCCGGCCGCGTGGCGGTCGGCGCGGGCTTGGGCGGAACCGGCCCGGGACGCGGGCCCGGCTTCGGTGCGCCGGAACGCGGCGCGGTGGCGGTGCCTGCCGAACCGCCGGACACGGAGGCCTTGCCCCCGCCGTCGAAGGAATCCTTCAGCTTACGAACTACCGGCGCCTCCACCGTGGAGGAGGCTGAACGCACGAACTCTCCCAGGTCTTGGAGCTTGGCCATGATGACCTTGCTCTCAACACCCATCTCCTTGGCGAGTTCATAGACCCGGACCTTGGCCACTTCACTCCTGTCTCGGTCCGCGTCTTCTCCGCGCGACCGTCTATATCACTGCATGGGCGTGCTCATCGCTGGGTGCTCATCGCGTGCTCATCGTTTTTCTCGACCCGCTCTCCGCGTCGTAGCGATCCCTGTTCCGTGCCGACTGTTCGACCCGCTGCTCCCGGCTCCCGCCGCGAGACAATCCTCGCGGACGGTAACGGACGGGCAGCCGGATTTACTCCGTCCCCGTCCCGTCTCGCGACTGTGCCTCGCACGCCTCCAGCCGCGCACGCACCGCACTGAGAGCGAACGGTCCCGGCAGGCGCAATGCCCGCGGGAAGGCCCGCTTACGCTCGGCGAGGGCGAGACACGCGAGCCGCGGGTGCAGATAAGCACCGCGGCCCGGAAGGCGCCGACCCGGATCGGGTAGTACTTCGCCCTCTCCGGCGACGATACGGAGCAGCCGGTCCTGCGCATCCCGGGCACGACAGCCAACGCAGGTACGCGTGGGCACGCCGCGGTCTTCCCGGTCGGTCGGCAGGCCAGTCACGGTCTATCTTACCCCCACGATCAGTACTCCCGCTCCCCCGAAGCGGGGCCGCGAGAGGTCCGCGGGCGGCCGGCATCCGCCGCGCGGCCCGCACACCGGCGTGATCAGCCGACCTGCCTGGGCTCCACGTCCGAGCGGATGTCGATGCGCCATCCGGTCAGCCGGGCGGCCAGCCGGGCGTTCTGCCCTTCCTTGCCGATGGCCAGCGACAGCTGATAATCGGGCACGGTGACCTGCGCGGACTTCGCCTCCGCGTCCACGATGCGCACCTTGGTGACCTTCGCCGGGGACAGCGCCGAGGCGACCAGGCGCTCCGGGTCGTCGGACCAGTCCACGATGTCGATCTTCTCGCCGTGCAGCTCGTTCATCACGTTGCGCACCCGCGCGCCGACTGGTCCGATGCACGCTCCCTTGGCGTTCACTCCGGGTTTGGTGGAACGCACCGCGATCTTCGTTCGGTGCCCGGCCTCCCGGGCGATCGCGGCGATCTCCACGGTGCCGTCCGCCACTTCCGGCACTTCGAGCGCGAACAGGCGGCGCACCAGGTTCGGGTGCGTGCGCGAGAGCGTGACCTGCGGACCGCGCTGGCCCCGGCGCACCGCGACGACGAGGCACTTGATCCGGATGCCGTGCTCATAGCGCTCACCGGGCACCTGCTCCGGCGCCGGCAGCAGCGCCTCGAAGCTCTCCTTCTTGCCCGAGTCGATCTCCACCAGCACGTTGCGCGGGTCGTCGCCCTGCTGCACCTTGCCGGTGATCAGATCGCCCTCGCGCGCGGCGAAGTCCCGGAAGACCGCCTCGTCCGCCGCCTCGCGCAGCCGCTGCGCGATCACCTGCCGGGCGGTGGACGCGGCGATCCGGCCGAAGCCGCCGGGGGTGTCCTCGAACTCGGGGCCGACCGGGCGGCCCTCCGCGTCGGTCTCGGTCGCCCACACCGCGACGTGCCCGGTCTTGTGGTCGAGTTCGACCCGGGCGCGCGTGTGAGCGCCCTCGGTCCGCTCGTACGCGAGCAGCAGCGCCTGCTCGATCGCCTCGAAGAGCCGGTCGAGCGAGATGTCCTTGTCCTGCGCCAGATCGCGCAGCGCCCGCATGTCGATGTCCATCGCGTCCTCAATCAGCTCTCGTCGTCGGGAGCGTCGTCGTCGTCCGGCGCCTCATCGTCCGGCGCGTCATCGTCCGGCGCATCCTCGGCGGCCCGGTTGAACTCGACCTGAACCCGGGCCTTGGCGATCTCGCCGTAGGGCAGCGCGCGCTCCTTCTCCTGCTCCCCGACCAGGAGGGTCACCCCGTGCTCGTCGCTGTCGGCGATGCGCCCGGTCAGCTCTCCGCCGGCCTTGAGCACCGCCTTGACCAGGCGGCCGCGCGCCCGCCGCCAGTGCTTGGGGGCGGTCAGCGGGCGGTCGACGCCCGGCGAGGTGACTTCGAGGACGTACGCCGCCTCACCCATGGCCGCATAGCCGTCCAGGGCCTCGGAGACCGCGCGGGTCACGTCGGCGATGTCGTCCAGTGAGACGCCACCGTCCCGGTCCACCACCACGCGGATCAACCGGCGCGATCCGGCACGCTGCTCGGTCACGTCCTCAAGCTGCGCGCCGGCCCGCTCGACCACCGGTTCCAGCAGCACGCGCAGCTTCTGCCGGTCGAGCCGGGGGGCGGCGGTCGGGCTCATCGCGGTCGGCTCCTCGACGGATCTGGGATCTGGCCTTGTCGTGTCGTCTACCAGGGTAGTCGGTTCGGCGGCACGACAAGTCCGGGTCGATCCGATCGGGGGGAGCCCGTCGCGGTGACTGTTTTCAGACTCAGCCTCGACGGCGGCTGGTTCGGTCTCTCAGCCCAGCCCAGCCCAGCCGAGCCCAGCCGAGCCCAGCTCAGCCCAGCAGCTCCCGCAGGCGTGCGGCGGCCTGCTCCAGCGGCACGTTCTCCCGCTCGCCGCCGGCCCGGTCGCGCAGTTCGACCAGGCCCTCGGCGAGGCCCTTGCCGACCACGACGATCGTGGGCACGCCGATCAGCTCGGCGTCCTTGAACTTGACGCCGGGAGAGACGCCGCGCCGATCGTCGAAGAGCACGCTCACTCCGGCGTGATCCAGCTCGACGGCCAGCGTCGCGGCGGCCTCGAACACCGAGTCGTCCTTGCCGGTGGCCACCAGGTGCACGTCCGCCGGGGCGACCTCGCGCGGCCAGACCAGGCCCAGCTCGTCGTGCTTCTGCTCGGCGATGGCCGCGACCGCGCGCGAGACGCCGATGCCGTAGGAGCCCATCGTGACGCGGACCGGTTTGCCGTCCGGGCCGAGCACGTCGAACTCGAAGGCGTTGGTGAACTTGCGGCCGAGCTGGAAGATGTGCCCGATCTCGATGCCCCGGCCGATGGTCAGCGCGTGACCGCAGCGCGGGCAGGGATCCCCGGAGCGCACCTCGGCCGCACCGACGGCGGCGTCCGGGGTGAAGTCGCGGCCGTACACGACGTGCGCGGCGTGCTTGCCGTTCTCGTTGGCCCCGGTGATCCAGGACGAGCCGGGCACCACGAGGGGGTCCACCTTGTAGGTGTAACCGGCCTCGGCCAGACCCTGCGGACCGAGGTAGCCGCGTACCAGCGCCGGATGCTTCGCGAAGTCCTCCGCCTCGAACAGCTCGACCTCGGCGGGGTGCACTGCGGCCTCCAGGCGCTTGAGGTCCACCTCGCGGTCGCCGGGCACGCCCACGACCAGGACCTCGGTCTCCTTCGCGCCCGGATGACGCAGCTTCACCACGACGTTCTTGAGCGTGTCCGCGGCGGTGACCGTGCGGCCGAGGTCGAGCCGGTTGAACAGCTCGACGAGCGAGTCGATCGTCGGCGTGTCCGGGGTGTCGTAGACCTTCAGCGCGGGCTCGTCGGAGGCGTCGAGCGCGACACCCGCCCGCCCCTCCACCGCCTCCGTGTTGGCCGCGTAGTCGCAGTCGGTGCAGGAGACGAAGGTGTCCTCGCCGGTCGGCGTCGCGGCCAGGAACTCCTCGGAAGCCGAGCCGCCCATGGAACCGGACATGGCCGAGACGATCCGGTAGTCCAGGCCGAGCCGGTCGAAGATCCGTACGTACGCCTCGCGGTGCAGCTCGTAGGAGCGCTTCAGACCTTCGTCGTCGAGGTCGAAGGAGTACGAGTCCTTCATCAGGAACTCGCGGCCGCGCAGGATGCCGGCGCGCGGCCGGGCCTCGTCCCGGTACTTGGTCTGGATCTGGTACAGGTTGACCGGCAGATCCTTGTAGGAGGAGTACTCGCCCTTGACCATGAGGGTGAACATCTCCTCGTGGGTCGGGCCGAGCAGGTAGTCCGCGCCCTTGCGGTCCTTGAGCCGGAAGATGCCGTCGCCGTATTCGGTCCAGCGGCCGGTGGCCTCGTAGTACTCGCGCGGCAGCAGCGCGGGGAACTGGACCTCCTGCGCGCCGAAGCGGTCCATCTCCTCCTTGACCACGCGCGCGACGTTGTCCAGCACGCGCTTGCCGAGTGGCAGCCAGGAGTAGATGCCGGGGCCGACCCGGCGCACGTAGCCGGCGCGCACGAGCAGCTTGTGGCTCGGCACCTCGGCATCGGCCGGATCGTCGCGAAGGGTCCGGAGGAAGAGCGTGGACATGCGCGAGATCACTGCGGCACTCCTAGCGGTCGGGTCAGGTACTGGCGCAGATGTGTCACTACATCGCGCATCACGAGAATATCGGGCCGCCGGACACAGTTCGGCCGCATTAGTGCCGCAGGCGCCAACCGGCTACTACATTGCGCTGCCATGGCGGTCTTCAGGTCCAAGGCGTTCAAGGCGTCGTTCGATCCCGCGTTCGACGACCTCGATCTCGCGGATGCGCGCGACGAGTTGGCGCAGGGCCGCTGGGAGCCGGCTCGGGACCTGCTGGAGGACACCCGCCGCGACTGGGACCGGCGCACGCACCGGATCAAGGTGCTGGCGGACACCACGGCTGCCAGCGCGTGGCTGGAGCGGTGGCTGGCGCTCGATCCGCGCAACCCCGACGCCGCGACGCTCCAGGCTCACGTCGAGGTGGTGCGCCAGGTGCGGGCTCAGGTCCGGGAGAACGGCACGAGCAAGACCGCGGCCGACGTGGAGGCGCTGTGCCGCCGAGCTGCCGCGCTCTCGCCGCAGGACCCGATGCCGTGGATCAGCCTGGTCACCCTGGCTCGGGCGCAGGGCGTCGACCGCGAGGAACTGTGGGCGCGCTGGCGCGGCATGCGCGAGCGGGATCCGTGGAACCGCGAGGGCCACCACCAGGCCCTCATCTACCTGTTCGCCGCCTGGCACGGCTCGCACGCCGAGATGTATGACTTCGCGTACTGGCTCGCCGGGGAGGCTCCGGAGGGTTCGCCGCTGGCGGTGCTGCCGCTGGTCGCGCACGCCGAGTCGTATAGGGCGCACTCGGCGGAGAAACGCGCGGCGGTGCGGGCGGGGCTGGACATGATGTGGACCGAGGACCAGGTCGGGCTGGATCTGGACCGGATACTCGAGCGCTGGTTCCGGCGCCAGCAGCGGCAGCACGCGCAGGCGAAGGCGGATCTGAACTACCTGGCGCACGCGTTGATCCACGCGGACCGGCACGCCGACGCGCGGCCGGTGATGCAGGCGATCGGGCCGCACGTCACGCGGGTACCGTGGGCGTATACCGGCGATCCGGAGCCGTCGTTCCTGTACTGGCGGCAGCGGCTGCTCGGCGGCTGAGCGGGAGTTACCCTCTTCGGACGGCGGTGTCCGAAAGCCGCCAGTGGCGGATCGGGCGCGGGGGCAGACTCGAAGCGTGCGACTCTTCCGCACCGCCTCAGAGATTAGGGAGCCCAGCCATGGCCGACCTGACAGCACATCGGTGCGCGACCCCGCTCGGCCCGTTCACGGTCCTGGCGCGCGGGGACGTGGTCCATGCATCCGGCTTCACCGATTCGGTCGAGCAGTTGGCGCGGCTCGCCGACAGTGATCCCGGCTCGGTCGCCGTCAGCGCGGACGATCACGGCGCGCTGGCGGCCGTGCGCAAGTACTTCGAGGGCGAACTGGCGGCGCTCGATGTGGTGGAGACCCGGGAGCGGCCGGCCGCCGCGCCCTTCCGTACCGCCGCGCGGCAGGCGCTGCGCCGGATCCCGGCCGGCGCCACGGCCACGTACACCGAGTTGGCCGCTTCCGCGGGCAATCCGCGGGCCGTACGCGCGGCCGGCAGCGCGTGCGCGACCAACCCGACCGCTCTGTTCGTGCCCTGCCATCGCGTCGTGCGCGCGAACGGGAGCCTCGGGGGCTTCCTGTACGGGCTCGACGTCAAGCGGGCGCTGCTCGACCACGAGGCGAAGCACGCCTGAG
The DNA here is from genome assembly GCF_018283645.1 of Actinocrinis puniceicyclus. Classification (GTDB taxonomy): domain Bacteria; phylum Actinomycetota; class Actinomycetes; order Streptomycetales; family Catenulisporaceae; genus Actinocrinis; species Actinocrinis puniceicyclus. Next base: position 79,722 of record NZ_JAGSXH010000016.1, on the reverse strand, counting down.
CAGAGGTCTGCGAACAGTTGGCACGCCTGAGCAGAGGTCTGCGAACAGTTGGCACGCCTGAGCAGAGGTCTGCGAACAGTTGGCACGCCTGAGCAGAGGTCTGCGAACAGCGCGCCGTCGAAGTCAGAAGAGCACCGAGGCGAACTCGGAAACCTCGCGGAAGCCGACCCGGTGGTACGAGGCGCGCGCCGGCACGTTGAAGTCGTTCACGTAGAGCGAGACCACGGGGGCGAAGTCGCGCAGCGCGTACTCGACCACCGCGGCCATGCCGCCCTCCGAGATGCGCCGGCCGCGGAACTTCGGGCTCACCCACACGCCCTGGATCTGGCATACCGCGCGGGTCACCGCGCCGATCTCCGCCTTGAAGACGACCTCGCCGCCCTCGATCCAGGCGAACGCGCGCCCGGCGTTGACCAGCTCGGCCACCCGCTGCCGGTACATGCGCCCGCCGTCCGCCGCCACCGGTGAGACACCGACCTCCTCGGTGAACATGGCGACGCACGCGGGCATCAGCACATCGAGTTGCGCGGGGTGCACAGGCCGCACCCGGAAGTCCGGGGCGACGCTCGGCGAAGGCTCGCGCAGCGCCATCACCGGCTGGTTCGGCCGCACCTCGCGGGCCGGCTGCCAGTGCGGGGCCAGGTGGTTCCACAGTTCGAGCGCGGCCTCCCGCGGACCGACGATCGAGGAGCAGCGGCGCCCCTGCTTGCGCGCCCTGTCGGCGAACGCGCGCACCGCCTCCGAGGTGGCGTTGATCGGTACCAGGTTGGCGCCGGAGAAGCACAGCGAGGTGAGCCGGCCGCCCGAGGCGTGGCCCCACATCTCGCCGCCGAGCTGCCACGGGTCCAGGCCCGCGGCCTCGACCCGCGCGCCGATGAACGCGTTGTCGATCGGGTCGCGGGACAACAGTTCCAGAGCCTCGTCCAGATCGGCGTGATCGAGCACGCGCACGCCCGAGGCAGGACTCAGCAGCCGGGTCACCACGTTCATGCGCGATCTAAGCCTCTCGCCTGCCGGTAGCCCACGTAGCACACTCTACGGCCTGGAAGGGTTTCCCGGAGCGGCCCGGCGGCAGCGAAAACGCGCGGGCCGCGCACGCGCTGCGGCCTCGCCGGTCCGGCCTCGATCCAGGCGGCGACAGCCGCTGATCAGCCGACCGCCACCTCGGGCGCTCCGCCGCCGAGGTCCGCGCCCATCTCCTCGGCCAGCCGCGCGGCCTCCTCGACGAGGGTCTCCACGATCTGCGATTCCGGCACGGTCTTGATGACCTCGCCCTTGACGAAGATCTGCCCCTTGCCGTTGCCCGAAGCCACGCCGAGGTCCGCCTCGCGCGCCTCGCCCGGACCGTTGACGACGCAGCCCATCACCGCCACCCGCAGCGGCACGTTCAACCCGTCCAGCGCCGCGGTGACCTGATCGGCCAGGGTGTACACGTCCACCTGCGCGCGACCGCACGACGGGCAGGAGACGATCTCCAGGCCGCGCTGGCGCAGGCCGAGCGACTCGAGGATCTGCGTGCCGACCTTGACCTCCTCCACCGGAGGCGCCGAGAGCGAGACCCGGATCGTGTCGCCGATCCCCTCGGCCAGCAGCGCCCCGAACGCGACCGCCGACTTGATCGTGCCCTGGAACGCCGGGCCCGCCTCGGTCACGCCCAGGTGCAGCGGATAGTCGCAGGCCTCGGCCAGCAGCCGGTAGGCCTGGATCATCACCACCGGGTCGTTGTGCTTGACCGAGATCTTGATGTCCCGGAAGTCGTGCTCCTCGAACAGCGAGCACTCCCACAGCGCGGACTCGACCAGCGCCTCCGGGGTGGCCTTGCCGTACTTCTCGTAGAGCCGCGGATCCAGTGAGCCGGCGTTGACACCGATCCGGATCGGCACTCCCGCGGCCTTGGCCCGCCGCGCGATCTCGCCGACCTGGTCGTCGAACTTGCGGATGTTGCCGGGGTTGACCCGGACCGCGGCGCAGCCGGCGTCGATCGCCGCGAAGACGTACTTGGGCTGGAAGTGAATGTCCGCGATCACCGGGATCTGCGACTTCTTCGCGATCATCGGCAGCGCGTCGGCGTCGTCCTGGGAGGGGCAGGCCACCCGCACGATCTGGCAGCCGGTCGCGGTCAACTGCGCGATCTGCTGCAGCGTCGCGTTCACGTCCGAGGTCAGCGTCGTGGTCATCGACTGCACCGAGACCGGGGCGTCCCCGCCCACGGGCACGTTCCCCACCATGATCTGCCGCGACTTGCGGCGTGGCGCGAGCGGTTTGGCCGGAATGGACGGAACACCGAGAGAAACGGCGGTCATCGTTCGGGCACTCCCCAGTCTTGGGCCGAAAGTTCGTGCGGCAGCGGATCAACGACGAGAACAACGCTACGGCACTTCAGCTGGTCTCATTGCATGCCGTTCCCCGGCTTTCACCCGATCTTCACCGGCCGTGCGCCGAACGGCATGTCCCGCGGGACGAAGCGCGCGGTACACGCGGTGCGCGCCGAAGGCGCCCCGGGGCGTGGCCGGCCGGCTCACGACGGCAGATGAATCGGGTTGGTGATGTCGGCCGCGAGCAGCAGCAGCGTGAGGCCGACGAAGACGAGCAGGAAGGCGTACGCGACCGGCATCAGTTTATTGAGGTCCACGCGGCCGGGCGCGGGGCGGTGCAGCAGCCGGTAGAGGCGCTTGCGCGCCTCCTCGTAAAGCAGGACCGCGACATGCCCGCCGTCCAGCGGCAGGATCGGCAGCAGGTTGAACACGCCGATGAACACGTTGACCGCGGCGACGAGGGCGAAGAAGCCGGCGAACCCGGCCTGGCCGATGATGGTGCCGCTGATCTGTGCCATGCCCACGACGCCGACCGGCGAGCTGGCCGAGCGCTGCGTGTGGTCCACGGTGGCGGTGAACAGCTTCGGGATCGCGGCGGGGATGGAGCCGAGGCCCTTGAAGGTGTTGACGATCATGCTGCCGAACTGCTGTCCGCTGTACCCGGCGGCCGAGATCGGGCTGTAGTGCTGCGTATACGAGTTCTGCCCCAGCCCGACCAGGCTGCCGGCGGCGGTGTGCCCGTCGGGGTAGGTCACCGACTTCACACCGACCGGCACGACCGTCGTCGCGTGGGCGCGCCCCTGTGGGTCGGTGTACTCGAGGGCCGAGGGCTGACCGGCCGGCAACTGGTGCAGCGCCGTGGCCAGGTCGTCGAAGTTCTTGATCGGCCGACCGGCGATCGCGGTGATCAGGTCCCCCGTGGACAGGCCGGCCCGGGCCGCCGGGGACGGCTTCGAACCGGCCGCGCAGCTCTCGTCGGGACTTCCGTCGCTCGTCAGGCACGCGGAGACGTGGCCGACCCGCGCCGAGGTGTCCGCCTTCTGCACGCCGAACAACATCGGGCTGAGGAAGAACAACACCAGCGCGATCAGGAAGTGGGTGAGCGACCCCGCGGAGAGGGTGAGCAGCCGCATCCGGGCCGGCTTGTTCTTCAGCGCCCGGTCCTCGTCGCCAGGCTCGATCTCGTCCAGATCCGTCATCCCGACGATCTTGACGTAGCCGCCGGCCGGGATCGCCTTGATTCCGTACTCGGTCTCGCCGCGCTTGAACGACCACAGCCGGGTGCCGAAGCCGACGAAGAACTCGGTGACCTTGCCTCCGGACCAGCGCGCGCAGACCATGTGCCCGGCCTCGTGCAGCACGATCGAGACCAGCAGCGCCAGCACGAACAGCAGCGCGCCTAGGACGTTCACGCCGGGGAACCCGCCTTCATCTCGAGTGGTACCGCGGGCGGCCGATCGACGCCGGCACCCGCACGGACAGACGTGTCCGGGCGGCCGGAAAGTTCCGGTCTCACACTACCCGGCCGCACCGGTGCCGGTCAGTTCCCCGGCACGGGCGCGCGACCAGCGGTCGGCTTCGAGTACCGCATCCAGGCTCGCGACCTCGGCGGACTGCGGGCGGTCGGCGTGCTCGGCGACCACGGCCGCGATCGTGTCCACGATACCGGTGAAGGGCAGCCGCCCGGCCAGGAACGCCCCGACGCACGCCTCGTTCGCGCCGTTGAACACCGCCGGAAAGGTGCCCCCGGCCTGCCCGACCTGCTTGGCCAGGCCGACGGCCGGGAACGCCTCCTCGTCGAGGGGGAAGAACTCCCAACTGGCGGCCTTGGTCCAGTCGCAGGCCGGGGCGGCGTCGGGGATCCGCTGCGGCCAGCCCATGGCCAGCGCGATCGGGATGCGCATGTCCGGAGGCGAGGCTTGCGCGAGCGTCGAGCCGTCCGTGAACTCGACCATGGAGTGCACGATCGACTGCGGGTGCACCACCACCGCGATCCGCTCGAACGGGATGTCGTAGAGCAGGTGCGCCTCGATGACCTCAAGGCCCTTGTTCACCAGGGTCGCCGAGTTGATCGTGACCAGCGGCCCCATCGCCCAGGTCGGGTGCGCGAGCGCCTGCTGCGGGGTCACGTCGGCCAGTTCCTCGCGGGCGCGGCCGCGGAACGGTCCGCCACTGGCGGTCACGATGAGCCTGCGCACCTCGTCCGCGCTGCCGCCGCGCAGACACTGGGCCAGCGCCGAGTGCTCGGAGTCCACCGCGACGATCTGTCCCGGCGCCGCCAGCGAGGTCACCAGGTCGCCGCCGATGATCAACGACTCCTTGTTGGCCAGGGCGAGGGTGCGGCCGTATCGCAGCGCGGCGAGCGTGGCCTTGAGGCCCGCGGCGCCGTCGATTCCGTTGAGCACCACGTCGCAGTCGAGGGCGGCGAGTTCGGCGGCGGCGTCCGGGCCGGTGACGATCCGCGGCAGCCGATAGTCGCCGACCGCGTAGCCGCGCCGCTGGGCCTCGGCGTAGAAGGCGAGTTGCAGGTCCTGCGCGGCCGTGGCCTTGGCCACCGCGACGGCTTCGGCTCGCAGGTCGAGTGCCTGCCGGGCCAGCAGCGCGGCGTTCTTGCCGCCGGCGGCGAGGGCCACGACGCGGAATCGGTCCGGATTGCGGGTAATCACATCGACGGCCTGGGTGCCGATCGAACCGGTCGAGCCGAGGATGACGATCCGCCGAGGGCTGCTGCTCGCTTCGCTCATGGCCGCCATTGTTCCGCACCCGGGCGGGCCGGGCCCTCCCGCCTTGAAGCAGTGGTCGGCGACTCGCTAAGCTCGCAAGCCGGCTGGCAGCAGACGGTGCGCCGGTGCAAACCCGAGGGGAACGCCGTGTCGGAACTGGTGCCGCCGCCCTGGGATCCCCAGCCATCGGATCAGCAGCAGGCTGGAGGGCAACCACAGCCGCACACTCCCCCGCAGCAGCCGGCGTCCCCGCCCGGAACCTTCCCGCCACCGGCCGGGACGCAGTACGGCAACGTGCAGTACGGAGCAGGACAGTACGGCCCGGGACAATACGCGCAGTCGCCTGCCGGCTACCCGAGTGCGCCTTATCCGCCCGACTATGGCCAGTACGGGTCCGGCCCCTACGGTTACGGCGCGGGCGGGTACGGCCGGCCGCCGGGTACCAGCGGCATGGCGATCGCGTCACTGGTTCTGGGCATCTGCGGGTTCTTATGCGTCACACCGCTGATCGGGCTCGGCCTGGGCATCGCGGCGCTCGTGCAGACCTCGAAGACGGGCCAGTCCGGCAAGGGCATGGCCATCGCCGGAGTGATCCTCTCCGTGTTGTGGATCCTGCTCATGGCGCTTTCGATCGCGACCGGGAACTTCCACTTCCACTTCGGCAGCACCGGCTCCGGGCCGTCGACCAGCCCGACGCAAGCGCCGGACGGCACTTCCGCGTAACAGCGCGCGCTGTGCGTCCGTGAGAGGCTGTGCGTCCTCAAGAACGACCGCGACCAGGCCGCGTCAAGCCGAGCGAGCCGTCGGGCTGATCGGTTGCCAGACCGTCAGCCGTCAGGTCACCACGCCTCAGGTCATAGATCCAGGCCGGTCAGCACCATGACACGCTCGTAGGTGTAGTCGTCCATCGCGTACCTGACACCCTCGCGACCGACACCTGAGCCCTTCGCGCCGCCGTAAGGCATCTGGTCCGCGCGGTAACTCGGCGCGTCGCCGATGATCACCCCGCCGACCTCCAGCTCGCTGTGCGCGCGGAACGCGGCCTGGATGTCGTGCGTGAAGACGCCCGCCTGGAGCCCGAACGCCGAGTCGTTCACGGCCGCGAACGCCGCGTCCGCGCCGTCCACCTGCTGCACGACAAGGACCGGACCGAAGACCTCCTCGCAGACCACCCTGGCATCGGACGGTGCGTCGACCAGCACCGTCGGCGCGTAAGCGGAACCCTCGCGCTTGCCGCCGGTAAGCAGTTTCGCCCCGGCCGCCACCGCCTCGTCAACCCACTGCTCGACCCGGATCGCCGCCTGCTCGCTGATCATCGGCCCGACGTCGGTGGCCGGGTCGTTCGGATCGCCGGTCTTCTGCGCCGCGACCGCCTCCACCAGCCTCGGCAACAGCCGGTCGTAGACGGCGCGGTCCACGATGACCCGCTGCACCGAGATGCAGGACTGCCCGGCCTGGTAGTTCGAGTAGGTCGCGATCCGCGCGGCCGCCCAGTCCAGGTCCTTCTCGCTCGCGTAGTCGCCGAGCACGACGGCCGCGGCGTTCCCGCCGAGTTCCAGCGTGACGTGCTTGTGCGGCGCCGCGGCCCGGATCATCGAGCCGACCGGACCCGAGCCGGTGAAGGAGATCACCGGCAGCCGCGGGTCGCCGGTCAACTGCTCCATCCGCTCGTTCGGCACCGGCAGGACCGACCAGGAGCCGGCCGGCAGGTCGGTCTCGGCCAGCAGTTCGCCGAGCAGCAGCGCGGACAGCGGCGTGGCCGGCGCGGGCTTGAGGATGATCGGCGCGCCGACCGCGATCGCCGGGGCCACCTTGTGCGCGACCAGGTTCAGCGGGAAGTTGAACGGTGCGATGCCGAGCACCGGCCCCTTCGGGAAGCGGCGCACCACCGCCAGCCGGCCGGCCGCCGCCGGGTCGGTGTCGAGGCGCTGAAGCTCGCCGGCGAAGCGGCGCGCCTCCTCCGCGGCCCAGCGGAACACCGAGACCGCGCGGCCCACCTCGCCCTTCGACCACTTCAGCGGCTTGCCGTTCTCCGCGGTGATCAGCTCGGCGATCTCATCGGCGCGCTCGGCCAGGCGCCTGGAGACGTGGTCGAGCGCGGCGGCGCGCGCGTGCGCAGGCAGGCCCGCCGTCGCCTTCGCCGCGTTATCCGCGGCCGCGACCGCCTGCTCGACCTGGGCGCCGGTCGGCAGCGAGACGGCCGCGAGGGACGAACCGTCGTACGGTCGCGTCACCTCAAGTGTGTGCTCCCCGGTCGCCTTGGTCCCGGCGAGCCAGAACGGACGCGGATCGGTCGCAACGGTCATCGTCGCCTCCATCACTGTTCTTCACGGTTTCGCGACACGGCGGGCTACCTTTCCCACCCTAGGTCGCTTAATCCGCGGCCGTCTCCCTACACCCTGACGCCCGTCGGGCGGCCCGGCCCGGCAATGTGCAAACCCTCGCGGTGCTCAATCAACGCAGTGGGTCGTCTGTGGGCGTTTCGGCAACGCGGCCAGGCGGGATGCGGGGGCCGATTTTCACGGCGGATTTCCGGCGCGGGACACTAGCCGCGCAGATTAACCAGGACCGGCGGCGTGCGGATGCCGTCCGGTGTGGCGAGCGAGATCAGCGCGTGGCCGGTCGGCACTTCGTTGATGATCTCCGAGGCCGACCAGACGGGCCGCTCGACCGCCCGAGTCGCCACCGCGCGCGAGTACTCCGTGGAAGTGTTGCCGGTGATGGACTGGATCACCGACTTCTCCTTCTTGCCGCCGGGACTGGAGACGTGCCCGGAGCCCGTGGTCGTCGACGAGCCCGTGGTCACCGTGGTCTCGGCGGACCACTGCGTACCCCAGTACTCGGCGAAGTACCGCGCGTCCTGCGGTTCGACCCCGGCGAAGACCGCCTTGCACCCGGTGCCGGTGAACACCGCGGAACGCAGGTGCTCGGGGAACTGGCCCATCGACTGCGTCAGCAGCACTATCCCGGCATTGGCCGCGCGCGCCCGTTGCAGGCCCTGCACGACGTATTCGTCCACGAAACGCCCAGCCTCGTCCACGATCAGCCCCTTGAACACCGAACGGTCGGCGTCCGGGGCCGCGACGACCTGGACGAACTGGGCGACGGCGAGGCGGGCGAGGATCCGCGCGGCCTGCGGCGAACTGCCTTCCGGCAGCGCGATGCGCACGCGCATCGGCCGGTTGATCTCGCGCATGGAGAATCGGCGCTGGCGGCCGTCGAAGAGGTCGATCAGCGCCGGGCGGTCGAGCAGCCGCAGCCGCTCGTTGAGCAGCGCGACCGGGCTCTCGCGCAGCACCGCGTCGATCAGTTCGCGCAGCGTCGGGTAGCGCGACGCGCGCTCGTGGAAGCCCGAGATCACCGTGTACAGGGTGTTGCGGGCCGCGGAATCGGCGGCCGGATCCCGGTGCGCGGTCTCCGGCGGCAGCACCGCCCCGGCCAGCCGGTCGGCCGCCTCATCAGGGCTCGATGCTCCGCCGAACAGATCGAAACCCCAGAGCGATCGCTCGTCGCCGGGCGCGCCGGGCGCCGCGGCGTCAGGGCGCCGGTTCGGGTCGATGTCGATATCGAAGAAACCCGGGAGCACCGCCGGTCCGAAGGCCGAGCCGGTCGGGTCGATCACCACCACGGAGGCCAGGCCGACCAGGGTCTGCAGCCCGAGCAGTTCGATGATCGGACGCGCGAAGGAACGGGTCTTACCGGACCCGGGCGGCCCCACCACCAGCATGGAGGTGCGCAGCACCTCGGTGTCGAGGGCGAACCACTCGTTCTGATGCGTCGACGGATTGCGCGGCGTCGCCGCCGCGACCCCCAACCGCGCCTGACCGGTGATCAGGTCGTGCTGCACCAGCCGCGGCATCGGCAGGTCACGCTGCCGGGATTCGTGCACGAACGCGCCGCCGCCGTGCTCCTCGATCTGCTCGGCGACCGGCCGCATCAGCTCCCTGCCGGGCCCGGCCTGCCCGGCCTGCGCGGCGCGCGCGGACTGCCGCACGACCCGGGCCACACGCACATAGTCCACATCGGTCAGCTCTCCGCCGGCCAGTTCCTCGTCCAGGCGCCGCGCGGCGGAGTCGAAACCGGCGAGCCGCAACTCCTTCCACAGGTCGGGGCGCGAGGGCGGGGGCGCCGGGGCGCTCTTCGGCTCAGGCCGGTACCTGGCCCACAGGTGGCGCAGCGCGAGCGGCCACTTGCCGTAGGCACCGCAGATCACGATGAGCGCCGCGAGATAGATGACCCGCGCCACGCCCACAGGCAGGCCGATGCTCGTGAGCAGATACCCGGCGGGCAGTATCAGGCCGATGTAGAGCAGCGGCAGCGCGATCAGGGCATTGCGTACCCGGCGCCACAGCGAGGGATCCAGCGGCCCGGGGCGGCCGCCGCGATCGGCCTGCGGATCGCGGCCGTAGGCGAAGACCCCCGGCAGGTCGAGCACCCGCGGACCGTGCACCCAGCCGAGCAGGTCGGGCCGGGTCCGGTCGGTCCAAGCGGTGCCGTCCCAGTAGCGGACCTGCGCCGCGCCGCTCGGACAGGGGTACCAGCCCTCGCGCATGCCGTGCCCTTGCTGTCCCAGGCCGCCCGGTCCGGGTGCCTGCCCGGCGCCCTCCTGACCGTGCCCCTGCGCCGGAACGACCGGACCGTCGTGCACCGCCACTGCGCTCTCTCCACTCTGCATCCACGTTCTGCGGACAAGGCCGTCTCCGGACGAATCCGTCTCCGGACGAGACCGGGGGCGTCCGCGGAACCCGAGCCGGCGAGCCGTCCGCACGATCGTAGCGATCTGCGCCGATCCGACGGGGGCGACACAGCGGACTCGGCCGCTGACCCCGGCGCGGCGCCCTTATCCGCGCGCACTCTGATACCGATCAACCCCCATACCGACACTGTGACAGCGTGGACGGCAAACGCCCGACGTGCTGCCAGGTGCCTATGCCGCGATCGTTGGTTATCGTCGGTAAGCAGCCTCGCGTTCTGTGCCCATACGTAAGCCTTCCCCGTATCTCCTGCGCCGTAGCACCATCCCGAAGGAGCACCACCCGATGTCCGACTCTGCCCGCCCCGTCGGCGGCCCTTCGCTGCCGCAGGAACGGCGGTTGGTGACCGAGATCCCGGGACCGCGCTCGCGCGAACTGTTCGCCCGGCGCAACGCGACGGTGGCGTTCGGGGTGTCCACGACGCTGCCGGTTTTCGTCACCCGCGCGGGCGGCGCGGTGCTTGAGGACGTGGACGGCAACCAGCTGATCGACTTCGGCTCCGGGATCGCGGTCACCAGCGTCGGCAACAGCGCCGAGGCCGTGGTCGGTCGCGCCGCCGAGCAGTTGCAGCGGTTCACCCACACCTGCTTCATGGTCACGCCGTACGAGAGTTACGTCGCGGTGTGCGAGGCGCTGGCCGAACTGACCCCGGGCGAGCACCCGAAGAAGTCGGCGCTGTTCAACTCCGGGGCCGAGGCGGTGGAGAACGCCGTCAAGATCGCCCGCGCGTACACCAAGCGGCAGGCGGTCGTCGTCTTCGACCACGGCTATCACGGCCGCACGAACCTGACGATGGCGCTGACCGCGAAGAACATGCCGTACAAGAACGGCTTCGGGCCCTTCGCGCCGGAGATCTACCGGATGCCGATGGCCTACCCGCTGCGCTGGCCGACCGGACCGGAGCACTGCGCCGAGGAGGCTGCGGCCCAGGCGATCTCGCAGATCGACAAGCAGGTCGGCGCGCACAACGTGGCCGCGGTCGTGATCGAGCCGATCCAGGGCGAGGGCGGTTTCATCGAGCCGCCGGCCGGTTTCCTGCCGCGCATCGCCGAGTACTGCCGGGCGAACGGGATCGTGTTCGTCGCCGACGAGATCCAGACCGGGTTCTGCCGCACCGGCGACTGGTTCGCCTGCGAGCACGAAGGCGTGGTGCCGGACCTGATCACCACCGCGAAGGGTCTGGCCGGCGGGCTGCCGCTGGCCGGGGTGACCGGCCGCGCCGAGATCATGGACGCGGCGCACGCGGGCGGGCTCGGCGGCACCTACGGCGGAAACCCGGTGGCCTGCGCGGCCGCACTCGGAGCGATCGACACGATGCGCGCGCAGGACCTGGCCGGGCGGGCCCGTAAGATCGGCGAGGTGATGACCTCGCGGCTGCGCGCGCTCGCCGAGCGGCACCCGCAGATCGCCGAGGTGCGCGGGCGCGGCGCGATGATCGCGATCGAACTGGTCAAGCCGGGCACGCTGGAACCGGCGCCGGAAACCGCGGTGAAGGCCGCCGCCTTCTGCCACGCCGCCGGGGTGGTGGTGCTGACCTGCGGCACATACGGCAACGTGCTGCGCTTCCTTCCACCCCTGGTTATCGGCGATGATTTGCTGGGTGAGGGCCTGGACGTGATCGATCAGGCCTTCGACTCCATGAGCTGACCGCCCTGTCCCCGGGAGTGCGGCCCGAGGACACGGCGCGGCGCCCGCCTTCGACCCCGGGCGGGCGCCGCGCCGGTTTCCCCGCGCCGGTTTCCCGGGTCCGGCGGTGTGAAGAACCTGTGCGCGCCGGTGAGCGCCCCTCCCTGCCCGTGTCGCGCCGCGTACCCTCGGAATGATGCGGCGCATACCGACGACCAACGGGCCCGCGGCGCCGTCCGCCGAGACTTCGCCGCTCGGCGCGCCGCGCCCCGCGCCCCGGTGGAATCACGACCGGTGGTGGCTCGCGCCGCTCCTGCTTCTGCTCGGCTTCGGCCTGCTGCTCTGGCAGGTCAAGGCGCACGGCCCGGTCACCCGGTTCGACCTGCGGCTGCGCAACGGCATCCAGGACGACGCGCGCGATCCGTCGCTGTCCTGGATGTACCGGCCGGCCCGCGGCATGGCCGACCTCGGCGATCAGACGATCGCGCTGTCCGCGCTGTTCGTGACCACAGCCGTCGCGCTGCGTGCCACCCGCTCGTGGCGGCCCGCCCTCGTGGCGGCGGCGGCGCTCGCGGCCCTGGCGACCGTGATCCCACTGAAGCTGTGGATCGACCGTCCCGGACCGAGCCGGAGCACTCTGGGCGACGCCGCGCTCGGCTTCTTCCCATCCGGGCACACCGCCGACGCGGTCCTGTGCTACGGGACCAGCGCGCTGCTGCTGTGCGTCTTCGTGATCCCGCACGCTCGCGTCAGATACCGCAACCTGCTGCCGCGGGCGGTGAGCGCCGCCGCGGCCGTCCTGGTGCTGCTGACGATCTTCGGCCTGCTCTGGTCGAACTTCCACTGGCTGTCCGACACCCTCGGCTCGCTGTGCTGGTGCGGCGCCGCGCTGCTCATCCTGCGCCGCGTCACCCTGAGCCGGCCGCTCTCCTCGCGCCGGGCCGCGGCCGGTGAGGAGAGCGACGATCGCGAGAAGATCGACAGTCGGCGGACGGAATCCGGAAGGCGGCCGGGGTCATGGCGCGCGTTGCGGAAGCGCCGCGTCAGACGTTCTGGGGGAAGCCCAGGTTGATGCCGCCGTGCGAGGGGTCGAGCCAGCGCTGGGTGACCGCCTTCGTGCGCGTGTAGAAGTGGACGCCCTGCGGCCCGTAGGCGTGCGAGTCGCCGAACAGCGAGGCCTTCCAGCCGCCGAACGAGAAGTAGGCGACCGGGACCGGGATCGGCACGTTGATGCCGACCATGCCGACCTCCACCTCGTTGCGGAAGCGCGCCGCCGCGCCGCCGTCGTTGGTGAAGATCGCGGTGCCGTTGCCGTAGGGATTGGCGTTGATCAGCTCCAGCGCCTGGTCGTACGAGGCCGCGCGCACGACGCTGAGCACCGGCCCGAAGATCTCGTCGGTGTAGATCTCCATCTCGGAGGTCACCTGGTCGAACAGGGTCGGGCCGAGCCAGTAGCCGCCGGTGGTGTCGACGCCGCTGTGCTCCTCGGAGTCGACCGGGTGCCCGCGTCCGTCCACAACCAGCCTCGCCCCGGCCTTCACGCCCGCGTCCAGGTAGGAGACCACCTTGTCCCGGTGCGCGGCGGTGATCAGCGGGCCCATCTCGGAGGACGGCGCGCAGCCCGGCCCGACGCGCAGCTTGGCCATCCGGTCGGCGATCCTGCGCACCAGTTCGTCGCCGATCGGATCCACGGCCACCAGCACCGAGACCGCCATGCAGCGCTCGCCGGCCGCGCCGAAACCGGCCGAGACCGCGGCGTCGGCCGCCAGATCCAGGTCGGCGTCCGGCAGGACGACCATGTGGTTCTTCGCCCCGCCCAGCGCCTGCACCCGCTTGCCGTATCGCGTCCCGTTCTCGTATACGTACCGTGCGATCGGGGTCGAGCCGACGAAGGAGACCGCCTTGACGTCCGGGTGCTCCAGCAGCCGGTCCACCGCCACCTTGTCGCCGTGCACGACATTGAACACACCGTCCGGCAGCCCGGCTTCCTGCCACCGCGCGGCCATCCAGTTCGCCGCGGACGGGTCCTTCTCGCTCGGCTTGACCACCACCGTGTTGCCGGTGGCCAGCGCGATCGGGAAGAACCACATCGGCACCATCGCCGGGAAGTTGAACGGCGAGATGATCGCCACCGGTCCGAGCGGCTGGCGCAACTCGTAGACTTCGACGCCCGTTGACGCCGCCTCGACGAAGCCGCCCTTGACCAGGTGCGGGATGCCGCAGGCGAACTCGACGACCTCAAGGCCGCGGGCCACCTCGCCGAGCGCGTCGGAGTGCACCTTGCCGTGTTCGGAGACGATGATCGAGGCCAGTTCGTCGCGGCGGGAGTTGAGCAGTTCGCGGAAGTTGAACAGCACCTGCACCCGCTTGGCCAGGGAGGTCGCCCGCCACTGCGGGAACGCGGCGGCGGCGGCCGCGACCGCGTCGTCGACCTCCCGGACCGATGCGTAGTCGACGACCGCGCTGATCAACCCGGTGGCCGGGTCGTGCAGCTCGCCGCGCCGCTCGGCCGCTCCGGACCAGGGCGCGCCGTCGATCCAGTGTGTGACGTGCTTGCTCACGGTCTATCGCCCCTCGGTCGGGTGTGCACGGACGGTCGCGCTCGCGGGAACGGACCTGTTTTCGAGTCTGCTGACGCGGTGCGGGGGCGGCCAATTGTCACTGTGTCGGCGCCGGGGCCGTTCGGCTTACACGAGGGGCACGCGTCGAGGCCTCGGGCAGCGTGGGCGCCCGTCGCCGGCCGCGCGCAGCTGGGATCAGCCGCGATCAGCTGTCGAAGCCGAGGCCCGCGCGGTCGAGGGCCCGCAGCCACAGGTTGCGTCTGCCCTCGTGTCGGTCCGCCCGGTCCAGCGACCAGCGGGTGAGGTTCACGCCGAGCGCCTTGAACGGTTCGGGTGGGAAGGGAAGCGGCTTGGTGCGCACCATTTCCAGTTCGGTCAGCTCCGTGGCCCGGCCCCCGAGCAGGTCGAGCATGACGTTCGCGCCGAATCGGGTCGCCGCGACGCCCAGCCCGGTGTAGCCGGCCGCATAGGCGACCCGGCCGCCGTGAGCGGTCCCGAAGAACGCGCAGAAACGCGTGCAGGTGTCGATGACGCCGCCCCAGCTGTGCGTGAACCGTAAGCCCTCAAGGTGCGGGAAGGTCTGGAAGAAATGCCGCGCCAACTTGGCAAAGGTCTCCGGACGCTGCTCCAGCTCCGCCGCGATCCGGCCGCGGTAGTGGTAGACCGCGTCGTAGCCGCCCCACAGGATCCGGTTGTCCGCGGTCAGCCGGTAGTAGTGGAACTGGTTACCGCTGTCGCCGACGCCCTGTCGCTCGTTCCAGCCGGTCTCGGCCAGTTGCGCCGCGCTCAGCGGCTCGCTCATCAGCACGTAGTCGTATACGGGCACGATGTACGGCCTAACGCGCTTGAGCAGCGAGGGGAAAGCGTTGGTCGCCAGCGCCACGTGATCGGCGACGACCCACTTACCCTGCCTGGTGAGCAGCGACGGACCGTTCGCGCTCTTCTCCAGTGCGACGATCGGCGAACGTTCGAAGATGCGCACACCGCGTGCCAGACACGCTTCGCGCAGCCCCCACGCCAGCTTCGCCGGGTGCACCAGCGCGCAGCCGTCGCGATCCCAGGTGCCGGCGAGAAAGGTCGGCGAGTTCACCTGCGCGCGCACGGAGGCGGCATCCAGGAACTCGACCGGTTCGCCGTGCTCGGCCGCGAGGTCCGCGAACGCGCGCAACTCCTCGGCCTGCCATGCGGCGGTCGCGACGTTCAGCTCCCCGGTGCGTTCCCAGTCGCAGGCGATGCGGTAGTCGCGGACCGTGGCCTCTATCGCGTCCAGGTTCTGCGCGCCGAGCCGATTGAGAGTGCGCAGTTCGTTCGGGAAGCGTTCGACGCCGTTGGGCAGGCCGTGCGTCAACGAAGCGGCGCAGAAGCCGCCGTTGCGCCCGGACGCGGCCCACCCGATCCGCGCGCCCTCCAGGAGTACCACGTCGCGACCGGGGTCCCGCTCCTTGGCCAGCAGCGCGGTCCACAGTCCGCTGTAGCCGCCGCCCACCACGGCCAGGTCACAGCGCACGTCCTCGCGCAACGACGGCAGCGCGGCGGGACGGCCGGGATCGTCGAGCCAGTACGGCTGCGGCGCGGCCCCGGCCAGCGCGCGGCTCACGTCCGCGGTGCTCGCGCCGCCTCCGTCCGGCGTCCGCCTGCTCATCTTCGGCGCGCTCGCACGCGGCTGACAACGAGCATCGCCATGATCCCGGTCATCGTCACGAGCATCATCATCGACCCGATGACGTCAATCTGCGTCGGCACTGAACGCTGGACCGCGCCGTAGACGTAGAGCGGGAAGGTGATCTGGTCACCGGCCGTGTACTTGGTCACGATGTAGTCGTCCACGGACAGCGCGAACGAGAGCAGTGCCGCCGCCATGATCCCGGGCGCGACCAGCGGCAGCGTCACCTTCATGAAGGTCTGCAGCGGGGTCGCGTAAAGGTCCTGCGCCGCGTTCTCCAGCGTCGGATCCATGCCGGCCAGCCGGGACTTGACCGTGACCACCACATAGCTCAGGCAGAACATGATGTGGCCGATCACGATCGTCCAGAAACCCATGGAACCGCTGCCGATGGTCGTGAAGAACAGGGTCAGCAGCGTCGCGCCCATGATGATCTCGGGCGCGGCCATGGGCAGGAACAGCAGCGTGTTGACCATCGGCCGGGCCCGGAAGCGGTGGCGCGACATCGCGAACGCGGCCATCGTGCCGAGTACGGTCGAGCCGATCATCGCCACGACGCCGATCTCCAGCGAAAGGCCCATGTGCTGGCAGATGTCGCCGACCGCGCACGGGTGCCGCCAGGCGTCCGCGGAGAACTGGTGCCAGATGTAGTTGTACCTGCCGATGGGCGCGTTGAACGACATGACGAACATGACTACGTTCGGCGCCAGCAGGAAGACGAAGACCAGCACCGAGGTGGTGGCCAGGACGTGCGCGCGGATCCATTCCACGGGGCCGCGCCCGCGCCGGCCCGCGGCAGTGCGCGGCTCGGCGGCGGGCGCCGCGGCGGTGCGGGGTCCGGACAGGGGACTCGAGCTGGCTGCGGACACTAGAGCAGGTCCTCCGTTCCGGCCTTCTTCACGTAAACCAGGACGATCGCGAGGGTGGCGGCCATGAGGATCACCGAAAGGGCGCTGGCGATCGGATAGCCGGTGGAGTCCTGGAGGAACTCGTGCTCGATGCTCTGCCCGATGACGATCGTGTTCGGATTGCCCAGCAGCTGCGCGTTGACGTAGTCGCCGACCGCCGGGATGAAGGTCAGCAGCGTTCCGCCGACGACGCCCGGCATGGACAGCGGCAGGGTGACGCGCCGCCAGGTCGCCAGCGGCGAGCAGTACAGATCGGCCCCGGCCTCGTGCAGCCGCGGGTCGATCTTCTCCAGCGAGGTGTACAGGGGCAGCACCGTGAACGGCAGGAAGTTGTACACCATCCCGCACACCACGGCCGCCGGGCTGGCCAGCACGTGGTTGCCCACCGTGAAGCCGATCGCCGAGGTGAAGCCGAGGATGTGCAGGCTGCTCAGCGCGTGCACGATCACGCCGTTGTCCGACAGGATCGTCTTCCACGCGATGGTGCGGATCAGGAAGCTGGTGAAGGACGGCACGATCACCAGCGCCATCAGCAGCGTCTTCCACCTGCCGCCCTTGAACGCGATGAAGTACGCGAGCGGGTAGCCCATCAGCAGGCAGAAGACCGTGCACAGGAACGCGAACAGCAGCGAGCGGCCGAACTGGCCGTTGTACTGGTTCCAGCCGTCCGCGAAGTTCGCCCAGCGCCAGGTCAGCGCGTAGCCCTGGTCCAGGCTGCCTTCCTGCACCGAGGCGGAGACCGAGGTGAAGATCGGCACGACGAAGAACACGACCAGCCACAGCAGCGTCGGCGCGAGCAGCAGGTACGGCAGGTGGTTGCGCCGGCGCCGGCGCGGCGGCTCGGATTCGGCGGCCGCGGCGGGCGCGGGCGGCACGCCGAGGTTCGCCGTCTGCGCACTCATGCCGCGGCCTCGTCGTCGAGGTCCGCGCCGGCGTCCAGGTCCTGGGAGCCGTCCAGGCCGAAGGTCTGCGCCGGGTGCCAGTGCAACAGCACGGGCGTGCCCGGGCGGTGGATCTCCCGGCCGGTGTTCTGCTCGAAGACGCTCATCTCCTCGCAGCCGACCTCGGGCCCCCACGGCATCTTGACCAGGTACTGCGTGGAGACGCCGATGAACGAGGCGTCGCTGACCACGCCGCCGGTCAACACGTTGTGCCCGGCCGGGATCGCCGACTCGTCGAGCGCCAGCGAGACCTTCTCCGGGCGGACCCCGGCGATGATCCTGCCGGCCTCGACCCGGGCCCGGGCCACCGGGAGGGTGAGCCGCCGACCCTGCGCGTCGAGCGTGATGACGTCGCCGTCCTTGCCGGTGACCTCGCCGCTGATCAAATTCGACTGGCCGAGGAAGTTGGCCACGAAGGTGGAGGCCGGGTTCTCGTAGAGCTGCGCCGGCGAGCCGAGCTGCTCGATCCGCCCGGCGTTCATCACCGCGATGGTGTCGGCCATGGTCATCGCCTCCTCCTGATCGTGCGTCACATGCACGAAGGTGAGGCCGACCTCGGTCTGGATGCGTTTGAGCTCGATCTGCATCTGCCGGCGCAGCTTCAGGTCCAGCGCGCCGAGCGGTTCGTCGAGCAGCAGCACCTGCGGCTGGTTGATCAGCGCCCGCGCCACCGCGACCCGCTGCTGCTGGCCGCCGGAAAGCTGCGCCGGCTTGCGCCGCGCCAGGTGGCCGAGCTCGACCAGCTCCAGCATCTGCTCGACCTGGCCGCGCACGTCCTTGACGCCGCGGCGGCGCAGCCCGAAGGCGACGTTCTCGAAGATGTCCAGGTGCGGGAAGAGCGCGTAGTTCTGGAAGACGGTGTTGACCGGCCGCTTGTACGGCTTGAGATCCGTCACCTCGCGCTGCCCCAGGTAGATCCGGCCCTGGGTGGGATCTTCGAGCCCGGAGACCATCCGCAGCGTGGTCGTCTTCCCGCAGCCCGAGGCGCCCAGCAGGGCGAAGAACGAGCCCTGCGGGATGCTCAGGCTGATGTCGTCGACCGCGGTGAAGGAGCCGAACCGCTTGGTCACCCGCTCCAGGCGCAGATCACCGTCCGCGCCTGGGCTCTCACCGGGCACTGCCGCGCGCGAAACCATCAGCCGGTCACCTGGAGGTACTTCTTGGTGTACTCGTCGAGCTTCGCGACGCTGATCGCCATGAACTGCCTGGCCGTGGCCAGTTCCTGCGCGGTCGGCACGATCAGCGGGTTCGAGGCGGCCGAGGCGTCCAGGGTCTTGAGCGCGTCGACGGCGCCCTCGACGACCGGGATGTAGTCGATGTAGTCGTCCAGCTCGGCGGCGACCTTCGGCTGCAGGTAGTAGTTCATCAGCTTCTCGGCGTTCGCCTTGTGCCGGGCGTAGTTCGGGATGCACATGTTGTCATACCAGGACAGTGACCCCTCCTTCGGGAAGACCGTCTTGAGGTAGTCCACGCCGAGCGCGGCCACGTCACCGGAGTAGGCCATGGTCACGACCGTGTTTCCCTGGGTGAAGTCGGACAGGTAGTCGTTGCCGGAGTAGGCGCGCACCTGGCCGGCGTCCTTCGCCTTCTGGATGTAGGCGATCGCGGCGTTGAAGTCGTCGTCGGTGAACTTCGCCGGGTCCTTGCCGAGGGCGAACAGCGCGAACGCGATCGTGTCCTCCATCTCCGCCATCAGGGAGACCTTGCCCTTGAGGTCCGGGCGGGTGAACAGCTCCGTGATCGAGGTGATCGGCGTGGAGATCAGCTTGGCGTTGTAGGCGATGACGGTGAACCCGGAGGCCCACGGCACGGTGTACTTGCGTCCCGGGTCCACCGGCACGTTCGCCATCTGCGCCGTCATGTTGCCGTGGTTGGGGATGTTCGACAGGTCCAGCTTCTGGATGTAGTTGTTCTCGCGCAGCTTCGGAATCATGTAGTCCGACATGACGATCAGGTCACGGCCGGTGTCCTTCCCGGCCGCGAGCATCGGGTCGATCGTCGTGTAGAACTCGTTGTTGTCGTTGATGTCCTCGGTGTACTTGACCGTGATCCCGGTCTGCTCCTTGAACTGGTCCAGCGTCGGGTGCTTGTTCTTGTCGTTCGAGTCGATGTCGATGTAGGCGGGCCAGTTGGAGAAGTTGATCACCTTCTCCGTCGCCGAGAAGTCGGTGCCGGCGTGCCCGGTGGCCTCAGTGGCCGGGACGCTCTTGTGCGCGGGCGCGGTGCCGCAGGCCGCGAGCGAACCCGCCCCGGCCACGGCGAGGCCGCCGAGTGCGGCGTTGCGCAGCAGGGAGCGCCGGGTCGTCGCCGCGGACTGGGCGTAGGTCGCTGAGGTACGTCGCATCGCGCCTGCGCGGGCGGCGCGGGCGAGGAGCTGAGCCTGCTCCTGCGCCTCCTCCCGCTGCTGCGGCGTACCTGTGTTTTCGGAGCGTGCGGCCTCGGACATCGTGGAGGGCCTTTCCTGGTGGAGACGTGGGGGTATATCAGTCCCGTCACGCGCCCTGGGCGCGGTGGAGAGGTCGAGAGATGAGAGGGCGGCTCGGCCACCCGGCGGTCACAACTCGAAAATCGTACGATGCCAGGCTTTGCGCGATGTGCCGGTGAGGTCATGCATTACGTGCTTGACCTGCGTGTACTCCTCCATGGAATACGCCGACAAGTCCTTACCATAGCCGGACTGCTTGAATCCGCCGTGCGGCATCTCGCTGATGATCGGGATGTGGTCGTTGATCCATACGCAGCCGGCTCTGATCTCGCGGCTTGCGCGGTGCGCGCGGACCAGGTCCTTGGTCCACGCCGAGGCGGCCAGGCCGAACGGGGTGTCGTTGGCCAGCCGGATCGCATCGTCGTCGCCGTCGAAGGGCAGCGCGACGAGTACGGGGCCGAAGATCTCCTGTCGGACGATCTCGGAGTCCTGGGGGGCGCCGGTGATGAGGGTCGGCCGGTAGTAGGCGCCCGAAGCCCACGGGGTCGCCGCCAGTTCGGCGGGCGGCTCGCCGCCGGCGACGAGCTTCGCCCCCTCGCCCACCGCTCGTTGCACGAAGCCGTGCACGCGCTCGCGCTGCCGCTCGGAGCCGAGCGGCCCGAGGTCGGTCGCCTCGTCGAAGGGGTCGCCGAGCCGCACCCTGCCGTACAGTTCGGCGACGCCGTCGACGAAGTCGTCGAACAGCGACCGGTGCACGTATGCGCGGGTCGCGGCGGTGCAGTCCTGCCCGGTGTTGATCAGCGAGCCGGCGACCGCGCCGTGGATCGCCGCTTCGAGGTCTGCGTCCTCGAACACGACGAACGGCGCCTTTCCGCCGAGCTCAAGGTGCACGCGCTTGACCGTGTCCGCGGCCAGCCGCGCGACCCGCTTGCCGACCGGGGTCGAGCCGGTGAACGAGACCATGTCGACGTCCGGGTGCGAGACCAGCGCCTCACCGGCGACCGGCCCGCGGCCCGTCACGACGTTCACCACGCCGTCCGGGATGCCGGCCTGCGTGCACGCCTGTGCGAACAGCAGGGCGGTGAGCGGGGTTGTCTCCGCGGGTTTGAGGACGATCGTGTTGCCGGCCGCGATCGCCGGCAGGATCTTCCATGCGGCCATCTGCAGCGGGTAGTTCCAGGGCGCGATCGACCCGACGACGCCGACCGCTTCGCGCCGGATCGCGGAGGTGTGGTCGGCCGAGTACTCCCCCTGCGCCTTGCCTTCGGGATGCCGGGCCGCGCCCGCGAAGAACGCCGCGTTGTCCACGGTGCCCGGCACGTCGAAGCCCGCGCTGAGCCGGATCGGCTTTCCGGTCTGCGATGACTCGGTGCGGGCCAACTCGTCCGCCCGTTCACCGAGGATCCGCGCGAGCTCGTGCAGCGCCGCGGAGCGCTCGCCCGGCGTGGCGCGCGACCACTGCGGGAACGCGCGGCGGGCCGCGGCGACCGCGTCCTCGACGTCGGCCGGGGAGGCGCGATCGGCCAGGACGAGCGTCCGGCCCGTCGCCGGGTCGACGACCGCCTGGGACTCACCGCCGCGGGCCTTCCTGAGCCCGCCGCCGATGTACTGGTGCACGCGTACGCTCCCGGACCTGTGTGGTCGCTTCGTGGTGGACTGCCGGTCAGGGCGCCTCGCGGTTCACAACCTGTCGGCCGCCCTCACGAGGCATCTTCCGTAGGCCATTCGGCTCATAACCGTGGATCGTGACAGACTGTCGCGCCTGGAACAAGGGATTCCGCAGGGCGAATTCGCTTCGGCAACGGAATCTAGATGAGCCCGTAACCGACTGCGCCCACCTTCGGGCACTTGCCTGCGCCGCGTCCAGGTGTCAGAGTGCATCCCACCGCGGCGGGGACCGAACACTGTGTCCTGCCGCGCATGACCGGCGCGTGAACGGCACCTCGCACGCGCCCACCTCCTCCCACGCCCGCGAAGGCCGCCGATGCCCGACGACACCGCCATACACCCCGGATTCCCGACCGTCGCCGAAGTGCTCGCGCTCGACGCGGTGCGGCAGGGCAACCCGCGCGTCGTCGCGGGCGCCGCGGGGCTGGACCGGCGGGTGCGCTGGGTGCACGTGACCGAGCTGACCGACGTGCAGGAGATCCTGCGCGGCGGTGAGCTGGTGCTCTCCACCGCGATCGCGTGGCCGGAGGAGCGCGAGGCGCTGGCGCGGTTCATCGCGGACCTGGCCGGGCTCGGCGCGGCGGGACTCGTGGTCGAGCTGGGCCGCCGCTACCCGCAGGCTCCGCCGAAGCCCCTGCTGCTGGCCGCCGAGAAGCACCGGCTGCCGGTGATCACCCTGGGCCGCGACACACGTTTCGTCACGATCACCGAAGCCGTGCACGCGCGCATCATCGACACCCAGCTGGCCGAACTGCGCGCCTCGGAAGAGGTTCACCAGACCTTCACCGAACTGGCGGTCGAGGGCGCCGAGCCGAGTGAGGTGGTGCGGCAGATCGCCAAGATGGCCGACCGCCCGGTGGTGCTGGAGAACCTGGCGCACCAGGTGCTGGTCTACGACGCGACGGGTTCCACGGACGAGGCGCTGCTCGACGGCTGGGAGGGCCGCTCGCGCGCCGTTCGCCCCGCCTCGCGCACCGCGTACGACGAGCGTTCCGGCTGGCTGACCACGGTGGTGGGCGCACGCGGGCAGGACTGGGGCCGGCTGGTGATCGTGTGCGACGGGGTCGCGGCGCCCGCACCCACCCGCCTCGTCATGCTCGCCGAGCGCGGCGCGGCGACGCTCGCGCTCAACCGGCTGATGCAGCGCGACCGCGAATCGCTGGAGCGGCAGACGCACCGCACCCTGCTGACCGCGATCCTGAACCACGACCACTCGGCGGCCGAGGTGGCGTTGCGGGCCCGCGCCATCGGCGTCGGGCTCGACGGAAGGCGTCTGGTCGGCATCGTGCTGCGCCTGCGCGGTTCGTCGCACGCGTCGCCGGTTCAGGGCGCGTCGATTCAGGGCGCGACGATCGAGAACCAGGCGCGGCTGCGGGAGCTGACCGACCAGGCGGCGGCGGCCGTGCGGGAGAAGCGGCTGTCCGCGCTGATCGGCTCGGTGGACGACAGCTCGGTCGGGCTGCTGCTGGCGCTCGGGGCGCAGGACCGCGAGGACACGGCGCTGGGCTCGTTCGCGGCGACGGTGCGCCGGCTGGCCGGGCCGGAGGGCGCGGACTTCGCCATCGCGGTCGGTACCAGCGTCGGCGCGGTACGCGACGCGCGCCGCTCGCTGCTGGAAGCGGTCCAGGTCGCCGACGCGGCGATCCGCCAGGTCGGCGGTCCCGCGTACCACCGGCTCGTCGACGTGCGACTCAGGGGCCTGCTACACCTGCTGCGGGACGACGCCAGACTCCAGACCTACGTCGAGCGCGAACTCGGCCCGCTGCTGGCCTATGACACCGAACGCGGCACGAACCTCGTCGCCATGCTCGGCATCTATCTGGATCAGGGCAGGAACAAGAGCGCCGCAGCGGACGCAGCGCACCTTTCCCGGCCAAGCTTCTACGAACGCTTACACCGGATCGAACGGGTTCTCGGCGTCGACCTGGATTCGGTCGAGTCCTGCCTCTCCCTGCATGTCGCCCTGCTCGCCCTCGACGCCGTGCGCGACCGCTGAGCGCTGCGCGGGCGGCAACGCACGGGTTCGCCACCCGAAGCAGTGACGCGCGCAACCGCCTGGCCCGATGTTCCACGACCGCGGTCCGCGCCGCGCCGGCACTTGGTCAGGATCTGTGGATCCGGAACGCGGCGCGGACCTGCGTGTCCTTGTTCTCCTGTGGGTGGCGACCCATGTTCACGGCATGTTCACGTCCATGCCGCCGGCGTGGCAGAATCGACCGCGACGCGCTGGCGGGAAACGGACTTGACGTCGTCGATGTCCCCGGGCGCCGACGGCGACCGTCAGCCGATGCTCGACATCACGTGCTTGACGCGCGTGTAATCCTCCAGGCCGTACATCGACAGGTCCTTGCCATAGCCGGACTGCCCGAAGCCACCGTGCGGCATCTCCGCGACCAGCGGGATGTGCGTGTTGATCCACACGCAGCCGAAGTCCAGGTCGCGGGAACAGCGCAGCGCGCGCGCGTGATCCTTCGTCCACACCGAGGACGCCAGGCCGTAGACCGTGCCGTTGGCGTATTCGACGGCCTCTTGCTCGTCGGCGAACTTCTGTACCGTGATGACCGGCCCGAAGACCTCGTTCTGGATGATCTCGTCGTCCTGCCTCAGCCCGGACACGACCGTCGGCGCGTAGAAGAACCCGGTCTCGCCCACCCGGTGACCGCCGGTGGTGACGGTCGCGTGCTCGGGCAGCCGCTCGATGAAGCCGTGCACCCGCGCCAACTGGCCGGCGTTGTTGAGCGGGCCGTAAAGCACGTCCTCGTCGTCGGGGCGGCCGGTCTTCGTGGCCTGTGCCGCCTCGGTCAGTGCCCGGACGAACTCGTCGTGGATCGATTCGTGCACCAGGACCCGCGTCGCGGCCGTGCAGTCCTGGCCGGCGTTGAAATACCCCGCCACCGAGATGCCCTCGACGGCCGCCGGGATGTCCGCGTCCTCGAACACGAGCACCGGGGCCTTGCCGCCGAGCTCCAGGTGCACCCGCTTGACGTCCTTCGCGGCCGTCTGCGCGACCTCGATGCCCGCTCGCACGGAGCCGGTGATCGACGCCATCGCCGGGATCGGGTGCTCCACCAGCGCGCGGCCGGTGTCGCGGTCGCCGCACACCACGTTGAACACGCCCGGCGGCAGGAACTCCTGGGCGACCTCGGCGAGCAGCAGCGTGGACATCGGCGTGGTGTCGGACGGCTTGAGCACGACCGCGTTGCCGGCGGCGATCGCGGGCGCGATCTTCCACACGGCCATCAGCAGCGGGTAGTTCCAGGGCGTGACCTGCGCGCAGACCCCCACCGGCTCGCGGCGCACCATCGAGGTGTGGTTCGCCATGTACTCGCCGGACGCGCGGCCCTCCAGCAGCCGCGCCGCGCCCGCGAAGAAACGCAACTGGTCCACGATCGGGACCAGTTCCTCGGTCTCGGTCAGCCCCAGCGGTTTGCCGGTGTTGCGCGATTCGACCGCGGCGAACTCGCCCGCCCGCACCTCGACCGCGTCGGCGAGTTTCAGCAGGGCGCGCTGCCGCTCGCCGGGGGTCGCCCGGCGCCACTGGCGAAACGCCTCCGCGGCGACCTTCAGCGCCGCGTCCACGTCCTCGGGGCCGGACAGCGGCGCGTGCGCGATCACCTCCTCGGTCACCGGGTCGATGATCGGGCTGGTGCGCCCTCCGACCGTCTCGACGGGCTTTCCGCCGACGATGTTGCGCAGCACGCGCGGCTCCATTGCGCACTCTCCTCGATGATCCTTGTGGGCACGAGGGGGACGAACCCACCTTCCGTCAGCCTAGCTCGAACCGGACCGCCGAGCGATACGTGTACTACGAAATAACGAGGGAATCAGTGACTGGGAGCGCCTTGAAACACGAATTCCATTGGTTGAGGCTTGCCAAGCGACGGGATCTGCACCCATGATGGACCAGGTGCCGAACGAACACGCGGAAGGCGGCCAGCCGGCCGCGCGAGTCGAACCACTGCGCCGGCGCCGCGCGCAGCAGGCAGCACTCGACGATCTGTCCAAAGCCATCATCGAGCAGCTTCAGCAGGACGGCCGCCGGGCGTACGCCACCATCGGCAAGGCCGTGGGCCTGTCCGAGGCGGCGGTGCGCCAGCGGGTCCAGAAGCTCCAGGAGTCCGGTGTCATCCAGATCGTCGCGGTGACCGATCCGCTGACCGTCGGCTTCAACCGGGAGGCGATGATCGGCATCCGCTGCGAGGGCGACGTCGAGCCGGTGGCCGAGGCGCTGACCGCCATGCCGGAGGTCTCGTACGTGGTCGCCACCGCGGGCTCCTTCGACCTGCTGGTCGAGGTGGTGGCCGAGGACGACGACCAGTTGCTGGAGACCATCAACAAGGGCATCCGCGCCATACCGCAAGTACGCAGCACCGAAAGCTTCGTCTACCTGAAGCTGCACAAACAGACATATACCTGGGGAACCCGATGAGTACGAGCCAGTCCGCCGCCTACGACCATCTGTGGATGCACTTCACCCGCATGTCCTCCTACAAGGACACGCCCGTCCCGACGATCGTGCGCGGCGAAGGCGTCCACATCTTCGACTCGCAGGGCCGCCGCTACCTCGACGGCCTCGCCGGCCTGTTCGTGGTGCAGGCCGGACACGGCCGCGCCGAACTCGCCGAGGCCGCGTACAAGCAGGCGCAGGAGCTGGCCTTCTTCCCGATCTGGTCCTACGCGCACCCGAAGGCGGTCGAACTGGCCGAGCGGCTGGCGAACTACGCGCCGGGCGAGCTGAACAAGGTCTTCTTCACCACCGGCGGCGGCGAGGCGGTCGAGACCGCGTGGAAGCTGGCCAAGCAGTACTTCAAGCTGACCGGCAAGCCGACCAAGTACAAGGTGATCTCCCGCGCGGTGGCGTATCACGGCACGCCGCAGGGCGCCCTGTCGATCACCGGCCTGCCCGCGCTCAAGGCGCCGTTCGAGCCGCTGGTGCCGGGCGCGCACAAGGTGCCGAACACCAACTTCTACCGCGCCGCCGAGATCTCCGGGATCGAGGAACTGGGCCGGGACGCGGAGGCCTACGGCCGCTGGGCCGCCGACCGGATCGAGCAGCAGATCCTGTTCGAGGGGCCGGAAACGGTCGCGGCGGTCGTGCTGGAACCGGTGCAGAACGCCGGCGGCTGCTTCCCGCCGCCGCCCGGATATTTCCAGCGGGTGCGCGAGATCTGCGACAAATACGATGTACTGCTCGTTTCGGACGAGGTGATCTGCGCCTTCGGCCGGCTCGGCACGATGTTCGGCTGCGAGAAGTTCGATTACGTGCCGGACATGATCACCTGCGCCAAGGGCATGACCTCCGGCTATTCGCCGATCGGCGCGTGCATCATCTCCGACCGGCTGGCCGAACCCTTCTACCAGCGCGACAACACCTTCCTGCACGGCTACACCTTCGGCGGGCACCCCGTCTCCGCGGCCGTGGCGCTGGCGAACCTGGACATCTTCGAGCGCGAGGGCCTCAACCAGCACGTGCTCGACAACGAGGGCGCGTTCCTGGCGACGCTCCAGCGCCTGCACGACCTTCCGATCGTCGGCGACGTGCGCGGCAACGGCTTCTTCTACGGCATCGAACTGGTCAAGGACAAGGCGACCAGGGAGACGCTCTCCGACGAGGAGTGCGAGCGGGTGCTCTACGGGTACCTGTCGAAGGCGCTGTTCGACAACGGCCTCTACTGCCGGGCCGACGACCGCGGCGATCCGGTGGTGCAGCTTTCCCCGCCGCTGATCGCCGACCAGGGCACCTTCGACGAGATCGAACAGATCCTTCGCACAGTGCTCACCGAAGCGTGGACTCGGCTGTAACACGAGCCCCGTGTAATACCTGCCATGACGACCATGACGATGAACGCTGACACAGCGGCGCCGGGTTCTTCCGCGAGGACCCGGCTGCGCCGCCAGCCGGAGAAAGCCGTCACCGATTCGGGGACGCTGTGCGGGATCCTCGACGCCGGGCTCGTCGGGCACCTTTCAGTCGCAGACGAGACCGGTCAGCCGTACGTGCTGCCGGTCGCCTATGCCCGGTACCAGGACACGGTGCTCTTCCACGGCTCCGCGGCGAGCAGGCTGTTTCGTTTGTGCGCCGCCGGCGCCCCGGTCTGCTTCACCGTGACGCTGCTGGACGGCTTGGTGCTCGCCAGATCGGCATTCGAATCCTCGATGGACTACCGCTCGGTGCTGGTGCTCGGCCACTGCTGCGTACTGCACGGACAGACCAAACTGGCGGCGCTGGAGCGCATCAGCGAGCGCCTGATGCCGGGGCGCTGGAAGGAGATCCGGCCCCCGTCGGCGCGAGAGCTGCAAGCCACCGCGGTGCTTGAACTGCCGCTCACGCAGTGTTCGGCGAAGGTCTCCGCGGGTGGCCCGCAGGACGACCCGGCGGATGTCGGGCTGCCGGTATGGGCCGGAACCGTGCCGCTGAACGAGTCCTGGTGCGATCCCGTCCCGGCTGCCGACCTCGCGCCCGAATTCTCATCCGTCCCCGACTACGTACGCCGATGGCGGCGTTGAACACCGACCCCGAAGGCGGCACCGCGTGAAGGCCCCGCTGTGAGCACACTGTCGTTCTGGCACGACTCGCTGCCCGAACCGATCACGCCACGCCCGCCGCTGCCCGCCGACACTGCCGTGGACGTGGCGATAGTAGGTGCGGGCTATACCGGATTGTGGACGGCTTACTACCTGAAAATGGCCGAGCCGTCCGCGCGCATCGCCGTGCTGGAGGCGAACTTCGCCGGATTCGGGGCGTCGGGCCGCAACGGCGGCTGGTGTTCGGCGCTGTTCCCCTCCAGCCTGACGAAGGTGGCGAAGGTCGCCGGGTCGAAGAGCGCGGCCGTCGCCCTGCAGCGGGCGCTGAACGACACCGTCGACGAGGTCGGCCGGGTGGCCCAGGCCGAGGGGATCGACTGTCACTACGCCAAGGGCGGCACGGCCGTGCTCGCGCGCAGCGCGGTCCAGTTGCAGCGGGCGCGCGCGGACGTCGAGGAAAGCCGCGCATTCGGGTTCGGCGAAGAGGATCTGCGGCTGCTCACGGCCCTGGAGGCGCAGCGGCACGCCAACGCGACCGGCGTGCTCGGCGGCACATACACACCCCACTGCGCCGTGATCCATCCGGCGCGGCTCGCGCGCGGCCTGGCCCGGGTCGTGGAGCGCCTCGGCGTCGCCGTTTACGAGCAGACCCCGGTGACCGCGATCAGGGACGGGGTCGTCACGACGCGGCACGGGACCGTGCGAGCGGACATGGTGGTGCGCGCCACTGAGGGCTACACGCCGAGCATCCGGGGCTTCAAGCGGGCGCTCGCTCCGGTGTACTCGCTGATGTTGGCGACCGAGCCGCTGTCCGACGAGGTCTGGCAGCAGATCGGCCTGGCCCGGCGCCAGACCATCGCCGACTACAGGCACCTGATCATCTACGGCCAGCGCACGGCGGACGGCCGGTTCGCGTTCGGCGGCCGCGGCGCGCCTTATCACTACGGCTCGTCCATAAGGCCCGAATACGACCGGGAACCGCGAGTGCACGCCGAGCTCAGGCGCGTGCTCGGCGAGTTGTTCCCGGTGCTGCGAAACGTACCGGTCACGCACACGTGGGGCGGCGTACTGGGAGTTCCGCGAGACTGGTTCGCCTCCGTGGGCCTGGATCGGGCGGCGAAACTGGCATGGGCCGGCGGCTACGTGGGCGACGGTGTCGGCGCGTCGAATCTCGCCGGGCGCACCCTCGCCCGGCTCCTGCGCGACACCCCGGACGATCCCGGCGCGCTGACCGCGCTGCCCTGGGTCGGCCACCGCTCCCGCCGCTGGGAGGTCGAGCCGCTGCGCTGGCTCGGGGCGAACGCCGGGCTGCGCGTCATGGGCAGCGCGGACGCGGAGGAGCTGCGCACCCGGCGTCCCTCGCGCCGCGCCGCGCTGTTCGCGCCGTTCATCGGTCACTGACACGGGCACCGTCTGAAACATCGCCTCATCCGGACGGCCCCGCGCCCGGGCCCAAGCGTCGCCCGACGGCTCGTCAGTTCGGATGAATCGGCGCGAACCACCGCGAAACCGGCGCGCCGCGCGGGGAGAGTATCCGCGTGAGCCTTCCTTCTGACAACCCGGTGCTGGACGCGCGCGGGCTGGTGCTGCCCGCCGACGGATCGGTGCTGAACCAGGTCGGGCTCGCGGTGGGCGAGGGGGAGACCGTCGCGGTCCTCGGCGGCCCGGGTTCCGGCAAGTCGGCGTTGAAGACGTGTCTTTCCGGCGAGACGATTCCCGCCTCCGGAACGGTCTGGACCAACGGCAAGCCGGTCCATCTGCTGCCGCCAGACCAGCGGCGTGCCTTCCGACTGCGGCATTACGGGCTGGTGCACCAGGAAGCCGTCTTCCTGCCCGAATTGACGCTGGCGCAGAACACCGCGCTTCCGCTGCGCTTCGCCGGTACCGGTGAGAGCGCCGCGGCGCGCCGCGTACTGACCTGGCTGAGCCGTTTCGAGATCGCGGACGCGGCCGATCAGCGGCCGACCGGCCTGCCCGTGGCGGTGCTGCGACGGGCGGCCCTGGTCCGGGCGATGGTGAACGACCCGCTGGTTCTGCTCGCCGACGAGCCGTTCCTCGGCCTGGACGAGGACGCCGCCCGGACCACGTTCCGGATCCTGCGCTCGGTGGCACGTTCACACGGCACGGCGTTGATCGTATTCACCCGGGACGCCACAACGGCCGCGAGCCACGACCGCACCGTTCACCTGGTGGACGGCCGCGTGCAGTCCGAGCCGGTTCCAGCGCCCCCGGCACCTCCGGTCCCACCGGCCGAGCCGCCGCCCAGGGCGGCGAAGGCCGGCAGATGAGCAGCGGCCAGACAAGCCGTTCCGCGCCGAGCGGCACCGCGCACGCCGGTCGCCGGCCGGGTGGCCGGGCCGGCTTCCACACCCGCCTGGCCCTGCGGCTGGCCGCGCCGGCGGACCGCGCCGCCTGGGCCGCGGCCTGCCGCCTCACCTGGTCCGCGGCGCTGCTCGCGCCGCCGGTGACAGTGTTGCTGGTCGCCCCGGCCGAGCGGCTGACCACGGGAACGCTCGCCCGTCTCCTGTGCGCCGCGCTGCCCGGCTGCGGAGCCGTCGTGTGGGCGGCGGCCACGCTCGGCGACACTCGCCGAGCAACCGCACGCGGACTGCGGCAGGCTGGGGCCGAGGCCCATACCGCGCGGCTGATCGCGTCCGTCAGGCCGTGCCTGTTCACCGCCGGGGGCGCGCTCGGGGGCGCGACGCTCGTCGCGTTACTGCACTCCCCCGCAGGGAAGCTCGCGCCGCGTCGGTCCCCACTGCACGGAATGTTCGGCGCCGACGCGGTGACCTGGCTGCTCGTGGTCGCGCTGACCGCTGCGCTGTGCGTCGCGGTCGCGCTGGCAGCCGACTCGACAGCCCGGGCGCGCATTGGCCGGCGCCGGCCGCACGCCGTGGTCCGCGGCCGCCGGATCAGTGCTGCGCGAGCAGGGCGACGGCCTCACTGAGCGAGTCCACCACCGGGACTCCGACCTGTTCCAGGACCGTGCGGCTGGAGGAGCCGCCGGTGTAGAGCACGGCCCGCGCACCGACATGGAACGCCGCATAGGCGTCGTCCGCGCAGTCGCCGATCAGCGCGACCTGATCGGCGGTCAGTGCGGGCTCGTGCGCGCGCAACTGCTCCAGATGCTGGACCAGGTACTTGGCCTTCGGCCCGAAGTCGAGCTCCGCGGGACGCCCGTCGATCCGGTGGAAGCGGCCGTGCAACTCCATCTCGCCGGTCAGCCGCAGCAGGTCTTCGTGGCCGAACATGGACAGCAGCGACTGGGTGCGCGGCGACCAGGCGTCCATCGCGGCCAGCGCGTCCGCGCTCAGCCCGCACTCACGCATGTGCGACAGGTAGTGCTCGCCGAAGGCCGCGTCGAGCACCGGCCACTGCGCCGGCGAGACGGCGAAGCCGATCAGCGCGGCGTAGAAGTCCTCCATCGGCCGCTGATACAGGTCCTTGTACTGGTCGTTCGTGATGCGTTGTCGCACCCCGATCGCGGCCAGCGAGGCGTTCGTCGCGGCGACGACCAGGTCCTGATCGTCGAACAACGTACCGTTCCAGTCCCACACGATGTGCTTGACCGTGCTCATCCAGCCCGCCCGTTCCCCACCCACGTCACGCCGTACAAAATACCGCCCCGAACCGACAGCGGCCCGGTCTCTTTCCGTCGCGCCACGCCATCTCGGGTCAGGCCGTCGCGGCCGCCAGTTGTCCGCAGGCGCCGTCGATCTCGCGGCCGCGCGTGTCACGTACCGTGACCGGCACGCCGTACGCTTCCAGAACGCGCGCGAAGGCGTCCTGGTCCTGCGGCCGCGAGGCGGTCCACTTCGAGCCCGGAGTCGGGTTGAGCGGGATCAGGTTCACGTGCGCGAGCTTGCCGCGCAGCCGCTTGCCCAGCAGGTCGGCGCGCCAGGCCTGGTCGTTGATGTCGCGGATGAGGGCGTATTCGATCGAGACGCGACGCTTGGTGGTTCGCGCATACTCCCAGGCCGCGCCCAGCACCTCGCCGATCCGCCAGCGGGTGTTCACCGGGACCAGTTCGTCGCGCAGGTCGTCGTCGGGGGCGTGCAGCGAGACGGCCAGGGTGAGGTTCAGGCGTTCCGCGGTCAGCTTCTCGATCGCGGGAACCAGGCCCACCGTGGAGACGGTCAGGTGGCGCTGCGACAGGCCGAGGCCGTCCGGCGCCGGATCGGTCAGCCGGCGCACCGCGCCGAGGACCGCGTTGTAGTTCGCCAGCGGCTCGCCCATGCCCATGAACACCACGTTCGAGACCCGTCCCGGACCGCCTGGCACCTCGCCGCGGGCCAGCTCGCGCGCGCCGGCGACGACCTGCTCGACGATTTCCGCGGCGGACAGGTTGCGCGTGAGCCCGGCCTGGCCGGTGGCGCAGAACGGGCAGTTCATGCCACAGCCGGCCTGCGAGGAGACGCACATGGTCACCCGATCCGGGTACCGCATCAGCACCGACTCGACCATGGCGCCGTCATGCAGCCGCCACAGCGTCTTGCGGGTCGTGCCGCCGTCGCAGGTGATCTCGCGCACCGCGGTCATCAGCCGCGGGAACAACGCGGCGTGCAGGCTCTCGCGTTGCGCCGCGGGCACGTCGGTCCAGTCCGCGGGGTCGTCGACCAGTCGGCCGAAGTAGTGCTTGGACAGCTGCGTGGCGCGGAATCCCGGCAGGCCCGCCTCGGTGAGCGCGCTCTTGCGCTCGGCCGGGTTCAGGTCGGCCAGGTGGCGCGGCGGCTTGCCGCGGCGCGGCGCCTCGAAGACGAGCCGACCCGGTTCGGGGCGCGTGCCGACCGGTACGGACGGGGTGGGCAGATCCTGCGTGCTCATAATCCGCCCATTGTCCCATGAAGCGATGATCGCGCCGGACTACCTGACCGGAACGAAGAGCGAGATCAGCAGCCAGGCCACCGGGGCGGTGGGCAGCAGGGAGTCGAGGCGGTCCATGATGCCGCCGTGGCCGGGCAGCAGGTTGCCCAGGTCCTTGATGCCCAGGTCCCGTTTGATCATCGACTCGCACAGGTCGCCGAGGGTCGCGCTGGCGACCACGGCCGCCCCGGTGACCGCGCCCTGCCATGCCTGCGCGTGCAGCATGAGAGTCATGCTGATCGCGCCCGCGGCGCCCGCGGTGACCACCGAGCCGGCCAGGCCCTCCCAGGACTTCTTGGGCGAGATGGAGGGGGCCATGGGATGCCGGCCGGCCAGCACGCCGGCCGCGTAGCCGCCGGTGTCGTTGCAGACGGTCAGGATCAGGAAGACCAGGACCCGCTGCGCACCGTGGTCGGCGGCCGCGAGTAGCAGGGCGAACCCGGCGAGGAAGGGGACGTAAACGGCGGCCAGCACGCCCGCGCTCGTGTCGCGCAGGTATCCCTCCGCGGGTTCGGCCAGCCGCCACACCACGACGGCCACCGCGGTCAGCGCGAGCGCCGAGGCCAGGGCGCTTTCGCCGCGGTAGTAGGCCAAAACGAGCATCCCGACCCCGCCGACCGTGACCGGGAGGACCGGGAAGCGGATTCCACGTTCCTGGAACGCTATGTATAGCTCGCGCACCCCGAGCACGGCGGCCGCCGCGACCAGTGCGAGGAAGGCGGGCTTGAACAGCAGCAGTGAGGCGATGATCGCCGCGCCGAGGGCCAGTCCGACGCCTATCGCGGCGGGGAGGTTCCGCCCGGCCCGGCTCGGCCGGCCGGTCGGCGCCACGGGCTGCTCCCTCCGCTTCAAGGCGCTGGTCATCTGCGGCCTTTCCCCGAGCCGGATCGTGTTGTCAGCCGATGACGGTACCCGATCTCGGCGGACCGGGCTGCGGCGGCCCCATCGTGCCGCGGGGACGCGCCGCTCTCGCGCTCAGTCCCATGGTGAGCGTAATCCGACGATCAGACAATCATCAGCGATGACGAGCCCGGGCGACGTGGTCGAGCCGGAAAGGCTCAGGCTCAGACCTCCAGCAGCTCGTTCTCCTTGTGCCGGAGCGCCTCGTCGATCTGCGCGGTGTGCTTGGCGGTGAATCCGTCCAGTTCCTTCTCCGCGCGCTTGCCCTCGTCCTCGCCGACCTCGCCGTCCTTGATCAGCTTGTCGATGGCCTCCTTGGCGTGCCTGCGGATGTTGCGCACGGAGACCTTGGCGTCCTCGGCCTTGCCGCGGGCCACCTTGATGTACTCCTTGCGCCGCTCCTCGGTCAGCTGCGGGAAGACGACCCGGATGACGTTGCCGTCGTTGCCGGGATTGACGCCCAGGTCCGAGTCCCGGATCGCCTTCTCCACCGCGGCCAGGCTGCTCTTGTCGTAGGGCGTGATCACGGCCATCCGCGCCTCCGGCGCCTGGATGGAGGCGAGCTGGGTCACCGGCGTCGCGGTGCCGTAGTAGTCCACCGTGATCTTGCTGAACATGCCCGGGGTGGCCCGGCCGGTGCGGATGCCTGCGAAGTCCTCCTTGGCCACCGACACGGCCTTGTCCATCTTCTCCTCGGCTTCGAGGAGGGTCTCGTCGATCACTTCACGGCTCCCTTTGTCCCGCCAGTCCGGTTGTCTCAGTCTCACAAACTACTGCGTGACCGCGCCGTCTTCACGGCTGACCAGCGTACCGATCTTCGCGCCGGACACCGCGCGGGCGATGTTGCCGTCGAAGAGTCCGAATACGACGATCGGCATGCCGTTGTCCATGCACAACGACACCGCGGTGGAATCGGCGACCTTCAGGCCGCGGTTGAGCAGCTCACGGTGGGTCATCGTGTCGAACCGGACCGCGTCCGGGTTCGACTTCGGGTCGGCGTCGTAGATGCCGTCCACCCCCTGCTTGGCCATCAGCACCACCTCGGCGCCGATCTCCAGGGCGCGCTGCGCGGCGGTGGTGTCCGTGGTGAAGTAGGGCATGCCCGCGCCGGCACCGAAGATCACCACTCGGCCCTTCTCCAGGTGCCGGATCGCCTTGCGCGGGATGTACGGCTCGGCGACCTGGGCCATGGTGATGGCGGTCTGCACCCGGGTGTCCACCCCCTGCTTCTCCAGGAAGTCCTGCAGCGCCAGGCAGTTCATCACCGTGCCGAGCATGCCCATGTAGTCGCCGCGGGCCTGCTCCATGCCGCGGTTCTTCAGCTCCGCGCCACGGAAGAAGTTGCCCCCGCCGACCACGATGGCGACCTGGGTACCGGTCTGCCTGATCGCCTCCGCGATCTCCCGTGCGATGGCCTGCACGACATCCGGGTCGACGCCCACCCTGCCGCCGCCGAACACCTCTCCGGACAGCTTCAACACGACGCGCGTGTATCGCCCGCGCTCTCCCGGGTGCGTGGCGAAGGCCGCAGCCGGGTCGGTTTCTTGATGGATACCAGCCACGACTGCGGCCTCCTCTTGCTCATGTGGTGCATATCGGCGCGCGCACGACCCTACCGATCCGGCGCATCGCGCGGCGCGGCGCCGACGAACGGTCCGCGGGGACGCTAGTGTCCGACTCGGGACACTAGGCGCCGACGCGGAAGCGCGCGAACGCCTGGAGCGTCACGCCTGCCTCGTTGAGCACCTGCTGCACGGTCTTCTTCTGGTCCTTCGCGAACGCCTGCTCCACGACGACGTTCTCCTTGAAGAACCCGTTGACCCGGCCCTCGACGATCTTCGGCAGCGCGGCCTCCGGCTTGCCCTCTTCACGGGAGGTCTCCTCGGCCAGGCGCCGCTCGTTCTCCACGACCTCGCTCGGCACGTCGTCGCGGGTCAGGTACTTCGGCGCGAAGGCGGCGATGTGCTGGGCGATGTCCTTGGCGGTCTGCGCGCTCGGCTTGTCCAGCTGCACCAGCACGCCGACCTGCGCGGGCAGGTCCGGGGAGGTCTTGTGCAGGTACGCCGCGACGTAGCCGCCCTGGAAGCCGGCGAAACGGCGCAGTTCGATCTTCTCGCCGAGAGTGGCGTTCGCCTCGTCGACGAACTCCTGCACGGTCTTGCCGGTGGTCGGGAAGGTCGAGGCCAGCAGTGCCGGGACCTCGGCCGGTCCGGTGGCCGCGACGTGCGCCAGCAGTTCGGCGGCGACCTGCTGGAAACGCTCGCCCTTGGCGACGAAGTCGGTCTCGCAGTTGAGCTCCAGCAGGGTGCCGGTGCTGTTGTCTTCCGCGATCTGCGCGGTGACCAGGCCGTTGCTGGCCGAGCGGCCCTCGCGCTTGGTGACGCCCTTGAGGCCCTTGACGCGCAGGTACTCGACGGCCTTGTCGAAGTCGCCGCCGGACTCCTCCAGCGCCTTCTTGCAGTCCATCATGCCCGCGGCGGTCAGCTCGCGCAGCCGCTTGACGTCGGCGGTGGTGTAGTTCGCCATGCTGCTTGTCCCTCGCTTGGCGCCCGCGCGGCGGCTGCGTTCAGCAGCCGGATGCGGGCTGGATTACGTGTGGTGGTCTCGGTGGCGGGAAGAACCGCGGCGCCGCGCGGTCCGGTCGGCACTGCGCCGACCGGACCGGCCGCGGACCGGTAGGCGTCACGCCTCGGTGGCGTCCGCGCCCTCAGCGCCCTGCTCGGCGGCCGGGGCGGCCTCGGCAGCCACTTCGGCGACGGGCTCGGGCTCGGATGCGGCCTCGGCGGCGGGCTGCGCCTCAGCGGCGGGCTCAGCCGCGGCCTGCGCCTCGACGGCGGGCTTCGCACCTTCGGCGTTCTCGCCGACCAGCAGTTCCTTCTCCCAGGCGGCCAGCGGCTCGCCGGAGCCGACCTCGCCGGCCGCGGCGCCCTCGGTGGCGGCCGCGGCCGCGCCGGAGCGGGCGATCAGGCCGTCGGCCACGGCGTCCGCGACCACCCGGGTGAGCAGCGCCACCGAGCGGATGGCGTCGTCGTTGCCGGGGATCTTGTAGTCGACCTCGTCCGGGTCGCAGTTGGTGTCCAGGATCGCCACGACCGGGATGCGCAGCTTGCGCGCCTCGCCGACGGCGATGTGCTCCTTCTTGGTGTCCACGATCCACACCGCGGACGGGACCTTCTGCATGTCCCGGATGCCGCCGAGGGTGCGCTCCAGCTTGTCCTTCTCGCGGCGCAGGACCAGCAGTTCCTTCTTGGTCATGCCGGAGCCGGCCACGTCGTCGAAGTCGATCTCCTCGAGCTCCTTGAGCCGCTGGAGCCGCTTGTGCACGGTGGAGAAGTTGGTGAGCATGCCGCCGAGCCAACGCTGGTTGACGTAGGGCATGCCGACCCGGGTCGCCTGCTCGGCCACGGCCTCCTGGGCCTGCTTCTTGGTGCCGACGAACAGTACAGTGCCGCCGTGCGCGACCGTGGCCTTGATGAATTCGTAGGCCCGGTCGATGTACGACAGCGACTGCTGAAGGTCGATGATGTAGATGCCGTTGCGCTCGGTGAAGATGTAGCGCTTCATCTTCGGGTTCCAGCGCCGGGTCTGATGCCCGAAGTGCACGCCGCTTTCAAGAAGCTGGCGCATGGTGACGACGGCCATGGCCGTGTCCTCCTCGATCTCGTCCGGTTTGCGCGCGGCCGGCGGCCGCGCTCCTGGTGTCTGGACGGACCGCCGCGCCGCGGACACGCGCCGTGCAGGCGGGTGCAGCGGACCGGACGGCTGTCGTGTCGGAGCGACCGCGGGGTTCGAAGGCGAACACGCGGACGTCCCGTTTCCGGACACGCGAAGTCGGCCCGCCACAGCGGGCCGCGAGGCAAGTTTACCCGGTCCGCGCGGTACCGCCGCTCAGTCATCCAGGGGACGGGCCGGCCGGCACTCGGACGGGTTCGAGGCGCAGGCGCACCAGCCCGACGAGCAGCAGCGGATCGTAGTACCTGACCGCGTGGCCGTGCCCCGTGAGCAGGCCCCAGTGCAGGCACGCGGAGGCAGCGCAGTGTCCCGCGGCCAGCGTGCCGAGCGCAGATCCCGCGCTGACCACGTCCCCGACGTGAACCGACGGCGTCACCGGTTCGTAGCTGGTGCGCAACGCACCGTGCGAGACGACCACGACGCCGCGGCCGGAAAGCGTCCCCGCGAACACCACCGTCCCGGGCCCGGCTGCGAGCACCCGCTGCGCACCAGCGGCGGCAAGATCCACGCCGCGGTGGCCACGCAGCCACCGTAACGCCGGCGGGGAGAACGGCCGCACCACTCGCGGCGCGGCTGCGCCGGGCCCGGCCAGCGGCCACCGCCACAGCGATCCGACCACAGCGGATCGCGGCGAGGTACCGGACGCGGGAATCGAAGGCGCGTTCGCCGCGGAGAACAACAGCACGATGAGGACGAGGATCTTCATGGGACCAGCGTGGTGCGCCGCTGCGGCGGTCCGCCGGGCTTTGCGCAGACTGTGGATAACTTCCGCGGGGCGGTTCCTACCGCACGCGGCGCTGGCCTCGCACACCGAAGAGCACCAGCGTCAAGGCGCTCTCGATGAGCGCGGCCGGATCCGCTCCGGCGTCGATGCGCTTCGCGGCGCCGTCCACCGCTCCCTGCAACACCGCCGCGGCAGCGCGCGGGTCCGGGTGCCCGAGCCGCCGCAGCGAGCCGACGACCAGGTCGACCAGCATGCCGTGCGCGGCGCGGATGCGCTCGCGGGCCGGGCCGTCGAGTTCGAGCACGGACAGGGAGAGCAGACCGCGGTGGCCGGGCTGAGCCACCAGCTCCAGTTGCCGCCGCACGTAGGCCGCGATCTGCCGTTCCGGCGTCGGCTGCGCGAGCATCACCCCCCTGATGTCGGCCACCGCGGCGGGGAAGTCCTCGACGGCCAGCGCCTCGACCACGTCGGCGCGGGACTTGAAATACTCGTACACCGAGGAACGGGCCAGACCGGCCCGCTCGGCCAGGGCGGCGAAGGTGAGCGCGGCCATCCCGCCGTCGGCGAGTAGGTCCCTGGCCGCATCCAGAAGCGCCGTGCGCTGCATCGTGCGATGCTCGGCGACGGTCGGAGCCTTGATCCTGGGCACCACTCCAGACTAGTCGAGCCGGTCGCGCACCGGAGCCTGTTGCGTGCAATCGCCAGTGGTCGGACGTTCGAAGCTCCGGTCAGCGCAGTTCAGCCAGCCGGGTGCGCAGCGTCAACACCGCTTTCGCGTGAATCTGGCAGACCCGGCTCTCGGTGACGCCGAGCACCCCGCCGATCTCGGCGAGCGTCATCCCCTCGAAGTAGTAGAGGGTCACCACGGTCTTCTCCCGATCCGGCAGCGTGTTGACGGCGCGGGCCAGCAGGTGCCTGGTCTCCCGGCTCTCGTATGCCTCGACCGGGTCATCCGCGGTCAGGTCCTCCAGGGTCTCCACCAGGCTGAGCCGGTCGCCGTCCCCGGTGGACAGGGTCAGCACCTCGTCGAGGGCCAGGACGTTGATGAGGGAGAGCCGGGAGAAGATGTGGTGCAACTCGCCCAGCGTGATGCCCATCTCGGCGGCGATCTGACGTTCGGTCGGGGTGCGCCCGAGCTTGTGCTCCAACCGCACCGAGGCCTGCTCGATCTCCCGGGCCTTCTGCCGCAGCGAGCGCGGGATCCAGTCCAACGCGCGCAACTCGTCGATGATCGCGCCGCGGATCCGGTTGATCGCGTAGGTCTCGAACTTGATCGACCGGTCCGGCTCGAAGCGCTCGATCGCGTCGATCAGCCCGAAAATGCCATAGGAGACGAAATCGGCGTGGTCCACGGTGCCCGACAGCCCGACGGAGACTCGGCCGGCGACGTATTTCACCAGCGGCGAGTAATGCAGGATCAGCCGTTCCCTCAGCCGTTGATCGCCGGTGGCCTTGAACTCGGCCCACAGCTCGTCGAGGGCGGCGCGGGGCCGCGCGGCGGTGTCCGCGTCGTCGTAGACGGTCTCATGGACCTGGCTTTCCTTGGCCATCACTCGCCTTGATCCACTCAACCACGCGATCTTTCTCAAGCCGGCGATCCTGCGCCCCACTGCCTCAGCCGCAAGCCGAGCGTAGCGTAACCACAACGATCTCTACGGTAACCACTTCCGAGCCCGCTCGATCAGGTGAGGCGCGCCGAATGCGGTACACAGGCTGGTTTTGTGCATCGTCAGTGGCCGCGTACCGACACCCAGCCTCCTCCCGATTTCGCGACACGCCCGCAGGCAGCCAGTCGCCCGAGCGCGGCGAACACGGCGTCAGGTCCGAGGCCGGTGGCCCGAGCGAGCGCGACGACGTCGGCGCCCGCGCTCGTCTTCGCCGTACCCGTCTGTGCGCCGAAAAGCGCTTCCAGCACCAGTTCCTCGACCGGGTCGGCCGGCTCGGCGGAGGCGGCACGCCCGGGACGGGCGCGAGTACGGGCGCGGCCGACGGCCGGCGGCTCATCCGATGTGTCCGCCGCCCTCGCCCGCGACGGGCGCGCGGGTGTCGGCGGCGCGTCCGCGAGATTCGCACAGGCCTCCTGAACCTGCGCGGCGGTCGCGACCAGAATCGCCCCGTCCCGGATCAACTCATGTGCGCCCACCGACTGCTCGCTGGTCACCGGACCGGGCACGGCCATCACGGCCCGGCCGAGTTCCCCCGCCAGACGCGCGGTGAGCAGCGAGCCGCTGCGCCGGGCCGCCTCCACTACCACCGTGCCGACACCCAGGGCGGCGATCAGCCGGTTGCGGTGCAGGAACCTGAACCGTGTGGGGGCCGCGCCAGGAGGAAGCTCGGAGAGCACGGCCCCGCGCTGCGCGATCGCGCGCAGCAAACTCTCATGGACGCGCGGATAGACCCGGTCGATCCCGCAGGCGAGCACGGCGATGGTCGAACCGCCGACCGCGAGGGCCCCGCGGTGCGCGGCGGCGTCGATGCCGATCGCCGCGCCGGAGACCACGCACGCCCCGGCCGAGGCCAGATCGGCGCCGAGCAGCCCGGCGACGTGGGAGCCGTACCCGCTGCAGGCCCGCGCCCCGACGATGGAAAGCGGCTGAGGGTGCGCAGCGTCGTCGCCGCGCGCCGTCGTCTCGGCGCACCAGTTTCCGGCGACCCACAGCCCGATCGGCCGCTGCGGGCCGAGATCGTCGAGCCGCGCGGGCCAGTCCCGGTCCAGCGGGGTGACGAACCGGGCCCCGACTGCCTCCGCGGCGGCCAGCCCCGCCTCCACCCGGCCGGGTTCCAGCCGCAGCCGCAACCCGGCACAGCGGTCGGCCAGTCGGTCGCGGCGCGCCGGGTCGGCATCGAGATCGGGCAGCTGGCCCGCGCGGATCGCCGCGAGCACGCGCCGCGGGCCGTGCGCCTCCAGCAGCCGGCCGAGGTGCTGGTCGGCCGGTTCCACGGCGTGGTTGAGCGCGAGCCGGGCGAGCCGGTCGGCCTGCGTCTGCTGTTCATGTGACGGCATGGCGGTCGCGGCCCCTCATCAACCGGAGGCCAGGCTGACGGAGCCGAGCCGGAAGCCCAGGGCGGTGTCCACCGCCGCCCGGTCCGGCCGGTCCAGGCCGGCCAGATCGGCGACCGTCCAGGCGACACGGATGACCCGGTCCAGCCCCCGGGCGCTCAGTGTCCCGGCGCGCAGCGCCCGTTCCGCGGTAACCAGCGCGTCCACGGCCAGCGGCCATTGGTTGCGCAGCACCTGGCCGGGCACCTGCGCGTTGCAGTTCCACGGTGTGTCGGCGAGGCGGCGCACCGCGCGTTCCCTCGCCAGCGCGACCCGCTGCGCGACCGCTGCGGTGCACTCGCCGCCTTGACCGCCGGCCGCCGCGTCGAGCAGTTCGCCCGGCCCGACCGGCGTCACGTCGACCCGCAGGTCGATCCGGTCGAGCAGCGGACCCGAGATCCGCGCCAGATACGCGATGCGCTGTCTCGGCGCGCAGGTGCACGACGCCAGCGCGCTGCCCGCACGGCCGCACGGGCACGGGTTGGCCGCGCCGACGAGCAGGAACTGGGCCGGGAAGCGGGCGATTCCGCTGGTGCGGGCGATCGCCACCTCGCCGCACTCGATCGGCTCGCGCAGCGCGTCCAGCGCGCCGCGGCTGAACTCAGGCATCTCGTCCAGGAAGAGCACCCCGCGGTGCGCTCTGCTCACGGCGCCGGGCCGCGGCTGCCCGGAACCTCCGCCGACCATCGCGGCGACCGTCGCCGAATGGTGGACCGTGCAGAAGGGCGGGCGGGTGATCAGCGGGCGGTGCGGCGGGAGGGTGCCGCTGAGCGAGTGGATCGCCGAGACTTCGAGCGCGGCCTGCGTGTCGAGCGGCGGCAGGATGCCCGGCAGCCGCTTGGCGAGCATGGTCTTGCCGGCCCCGGGCGTACCGCACAGGAAAAGGTGGTGGCCTCCGGCGGCACTGAGCTCCAGAGCGCGACGCGCCTCGTACTGGCCGACCACCTCGGACAGGTCGGGTTCGAAGCCGGGATCAACCGCCGGCGGCCCGTCCGCGGGCAGCGTCGCGAGCTCCACGGCGGGAAGGCCGGGCGGGTCGGCCGGCACCTCCCGCCCGTTGGCCAGCGCCACCAACTGCCGCAGGGAACGCAGGCCGGTGACCTTGATCCCGGCGACCTGCGCGGCCTCCTCGGCGTTCGCGTCGGCGACGAAGACGCGGTTCAGGCCGGACCGAGCCGCGGCGACGACGCACGGCAGCACCCCGCGGATCGGGCGCACGCGGCCGTCCAGTCCCAGTTCTGCGAGGAAGACCGCGTCGTCCAGCGCGCACTGGCTGATCGCCCCGGTGGCGCGCAGCACCGCGTAGGCGATCGCGACATCGAACCCGGAGCCCTGCTTGCGGATCCAGGCCGGGGAAAGGCTGACCGTCAGCACCGCCTGCGGCCAGTCGATGCCGGAGTTCAGCGCGGCCGCGCGCACCCGGTCGCGCGCCTCGTTGAGTACGGAGTCGGGCAGGCCGATCAGGGTGAATTTCGGCAGGCCGCCGGCCGCGTGCGCCTCGACCTCGATCGGGGTGCCGCGCAGGCCGAGCAGCCCGATGCACCAGGCGCGGCCGAAGCCGGTCATCGCCGCGCTCCCCGCGCGCGGGAGGGGGACCAGCGAACGGGGGACATCAGGCCACCCCGACAAGGTGGTCGAGGCTGCGCAGCTGATACGGCGGACGCGCGGCGGTGCGGATCGCGATCACGTCGATGCGCAACACCGTGGCGCGCTGAAGCGGCGGCGGCCCGCCGCGCTGGTGTTCGCGCAGCCAGCGGGCCGCCAGCAGGCGCAGCCTGGCGGCCTTCTCCCGGGTGACCGCCTGGACCGGATGCGCCAGCAGGTCCCCCGACCGCGTCTTGACCTCGCAGGCCACCACCGTGCGCCGGTAGCGCGCAATCAGGTCGAGCTCACCGCGCAGATCCGGATCCCGGCACACCCAGTTGCGGTCGAGCAGCTGATAGCCCGCGCCGAGCAGATACTGCGCCGCGGCCTCCTCGCCGTAGCGGCCGAGCCAGTGGCCCCACAGTCCCGTCCCACGACCGCCCGCGCCGCGCCGCCCGCCGCCGGTGCCGCCCGCACGCGGCCGGCCTTCGGATACAACGTCCGTCCTCATCGTCCTCGACTCCGCATCTCCCAGTGGACCCGGCAGCTGCCGGCGCCGGAACCGTCCGGCAAGATCCACGATGCGGGATCAGGAACGTCGAAGGGATGGAAAATTCTCAGGTTGTGGATAACTCGGCGCGGGCGGCTCCGGGTCGGCCAGACATCGCTGCCCTGCCGACCCCGAAGCCGACCCCGAAGCCGACCCCGAAAGACCGGCTCCCGGGCGCCGGCTCCGAGCGCCGACTCGACTCCGGGCAGCTGCTGGAGAACTCTGGCTTCGCTGCCGCCCGCGCGGGCGCGGCCGCCGGTCAGTCCGTCGGGACCTCAAGGTCCGTCTTGGCCAACTCCTCCACGTTGACGTCCTTGAACGTCACGACCTTCACGTTCTTCACGAAGCGGGCCGGGCGGTACATGTCCCAGACCCACGCGTCGGACATGGTGACCTCGAAATAGACCTCGCCGTCGGCCGAGCGGACGTCCAGGTCGACGTGGTTGGTGAGGTAGAACCGCCGCTCCGTCTCCACGACGTAACGGAAGAGCCCGACTACGTCCCGGTACTCCCGGTAGAGCTGAAGCTCCATCTCGGTCTCGTACTTCTCGAGATCCTCGGCGCTCATTGCCGCGCTCCCCTAAAGGTCCAGTCGAGCCCGTGAACGGTCTTCGGCGACGACGCCGAAGTCCAGGAGATCGCCCTGGGCGGCCTGGGCGCTCCCCTCCTCATTCTGACCCACAATCGCCGCGACGGTGCCCTGCCGCAAGACCGTCCCCTCAGGTGCCTTTCGCACACTCGCCGCAGCCACGTTCACGTAACTGCGCCGATGCTCGGGGCACGGCCCGTGCTCGTCGAGCGCGGCCTGGTGGGCCGCCGTCGAATAGCCCTTGTGAGCTGCGAAGCCGTAGACCGGGTGGCACTGGTGCAGTTGCACCATGATCCGGTCCCGGGTGACCTTCGCGATGACGGAGGCCGCTGCGATACAGGCGGCGAGCCGGTCGCCCTTGACCACCGCCCGGCTGGGCACAGCGACGCCGGGCACCGCGAATCCGTCGAACAGCACCAAGCCGGGCCGAGCCGAGAGACCGGCGACGGCGTCGCGCAAGGCCGCGTAGTTGGCCTGTTGCACGCCGACACGATCCACCTGCGCGGCCGGAACGACCGACACGGCCCACACCGCGCCCGCGACTAGCTGCTCGTAGACGCGATCGCGGGCGG
This sequence comes from Actinocrinis puniceicyclus, assembly GCF_018283645.1. Taxonomy (GTDB): domain Bacteria; phylum Actinomycetota; class Actinomycetes; order Streptomycetales; family Catenulisporaceae; genus Actinocrinis; species Actinocrinis puniceicyclus. The sequence continues at coordinate 35,059 of NZ_JAGSXH010000016.1, read as the reverse complement.
CCGGGGTCATCAGCTTCGAGTCGTTCAGGCCCGCCGGGCGCAGATCCGGCGGAAGGATGACCGCTCCGGCGACCAGCGGGCCCGCGCAGGCGCCGCGCCCGGCCTCGTCCGCTCCGGCGACCGCGGCGATGCCGTGGACGCGCAATGCCTGCTCGTACGCGTACAGGTCCTGCCCGCCGCCGAGTATCGGAGGCAGCGGGATGCCCAGATCGAGAGGCTGCTGGAGCGCTGACACGTAATCAGGTTACCTACTGGTGCGCCGGGTCGACCTTTCGGGCCAGCTTGCGAAGCTTGCGGCGCCTCCGCAGCAGCGCCACAGGCAGCGCGCCGACCGTCGCCGCGGCCGGAATGCCACCGGGCGCGGACAACGCGGACAGACCCGTCTGCTTGAACGTGTTAGGCACCGGCAGCGTGCCCCAATGGCTGATCGGCCAGATGATCACATCGGCCCGCCCCACCACCGCGCTGACCGGGATGGTGCCGCCGTTGAGCCCCTGGTGAGCGCGCGAGTCCTCGGAGACGCCACGGTGGTCGCCCATGACCCACAGCCGCCCCTGCGGCACCGTGATGTCAAAGGTGCCGTCCGGGCCTGATTGCGCCTGGTCGCCCGGGAACAGGTAGGTCTCGTCCAGAGGTGCGCCGTTGACCGTGATCTGGCCTTGCGCGTTGCAGCACACCACGTGGTCCCCGCCGACCCCGATCACCCGCTTGATCAGGTCGCCGTTGTCCTGCGGCAGCACGCCGACGAAAGTGAGCGTCTTGGTCAGCCAGTTGCCGCTGGTGCTGGTCTCGTCCGGGAGGAGCCAGCCGCCCGGGTCCTGGAAGACGACCACCTGGCCGCGCTGGGGTTGCCCGCCGAGCCAGACCGAGGCCCGGTTGACCAGCACCCGGTCGCCGATCGCGAGGGTGTTCTGCATCGAACCGCTCGGAATGAAGAACGCCTGCACGAGGAAGGTCTTGATCAGGAAGGCCAGGAAAAGCGCGAAGACGACCAGGAACGGCAGTTCCACGATGAACGGCCGCGGCTTCTTCGGGAACAGGAAGCGCCAGACCACGACGAACGGCAGGAACACCCATCCGAGCGCGGAGCTCGGCTTCCAAGCGGCGGACTGCTGGTCGGAGTCCGGCCGCGCCTGATCCGGTTCCCCGGCCCCGGCCGCGGCACCCTCGGCCTCGGGGTGGGCGCCGGCTCCAGGTGTGGGCTGCTGTTCAGCGGCCGAGAGATCCCGGTCCGGCGCCTCGGCGGCGTAGCCGTCCTGAGCCGGGTAGCCTGCCTCGCCGCCGCTTCCGCCCGAGCCGTTCCCCTCGGCTCCGCGCCCACCGGTCACCGTCCCGGGCTGCCCCTGCGCGCCCAGTGCGTCCGGTCTGTCCAATGCCACTTCGCAACCTCGTGTCTGTTAGGAGCAGTATCGACCGCGCCCGCCGCATCCAGCGCCGGCCCAGCAGCCGCACCGGGAACGCCCCGAGGAGCGCCGCGGCGGCAGGCAGCGCCGGAGCCGACGGAATCCCGGCCAACGCCTTCTGGTGAAAAGTAGCCGGAACACCCAGCCCTCCGGCCCGGCTCGGCGGCCAGATCAACACGAACGCGTGACCCACCACGTCGCTGATTGGCACAGTACCGTCCGATCCGCCGGTCATGTGGTACCTCGAGTCGGCCGAGTCCCCGCGGTTGTCGCCCATGACCCAGATCCGGCCGGGTTTCACGGTCACGTCGAAGCGGATCGTCGAGGGCTGCGCCCTCGGGAACAGATAGCCGGTCTCTTCCAACGGTACGCTGTTGACGGTGATGCGCCCCTGGGCGTCGCAGCACACCACCCGGTCTCCGGGCACGCCGATCACCCGTTTGATCAGGTCGTGCTCGTTGCCGGCCGGCAGCAGCCCGACGAAGGTGAACACGTCCTTCACACCGCGTACGACCGCGTTGCCGCTGGTCGGCGTGGCAGTGCCGTCCAGCCAGCCGCCGGGGTCGTGGAAGACCACGATCTGCCCGCGCTGCGGCTGGGCGCCGAACCACGGGGAGAACTTGTTCACCAGCACCCGGTCGCCCGGCAGGATGGTGTTCTGCATCGACTGGGACGGGATGAAGAACGCCTGCACCATGAAGGTCTTGATACCTAAGGCGAGTAGGAGCGCGATACCGAGCAGGATGGGAATCTCCCGCCACAGCCGGATCGGCTTGAGCCGGCGTCGCCGCCCCTTCGCCACGCCGGTCCTCCAGTCGCCTCGCACCGCGCCGCGCGCAGGTGTCGCCGGTTTCGCAGACTACCGATTCCGCCTGAAGAAAGGCGAACACCCCCGGTTCCCGAGGGTACCGAGGGTGACACGGGAAAAGTAGGCCGCCGGTTCCGGCGGGCCCGCACTACCGGGCGTAGTCGACCTTCTCCTTGATCTTCGCCTTCTTGCCGCGCAGGTCGCGCAGGTAGTACAGCTTGGCCCGGCGCACATCGCCGCGGGTGACGACCTCGATCTTCTCGATCACCGGGGTGTGCACGGGGAAGGTCCGCTCCACGCCGACGCCGAAGCTGATCTTGCGCACCGTGAAGGTCTCACGCACGCCGGCACCCTGGCGGCGGATCACCGCGCCCTTGAACACCTGGATCCGGGAGCGGTTGCCCTCCACGACCCGGACGTGCACGTTGAGCGTGTCGCCGGGCCCGAAGGCCGGCAGGTCGGAGCGCAGCGACTGCAAGTCGAGCGCGTCTAGCTTCTGCATCGTGGTCTCCTCGCGGGTGCCACAGGTCACCCACGGCTTCGTCGGTCGGCGTGATCGTCGGGTCACGACCGTGTGCGCGCTTCGCTCCCCCCATGGCAGGAGTGGCGCGGACCGCGGCATGGCGCGGCAGGTCGAGCCGACGGGTCAGTGTCTCACGCGGGGGGCTGATCGGTGAAATCGCCGCCGGCCGCCGCCGGGACGGTGCCGTCGGGTACGACGCGGTCCGCTTCGACCCGCCAGCCGAGCGCCGCGAGCGCGAGACGGTCCCGCTTGTCGAGCGCCGCCGGGTCGAGCCGGGCGAGCAACTCGGGACGGTGCGCCGCGGTGCGGGCGAAAGCCTGCTCGCGCCGCCAGCGCGCGATCGCGCCGTGGTTGCCGGAGGTCAGGATCTCGGGCACGGTGCGCCCGCGCCACTCGGCCGGCTTGGTGTAGGCCGGGCCCTCCAGCAGGCTCTCCATCGCACCGGCGGCGAAGGAGTCGTCGCGGGCCGACTCCGCGTTGCCCAGGACGCCGGGCAGCAGCCGCCCGATCGCCTCGACCATCACCAGGACCGCCACCTCTCCGCCTGCCAGCACGTAGTCGCCGATGGAGAGCTCCTCCACCGCCATACGCTCGGCGGCCGCGTCGATGACGCGCCGGTCGATGCCTTCGTAACGCCCGCAGGCGAAGATCAACCACGGCGACTCGGCAAGCTGCGCCGCTTTGGCCTGGGTGAACGGGCGGCCGCTGGGCGTCGGCACGACCAGGGTGGGCGGCAGCTCGGGCGATTCCGGGGGGACGTCGGCGAGGACCGCGTCGAGCGCCTCGCCCCACGGTTCGGGCTTCATCACCATGCCGGGCCCGCCGCCGTACGGCGTGTCGTCCACCGTGCGGTGCACGTCGTGAGTCCAGTCGCGCAGGTCGTGCGCGCGGATGTCGAGCAGCCCGCGGTCGGCCGCCTTGCCGATGAGCGAGACGCCCAGCGGTGCCAGATACTCCGGGAAGATCGTGATGACGTCGACGCGCATACGCCCGTCCGGTCCCGCGCCGGCTCAGGCGTCCGCCGCGGCGGAGCGCGGCGGGTCGGCCAGTTCGAGCAGGCCGGCCGGCGGGTCGACCAGCACGGTGCCCTCATCCAGATCGACCTCGGGCACGATCTCCTCGACGAAGGGGATCAGCACCTCGCGCCCGTCCGGCCGGGTGACCGCGAACACGTCCTGGGTGGGCAGATGCAGCATCTCGGCCACGATGCCGACCTCGCGGGCGTCCACGGTGACCACGCGCAGGCCGACGAGCTGATGGTCGTAGAACTCGTCGGGGTCGTCCGGCAGCTCGTCCGGGTCGGCCTCGATGGAGAGCATGGTGTTGCGCAGGCCCTCGGCGGCGGTGCGGTCCTCGACGCCCTCGAACCGCAGCACGAGGCGGCCGCCCTGCACCCGTGCGGTGGCGACCGTCAGCGGGCCGCGCCGGGCCGGATCGGTATCCAGCACGGCGCCCGGGGCGAAGCGCTCCTCGGGGTCGTCGGTGCGCACCTCGACGGTGACCTCGCCGCGAAGGCCGTGCGCCTTCCCGATACGCCCGACGACGAGCCGCAGCGTCTCGCGCGGCCCGTCGCCGGGTTGTTCGTTCGCCGTCATGTGCTCGGCAGGCATGCGGTCCGCGCGCTCAACGGTAGCCGGGCGCTTCGACCAGGTCGATGCGGACCGCTCGGCCCTCGATCGCGCCGATCACGGTTCGCAGCGCCCTGGCGGTGCGGCCCTGGCGCCCGATGACCTTGCCCAGGTCGTCGGGATGCACCCGGACCTCGAGGATCCGGCCGCGGCGCAGCGCGCGATCCCGGACGACGACCTCGTCCGGGTGCTCGACGATGCCCTTGACCAGGTGCTCCAGCGCCTCTTCCAGCATCGGCTCAGGCCTCGTCGCCCGCGGGGGCCTCGGCGGACTTGGCGGGCTCCTCGGCCGGCTTGTCGGCCGGCTTGTCGGCAGGCTTCTCCGAGCGCTTGCGCGAGGCGGTGGTGGCCGCCTTCGGCTCGTTCTCGGCCTCCTTGGCGGCCGCCTCGAACAGCGCCTTGCGGTCCGCCTTCGGCTTCGCGGTCTTCATGGGCGGCGGGGCGGGCAGGCCCTTGAACTTCTGCCAGTCGCCGGTCACGCGCAGGATCGCGGCCACGGACTCGGTCGGCTGCGCGCCGACGCTGAGCCAGTACTGCACACGGTCCGAATCCACCGCGATGAAGGACGGGTCCTCCTTCGGGTGGTACTTGCCGATCTCCTCGATCGCACGGCCGTCCCGCTTGGTGCGGGCGTCGGCGACGACGATGCGGTACTGAGGCGTGCGGATCTTGCCCAGACGCTTCAGCTTGATCTTGACTGCCACGGGAGCGGGATCTCCTGGATTCTCAATTCGGGTGGGTGGCCGAGCCGCCGCGTGGGGATTGCGGCTTTCCGGCCTCCCGGCGGACGCGGAGCCGGCGGAGAGAGGGGCCGCGCGGTCCGAGTACTCGACCTGCCATTCTGCCAGACCGCGAGGGGTGCGTTTGACCAAACCGCGCGACGGCCGCCCGACACGCCGCTCAGCCGAGCAGTTTCTTGAACTCGTCCGGCAGTTCGAAGTCGCCGCCGGGCTCCGGCAGCTGCGGCAGCACCGGTCCGGCGGCCGCGCGCTGCGCCTTGGCCTGCTCCTCCGCGGCCCGCTTGACCGGGTTGCCCGAGCGGCTGCGCGCCTTCTTGCGCGCGGCCTGTGCGGTGGCCTTCTGCTTCGCCGACATCCGGCGGCCGCCGCCGGGACCGAAGCCGGGGATCCCCGGAATGCCGCCTCGGGTCATCGTGCGCATCGCCTTCTGCGCCTCGAAGAACCGCTCGACCAGGTTGTTGACCGCGGAGACCGACACCCCGGAGCCGCGGGCGATGCGGGCGCGGCGCGAGCCGTTGAGGATCTTCGGGTCCTGCCGCTCGGCCGGGGTCATCGAGCGGATGATCGCGCTGACCCGGTCGATCTCCTTCTCGTCGATCTGGTTGAGCTGCTGGCGCATCTCCGCCATGCCGGGCAGCATGCCCAGGATCTTCTGCATGGAGCCGAGCTTGCGCAGCTGCTCCATCTGGGAGAGGAAGTCGTCCAGGGTGAACTGGTCCCCGCCCATGATCTTGCGGGCCATCTGCTCGGCCTGCTGCGCGTCGAAGGTGCGCTCGGCCTGCTCGATGAGCGAAAGCACGTCGCCCATGCCCAGGATCCGCGAGGCCATCCGGTCCGGGTGGAAGACGTCGAAGTCGTCGAGCTTCTCGCCGTTGGAGGCGAACATCACCTGGCGGCCGGTCATCTGCGCCACGGAGAGCGCCGCGCCGCCGCGCGCGTCTCCGTCCAGCTTGGTGAGCACCACGCCGTCGAAGCCGACGCCGTCGAGGAACGCCTGTGCGGTGGCCACCGCGTCCTGGCCGATCATCGCGTCGACGACGAAGAGGATCTCGTCCGGGCCGACCGCGTCGCGGATGTCGGCCGCCTGCCGCATCAGCTCGGCGTCGATGCCGAGGCGGCCGGCCGTGTCGACGACCACCACGTCGTACATTTTGTCGCGGGCGTGCTGGAGCGAGTCCCGCGCGACCTTGATCGGGTCCCCACTGTGGCCGTCTGTGGGCGTCCTGCCCGTGGCATTGCCCGGTTCGGGGGCGAAGACCGCGACCCCGGCCCGTTCGCCGACCACCTGCAGCTGTGTGACCGCGTTGGGGCGCTGGAGGTCGGCCGCGACCAGCAGCGGGCTGTGTCCCTGGCCCTTGAGCCAGTGGCCGAGCTTGCCCGCGAGCGTCGTCTTGCCGGAGCCCTGCAGGCCCGCGAGCATGATCACAGTAGGCGGCCGCTTGGCGAATCTGATCCGGCGGGTCTGCCCGCCGAGGATCGAGATCAGCTCCTCGTTGACGATCTTGACGACCTGCTGGGCCGGGTTGAGCGCCTGGGAGACCTCGGCCCCTAGCGAGCGCTGCTTGACCGCGGCGACGAACTGGCGCACCGCGGGCAGCGCGACGTCCGCCTCCAGCAGCGCGATGCGGATCTCGCGGCAGGTGGCGTCGATGTCCTGTTCGGACAGGCGGCCCTTGCCACGCAGGGACTTGAACGTCGCTGCCAAGCGGTCGGAAAGCGTGTCGAACACGGCGCAGTCAGATCCTCGCTGCGTTGAAGGGACTGGGTCTGGTGTGTCAAGCGTATCCGCTGGCGCCTCTCGAAAGCGCCGGGTCGGCGGCGCGAAGTCGACCAACGTGCCGATACCCGTGGTCAGGCGAACGCCACCGCCCGCCGGATCGGCGCCGGCGCAGCGTGCCAGACGAGCCCGCGGCACCACGAAGCCGCGAGGCTTTCGAGATCCGGGTGAGCGCGGAGTTGTCGGTACCTTCGCCTATGGTGATGGTCAGTCAAGCAGAGAGGTCGGTGGCGGCCATGGCGCCGAACCGGTACGCCGGTGCATGCAAGACCTGCGGGGAGACGGTGCCCGAGCAGGGCGGCGAGCTGCGCAAGGACGCGGGCGCGTGGGTCGTTTACCACACCGCGTGCCTGCCGGCTCCCGCTGCCGTCTGGCATACCGGACTGCTCGGTTCTTATGACTGCGAGACGACCGGCACCGATCCGTTCACCGCGCGACTGGTCTCAGCGGCCTTCATCACTTCGACCGGGGAGCGGTACGAGTTCCTGGTGGACCCGGGGGTGGAGATCCCGGCGGAAGCGGCCGCGGTACACGGCATCAGCACCGAACACGCCCGCGCGCACGGGTCCGCGCCGGCGGCGGCGCTGGAGCGGATCGCCACGCTGCTGGCCGGGCACCTGGCCGCCGGGGCGCCGCTCGTGGTGTTCAACGCGCCCTACGACCTGACGCTGCTCGAGGCCGAGTTGGCGCGGCACGGGCTGCGGGCGCTGCGGGATCGCGTCCCGGCGGTGGCGCCGATCGTGGACCCGCTGATCATCGACAGGGCGATGGACCGGTACCGCAAGGGCAGCCGCACGCTGGAGTCGCAGTGCGCGCACTACGGGGTGGTGATCGAGAACGCCCACGACGCCTGCGCGGACGCGGTCGCCGCTCTGGGTGTCGCGCGGGCGCAGGCGGTGCGCTACCCGGAGGTGGCCGAGGCCGCGCTGTCCGACCTGCACGCCCGTCAGGTGGCGTGGAAGGCCGCGGCGGAGGCAGATTTCGCCGAGTACAAGGCGCGGCGCGGCGAGCCCCACACGCCCGAGCCCGGCTGGCCGATCCGGATCCGTCACGCGCCGCAGATGCTGCGTCCGGAGATCTCCGCCGCCGGGTGAGCGCGTCACGGGGCGAAAGCGCTCAGCCGTCCGAGCGCCTGCGGTGCAGCGTGAAGGATTCCAGCGGTGCGATTGCGCCGTCCGGCTGCGCGACCGTGTAGTAGGTCACGCGGATCGAGGTCTGCCCGCCGGGCCGGTTGCCGGGGTCGACCTCGAAGGCGGCGAAGCCGTAGGGGTGGGTCAGGTCGCGGAAGGCCGACCAGACGGCCTGTTCGAAGACGTAGGTGGGCGTCTTCTTGCCGTTGGCGCCTGGTGCGCCCACCGCCGTGATGACCTTGCCGGTGCCGTCCGTGAAGAACTTGGAGTTGGACGGCGAGTTCGTGCCGCCGCCGCCCAGCACCATGTGCACGGTGCCCTGTCCGGTGTCGATGTGGCCGGTGTTCGCGGACACCGGTTCCGGAGTCAACGTCTCGGAACCGGGTATCACGCCGCGCACCGCGAGCGAGCGCTCGTAGTCGTGCTCGTGCCCGCACAACACCAGATCCACCTCGTAGCGGTCGAACAGCGGTCCCCAGTTGAGCCGGATGCCCAGGTCAGCGCCGTTCGCGTCCGAGGAGCTGACCATCACCTGGTGCATGCAGACCACGATCCAGTCGATCTGCCGCGAGGAGCGCGCCGCCTTCAACTGCCGCTCCAGCCAGGCCCGCTGCTCGCCGCCGCTATAGCCGCTGACATACGCGTCGCCGGCGTCCTGCAGCGCGACGTCGTCGTTCTGTAGCACGATCACTCGCACACCGCAGACGGTGAACGCGTACCACAGGCCGTTCCAGTCGGCGGAGCCGTTGCCGGGCAGGGCGAACCGGGTGAGATACGCCTGGTAGCCGATCAGGCCGTTGCCTCGCTCGTTCTCGTGGTTGCCGGCGGCCGGCATCCAGGGCCGGTAGCGGGTCGAGCGGGTGTTGTTCGCGAAGAACGAGTTCCAGGTGCGTACACGGTCGTCGGAGAGGTTGGCGTAGCAGAGGTCTCCGTTGAGCAGGTGGAAGAGCGGCCGTACCTGTTCGATGCCGTACACGATGTCGGCCGCGGCGGGTGATGCCAGGCCGCTGATGCCGGCGCTGTATGTGCCCGATCCGGCTCCCGGCAGCCAGGCGACGGAAGGCACCGACTGGTCACCGAAGCTGGTGAAGGTAAACGGTGCACGGCCGGTCGGCGCGGTACGGAAGGTGCCCGCGTCTGGCAGCGCCCCGTCAGCAAGCGCCGCGTAGATGTAGGTCGTGTCAGGGCGCAGGTCGGTCAGCTGTGCATGGTGCACATACACTTCGCGGGTGCTGGCGGCGTCGATGTAGGTGCGCGTCTCGGCCCTGACTTCGTGACCGAAGCCGCCGTCCGCTGTGCCGTACCGCACCCGGGCCTTGGCAACCGGCGTGACTGTAGACCAGGACACGTACATCTCACGGCACGGGTCCGCCCCGAAGGTCAGGTGCAGCCCGTCGACCGGCGGCGCGCCGAGCCGCTCGGGCTGGCGCCACAGCAGCGCGGAGGTGACCGGCTCGGAGGCTGCGGACGTGGGCGGCTCGGAGGCTGCGTTCGCGGACACGGCCGGTCCCGTCGACGTGCCGGCCAGGGCGCCGCCGACCACGGCCGCGCGCAACGCCGAGCGGCGACTGAAACCGGTGCCGGGCTCGGACGCGTCGATCCCGGACGCGTCGCTTTCGGGCGCGTTGATCTCCGCGACTGAAGTCCGTGCGGCGGCGGTAGCAGGACTCGTGCGTTCCACGGGACGCCTCCTGGCGGGACGACAGGGCCGGTTCGTGCCCGGCTCGATTCGACTCGCCGCGACGCTATCCCGCGCTCTGGCTCTCGGCGTGAACGCGGCGTGAAGCGCCGCCAAACTGCGCTACGACGCCAATGCCGCCCGGATCTCCCGCGCCACCTTCTGATCCTCTTCGGGGCTCAACCGCGCACCGTCCGGACCGGTGAGGTAGAAGACATCGATCGCCTCCGCGCCGAGGGTGGCGACGCGAGCCGTGTAGATGTCGGCCCCTGACTGGGCGATCGCGGCCGCGACGCGGTACAGCAGTCCCGGGGTGTCGCCCGCGCGGACCTCGATCACGGTGGCCACCGCGGAGGCGTCTTCGAGCACCGCGACAGAAGGCGGGGGCGCGAGCCGGGCCCGGCCGGTGGGCCGATGGTCCGCCTCGCGCGAGGCCATCCGCGCGGCCAGATCGAGCCGCCCGCCGAGCGCCGCCCGCAGATCGGTGCGCAGCCGCGCGATGTCGGGCAACTCGCCGTATTCGGCCGCGACCGTCCAGCGCTGCACCGCCCAGGGCCGCGGCTCCGGTCCGAGTGCGGCGCCGCCGTCCTGGCCCGCCGCCGCGCTCAACCCGACGGTCTCGACCTCAGCCGCGAGGATGCGCACGTGACGCAGGCTCAGCACACCGGCCACGGTCGCGAGCACACCGATCTGGTCCGGCAGCGCGACATCGAGCCGGGCCACTCCGGTCGCGCCCGGGGCCAGGGCCAGCACCGCGAGCCGGTCCGGCGCCGCGGCCGCGCGCTGGGCGAGCGCGGAGCCGTCGAAGCCCGGGGCTGTCGCGGGCGCCTGGCCGGCGAGGTGCGCACGCGCCCGCTCGGCCAGACCGGACAGCAGCGCCTCGCGCCAGCGGCTCCACACGGCGGGTCCGGTCGCCTCGGAATCGGCCTCGGTCAGCGCGTGCAGCAGCGCGACGAACTCGGCCGCGTCCACCGAACCGCCGGGCACGTCGGCCGCCGCCAGCAGTGCGTCCAGCGTCGCCGGGTCGTCCGGGTCGCGGTTGACCGCGAGTTGCGCGAGCAGAAGATGATGGCGGACCAGCGCGACGAGCACCGCGCTGTCGGACGCGTTGAACCCGAGGCGTGGCGCGAGCTGCGCGACCAGTCCGGCTCCGGCCTCGCTGTGGTCCAGCGCCGCACCGTGTTCGTCATGCAGCCCCTTGCCAAGGTCGTGGCAGACCGCTGCGACGAGCAGCAGGTCCGGTCGGGCGACGCGTCGGGTGCGCCTGGCCGCCTGCACCGCCGTCTGCACCGAGTGCCGATCGACCGTATGTATGTGCAGAGCGTTGCGTTGGGGAAGGGACCGCGTGCGTTCCCACTCGGGCAGCAAACGGCTGAGCAGCCCGGTACGGTCCAGCGCCTCCCACACGGGGACGAGCCCCGGACCCGCGCCGAGCAGGCGCACGAACTCCTCACGTGCGGCACGCGGCCAAGGCGTCGGCAGTGGTGCGGCGTCCTCGGTGAGACGGCGAAGCGCTGCGGGGGCGAGCGGCAGTCCCGCCGCCGCGGCGGCGGCCGCGGCCCGCAGCAGCAGCACCGGATCGCGCGCCGGGTCGGCGGCCAGTGCGAGCGTCGCCTCTCCGTCCGCGGCGACTACACCGTCCGCGAGCGGAGTTCGCTGCGCCGCGGCGCGCCGGCCGGACCGGGAGCGCTGGGCCAGAACCTGGTCGATGCGCCGCCACGCCACGTCGCAGGCGTAGGCGATCGTGCGCGCGGCGTCGGCCACCTCCGCGAGCAGGCCGTCCGCGCCGCCGGCCAGGCCGAGTTGCGCCGCCACCTCGTCCTGCTCCTGCAGAAGCAGCCGGTCGGCGGCGCGGCCGGTACTGATGTGCAGCGCGGCGCGCACGTCGAGCAGCCGCGCGCGCGCCGCTTCGGGTTCGCCGTGCGGGATGTCGGCGAGCCAGGAAGCCGAGATCGCGGTCAGGGCGTACGCGTCGCGCAGTCCACCGATCGCCTCCTTGAGGTCGCCTTCGAGGCGGTAGGCAAGCTCACCGTGCAGCTCAAGGCGCTCGGCGCGCGCCGCCCTGACCTCGGGCAGCCTCTTGTCCGCCCGAGAACGCCAGTCGGCCAGCGTCGTGGCACGCAGCTGTGCGGTCAGGGTCGGGTCGCCGACGACGTGACGTGCCGTCAGCAGGCCGAGCGCGACCGGCAGGTCGTCGCGGGCGACCGCGCGCGCCTCGTTGACGGTGCGCACCGAGTGGTCCAGCTTTACCTTCGCGTCCCAGACCGGGTACCAGACCGCGTCAGCGAGTGCGGCGATAAGGGCCGCCGGGTGTGAGCCGTCGTGCAGGAGCAGGACGTCGAGGTCGCTGCCGGGGCACAGTTCCGCGCGTCCGTAGCCGCCGACCGCGACCAGGGCGAGGCCGGGGACGTGTGCCTCGGACGTGCCCTGGACTGTCCCCGTCAGGCCGGCCTCCGCGAGGGCGCCGCGCAGCAGTGCGGTGAGCCATTCGTCGGCCGCCTGCGCGAGAGCCGCGCGCAACTTCTGGCCGCGCAAACCGGAGTCGATCAGCTCGGTGCGCTGCTCGGCGTATCCCATCGAAGCTCTCCCGCTCGGTTCGTCGATTCGGCCGGGCCGTCGTCCCGGGCCGGCCACAGCGCACGCATGCGCGGGCGGAGACCCGGCCAGGTCTCCGCCCGCGGTCGTGCAACTGCTTCAGAGGACGCGCCGTCTCTCTTCGCGCCGTCTCACAGCGCCTCGGCTCCCTGCTCGCCGGTGCGCACCCGCACCACGGATTCGACCGGGGTGACCCATACCTTGCCGTCACCGATCTTGCCGGTCTGCGCCGCCTTGGTGATGACGTCGATCAGGGTCTCCACGTCGTGGTCCTCGGCCAGCAGGTCCAGCTTGATCTTCGGCACCAGGTCGATGGTGTACTCGGCGCCGCGGTAGACCTCGGTGTGGCCGCGCTGGCGGCCGTAGCCGGAGGCCTCGGTGACGGTCAGCCCGTGCACGCCGAAGGCCTGCAGCGCGCTCTTGACCTCGTCGAGCTTGTACGGCTTGATGATCGCTGTGATCAGCTTCATGGTCAGGCTTCGACCTTCTCCTCGGAGGTGGCGGGCAGTGTCTCAGCCGCCGATGCGGTGGCGGCCGCCAGGCTCACCGCCGCGCGGTGCAGGGAGCCGCTCAGGCCGCCCCAGTCGTACGCGGTCTCGGCGTGCTCGGTCTGGTCCACGCCGGTGATCTCGGCCTCTTCGGTCACCCGCAGGCCGATGGTCTTGTGCACGAGCAGCGCCAGGAGGAAGGAGACCACGAACGAGTAGGCGAACACGATCGCCGCCCCTTCCGTCTGTGCCCACAGCTGGTCCAGCCCGCCGCCGTAGAACAGGCCCTCGCGGGCGCCGTTGGTGTAGGCCCCGACCTCGATCGGGTCCGCGAACAGGCCGATCAGCAGAGTTCCGAGGATACCGCCGACCAGGTGCACGCCCACGACGTCGAGCGAGTCGTCGAAGTTGAACCGGTTCTTGAGGTTGACGGCGTAGCAGCACACGAAGCCGGGGATCAGGCCGACGAAGATCGCTCCCATCGGGGAGACCGAGGCGCAGGCGGGGGTGATCGCGACCAGGCCCGCGACGGCGCCGGAGGCCGCGCCGACCGTGGTGAACTTCCCGTGCTGGATCTTCTCCGCGGCCAGCCAGCCGATGACCGCGGTGCAGGTGGCGACCTGGGTGTTGAGGAAGACCACCGAGGCCTGGCCGCTGGCGGTCAGCGCGGAACCGGCGTTGAAGCCGAACCAGCCGAACCACAGCAGCGCCGCGCCGAGCATCACGAACGGCACGTTGTGCGGCCGCATCGGGTCCTTCTTGTAGCCGACCCGCTTGCCGACCACCAGGGCGCAGGCGAGCGCTCCGGCACCGGCGTTGATGTGGACCGCGGTACCACCGGCGAAGTCCATCACGTGCAGCTTGGCGTTGATGAAGCCGTTGGGCGAGAAGACCCAGTGCGCGACCGGGAAGTAGATCACGGTCACCCAGCCGATCACGTACACCGTCCAGCCGACGAACTTGGTGCGGTCGGCGATCGCGCCGGAGATCAGCGCGGGCGTGATGATGGCGAACATCAGCTGGAAGCACGCGACCGCGAACAGCGGCACCCCGGTCGAGCCGTAGATGCCCGGGTGTCCGGAGCTGGCGCCGGTGGCGATGCTGTGCATCCCCCACTGGGTCAGACCCCCCCAGAAGCCGCTTCCGTTCGCGTCGTTCGCGTTACCGAATGAGACCGACCATCCGTACAAAACCCACGCGACGGTGACGACCGCGATACAGATGAAGTTCATCATCAGCATGTTCAGCACGCTCTTGGCGCGCACCATGCCGCCGTAGAAGAACGCGAGCCCTGGCGTCATCAGCAGCACGAGTGCTGAGCTGGCCAGCACCCATGCGGTGTTACCGGAGTCAAGAGTTGGCATCGTTCACGTATCCTTCGCGAGGCCGCCCGGCGGTCCGACGCAGCAGCCCGGACCGGTTAACAGGGTCGTGTCAGTGGAAAGGTTGCGCTCAGGGGTGCCGACCACGTGGCCGACCGTTCACAGGAGGGTGACGCCGTTGTCCTGCGCAGAACCTTCGCCGCGGGCCGTTACCGCTCACTGCGCGTGATGTTTCACTGACGTGACGGATTGCTCAAGCTGGTTACGAGCGTGTGAACGCCTGGAGAGGCAGCGCCGGCATCGGAACCCGGGCGCATCCGGCCGTCGCGTTCCGCGGCCGTTCGGCCAGATCGACCAGCGCGGTTTCCTCGGGGAAACGCTCCAGGGCGCGGCTGAGCACCGCGCGCAGGCGCTCCTCACAGCGGCGTGACCGCAACCGCACGGCGAGCGAACAGGCAACGCGCAACGCCTCGACGACCGCGGGAGCGTCCCCGAGCAGCGTGCGGCAATCCGCGACGCCGATCAGCGCGGACACCCGGCCACGTAGCGCGGCCGCGCCCTCGCGTTCGTACATAAGCACGGCGGTTTCGAACCTTGCCACGGCATCGGCGGCGGCCGCGGGCACGCGGTCGGCCAGATCGCGCTGCGCCTGGCCCAACTCCGTGTGCAGCGTGGCGGCCGTGTATCCGGCGAGCCACGGCGGCGCGGGTGTCCCGTCGTGGGCTTGGGCGTCCCGGTGGGCGGACAGGGCACGCCCGACGGCCTGCCGGCACCGCTCCGCCCGGCCCAGCGCGCCGTGGGCCCGCGCCTCGACCGCGTCGACCAGCGAGCACACGAGCGGTTCGAGCTCGCCGCGGCCGGCGGTCCGTCCGACGGCGAGCAGGTCCAGCGCGTCCTGCGCCCGGTTCAGTTCGACCAGCTGACGGCTCATCACGGCCAGGATCGCGACCGCCAGCGAACGGTCCGCGGATTCCTTGGCGCAGTGCAGGGCGAGAATCTGGTAACGCTGCGCCGTCGCTTGCAGCCCCGAGTCCAGAGCCATCTCGCCGGCGAGCAGGGCCAGTTGCGCGGCGATGTGGAACAGCCGCGGCGCCGCCGACTCGGGCGCCTGCCGCAGCACCTCGGCGACCTCGTAGAGCTGGCCGACCACGGCGGCACGGCGGATTCCACCGCCCGCAGCCGCGTCCCAGGCGCGGAAGGTGCGCGCCGCCTCCTCCAACTGCTCGACGAGGGGCGCCGCGCGGCCCGCACGCGGCCTTGGCGCCGCACCGGATGCGCCGAGCGGGTGCGCGGAACGCGTCGCCGTTGCGGGCAGAAGCCATCGTTTCACCGGCTCCACCAGCGCCGCTCCGGCAGCCAGCGGCGGCGCGCCGCCCGCGCCGCGCCGCCCGAGGATCAGGTCGCTGCGGCAGAAATCGGCGAGCAGTTCCGCGGTGCGCTCCGGCGACCAGGGCAGGTCCGTCAGCGTCCCGGCGATCGGGCTGGGCGGTTCGCGCAGCCCCAGGTCGCTGAGCGTGACCACGCAGCCGAAGCGCTCGCTGAACAGTTCGGTCAGGATCCGCGGGATCGGATCGCGCGGCTGCTCGCCGTCCAGCCAGCGGCGCACCCGCGAGGTGTCCGTCGCGACGTGTGCGGCGCCCAGGTCCCGCGCTCGCCGGTTGACCAGCCGGGCCACCTCGCCTTTCGACCAGCCGCTGCGCAGGAACCAGGAGGCGAACAGTTCGTTCGGCAGCCGATCAGGCACCCGCCGCGCCCCCTCCATGAATGCGCCGCCTCGCGAGCCGGCGAGCCGGCGAGAGTCGCCATTTGTGACCATCGGTGAGCCGAACGTAACCGTTCGGCCACGGCGTCCGCAGGCAATCCGCAAATGCGCCAGGATTCGCCACCCATTCATCGGCGCGTCGCTACCTGGGCCCGGCTATGGTCTATTCGGGGAAGACCTGTCGGCATCACTCCTTCCGGCGAGATGCAGCGCCGCTGAGCCGTGTTTGAGATGCAGCGCCGCTGAGCCGTGTTTGAGAAGCGCGCCGGATATGTCCGCGGCGTCTGGCGCGTGCGATCGCAAGGCGGCGGAGCACCCTCATACCGGGTCGTGTTCCTCGCGCGGGGCGGTAACCCGGATCAGGGCGTCACAGTTGAGAAAGGCGTGGCGACGACAATGCGCGGCCGACTGGGCTTGGACGCTCTGCTGACACACCAGCCCGCCAGGCGCCGGGCCACGGAAGGCGAGCCGGCCGGCGGGTCAGCGTTGGAGCCGACGCCGCATACGGGTGTACTGGATGCTCGGCACCGCGCGGGTTTCCCGCGCCCGGGTCTCGGCGCGGCGTTCGTCACGCACCCGCACGTGATTGCCCACCGCGCGACGCCCTCGAACGGAAGCATCCGGGCGACCGCCCTGCGGTATGCCGCCTGGGGCTGGCCGATCGCCCCGAACCGGGCGAGCGCGCCGTCGACCGACCTGGAGCGGATCTTCGCGGCATGGTCGCGCACGCCGGACGCCCCGATCATGGCGGCGTGCGGCATCGCATTCGACGTCGTCGAGGCGGACGCCGCGCTCGGCCGCACGGCGCTGATCCGGCTGGACCGGCTCGGCGTCGAACTCGGCCCGGTGCTGTGGACTGCGTTCGGCTGCGCGCCGACCGCTTCGGCCGGCCTCGGTGACAGCGATCCGCGCGCGAGGATCGGCTTTCTGGTCCGCGTGGGCACCGCGGCCGCTCTCCGTGCGCTGATCGACCCGGGTACGGGCCCTGTCCTGCTGGGAAGCGGCGACCGCGTCGAACTTCCCGCGGTCCTCGACCAGCAGCGGTTTCATCGCGCCGGCATCCCGTCCGGTCCCCGCTGGCTGCGCGCTCCGGGGCCCGAACGACCCGCCTTCCCCGCCGCCCACGTGGTCCTCGGCGCCCTCGCCCTCGCGCCTCACCGCGCCTTCGCCACGATCTAGGCCACTCTGTCGTCCGAGTTCTTTGATTTTGAGGCAAGTTTTTCTGGCCTGGTCAGCTTGCCGGTGCGGGCCCCCGCATCCCGCCTGGCCGCGTTGCCGAAACGCCCACAGACGACCCACTGCGTTGATTGAGCACCGCGAGGGTGTTCCGGCGCCTTGCCAGCAGGGCGCGGATGACCGGACGTGCGCAGCCAGGTCGAGCAGAGTCATGCGACGGATTTCCGGCGCGGGACACTAGGCCAAAGGCCTAGGCGGGCCTTCGGGCCGCTGCGACGGTCGAACGCGGTTGCGCCCGCGACGCTCGCCGGCAGGATCGGTTGACCGGTTTCAGCAGCCGGCCGCTCACTGGCCGACGAGCGCGTCGACGAAGGCTGCCGGTTCGAAGGGGGCCAGGTCGTCCGCGCCCTCGCCGAGGCCGACGAGCTTGACCGGAACGCCCAGCTCACGCTGAACCGCCACGACGATGCCGCCCTTCGCGGTACCGTCGAGCTTGGTCAACACGATGCCGGTGATGTCGACCACCTCCCGGAAGACACGCGCCTGAACCATGCCGTTCTGGCCGGTGGTCGCGTCGAGGACGAGCAGCACCTCGTCCACCGGACCGTGCTTCTCCACCACCCGCTTGACCTTGCCCAGCTCGTCCATCAGACCCACCTTGGTGTGCAGCCGCCCGGCCGTGTCGATCAGCGCCGTGTCCACACCCTGGTCCTTTGCCTGCTTGACCGCGTCGAACGCGACCGACGCCGGGTCCGCGCCCTCCGGGCCGCGCACCGTGCTCGCACCCACCCGCTCACCCCAGGTCTGCAACTGGTCGGCGGCGGCGGCGCGGAAGGTGTCGGCCGCGCCGAGCACGACCGAGCGCCCGTCGGCGACCAGCACTCGGGCGAGCTTGCCGGTGGTCGTGGTCTTGCCGACGCCGTTGACGCCGACGACCATGACGACGGCCGGGCCCGCGCCGTCCGCACGCAGCGAGTGGACAGTCCGGTCGGTGTCCGGGCCGATCAGCGTGAGCAGTTCCTCGCGCAGCAGGTCGCGCAGATCCTCAGGGGTGCGCGAGCCCAGGATCCGCACCCGGGTGCGCAGCCGCTCGACCAGCTCTTGCGTCGGCGCGACGCCGATGTCGCTGGTCAGCAGCAGGTCCTCGACCTCCTCCCAGGTGGCCTCGTCGAGCTTGTCCCGGGACAGCAGGCTGAGCAGGCCCTTGCCGACCGCACTGTTGGAGCGCGCCAGCCGGCCGCGCAACCGGACCAGGCGCCCGGCGGTGGGCTCGGGGACCTCCAGTGGAACCGGCACCGCCACGACGGGCGGAGCGGGTGCCTCAGCGGGAGCGGGTGCCTCGACGACGACCGGGGCGGAAGCGACCGGCGGCGCCTGCGCGCGCGGTGGTGCCTCGGGCGCGATCGTGGCCGTGGAGCCACCGGGCGCGGCGGTACGCTCGGACGCGGGCGGCACGCGGCGGCGGGTCGCCGAACCACGGACGAGGAAGGTGGCAGCCACTCCGATCACCGCCACGGCGAACACGACGGCGATGACGATGATCAAAATCTCCATGGTGCCATTCTCTCAAGACGCCAGGGCGGCGCGGCCCGGTTTGTTGCGCTTGCAGTCAGTTGTCGGATCGTCAGGCGGGTCGTCGTCGCGTCGGTCATGCCGCGGCGGCGGTGTCACGAAGCTTCTGCGAGATCACGGTCGTGATGCCGTCACCACGCATCGAGACGCCGTATAGCGCGTCGGCTACCTCCATCGTGCGCTTCTGGTGCGTGATCACGATCAGCTGCGAGGATTCGCGCAGTTCCTCGAAGATGCGGATGAGCCGCTGCAGGTTGGTGTCGTCGAGCGCCGCCTCGACCTCGTCCATGACGTAGAACGGCGACGGACGGGCTTTGAAGATGGCCACGAGCAGGGCCACGGCGGTCAGCGAGCGCTCGCCGCCGGAGAGCAGCGAGAGCCGCTTGACCTTCTTGCCGGGCGGCCGCGCCTCGACCTCGATGCCGGTGGTGAGCATGTCCTCCGGGTCGGTCAGATACAGCCTGCCCTCGCCCCCGGGGAAAAGCCGCGAGAATACGCCCTCGAACTCGCGCGCGGTGTCCGCGTACGCCTCGGCGAAGACCTGCTGGACCCGCTCGTCGACCTCCTTGACCACCTGGAGCAGGTCGATACGGGTCTTCTTCAGGTCCTCCAGCTGCTCGTTGAGGAACTTGTAACGCTCCTCCAGCGCCGCGAACTCCTCCAGCGCGAGCGGGTTGACCTTGCCGAGCGCGGCGTAGTCCTTCTCGGCCTGGCGCAGCCGCTTCTCCTGCTCGGCGCGCACGAACGGCACCGGGGCGTTGCGCGGATCGCTCGGGTCGTCGCCCGCGCCCAGGTGGGACACCGCGATCGCGGCCGCCGGCGGCGGTACCGGCTTGTCGGGACCGTACTCGTCGAGCAGCGCCTCGACCGTGACGCCGAACTCCTCCAGCGCCCGGGCCTCCAGCTGTTCGATCCGCATCCGTTTCTCGGCGCGCGCCACCTCGTCGCGGTGCACCGAGTCGGTCAGCTTCTCCAGCTCGCCGGCCAGCTCGCGCACCCGCCCGCGCAGGATCTGCAGCGCTGCCTCGCGCTCGGCACGGTCGCGCTCGGCGGCCTCGCGCTCGGCGCCGGCCCTGCCCAGCGAGACCTCCAGGCAGGCGAGGGTCTGGCGGGCCGCGGAGACCACGGCCTGCGCCACGGCGGCCTGCCGGGAGGCGTGCTGCTGCCGGGCTGCGGCGCGGGCCCGGGCCTCGCGTTCCTGGCGGGCGCCGCGGTCCAGGACGTCGGCGCGTCCGGCCAGCGACCGGGCGCGCTCCTCTCCGGTGCGCACCGCGAGCCGCGCCTCCATCTCGGCGGCCCGGGCGGCGGTGGCCTCGGCGGCCAGCTCGTCGCGAGCGTCGGGGGCCAGGTCGTAGCCCTCCTCCAGCGCCTCGGCGGCCGCGACCGCCTCCTCGTGCTGAAGTTCCAGATCCGCCAGGGTCTGCCGTTCCTTCTCCCGGGCGGCCTCGGCGGTCTCGATGGCCTTGGCGAACCGCTCCACCTCGCCGAGCGCGCCGCGGGCCTGGCCGCCCAGCCGGCCCAGCTGCTGGGCGACCGAGGCCTTCTGCGCGTCGGCGGCCCGGCGCTGGGCGAGCAGCGCGTCGAGCGCCTGCTTCGCGCCGCGCTGGCCGTCGGTGGCCTGTTCCAGTTCCGTGCGCAGCCGGCGGGCACGCTCACGCGCTTCGAGCAGCTTCTCCGCGGCCTCGTCCACCGCGGCCTGCACTTCGAGCAGCGAGGGCGCGCAGGACGAACCGCCATAGGCGATGTGACGGCCGAGCACGTCGCCGTCCCGGGTCACCGCGACCAGGTCGGGCTGTGCGGCGATCAGCGAAGAGGCTTCGGAGAGATCGTCCACTATGGCCATGCCGCGCAACAGGCGGCGCAGCGAGGCGCGCATCTCGTCCGGGACGGTCACCAGATCGACGATGTACTTCGCGTAGTGCGGCAGCACGGGCCATTGGCCGAAGCGGTCGTCGGCCGGGGCGCCGCCGACGATGACGGCCGCCCGGCCCTTGTCCTCGGTCTTGAGCAGCCTGATGGCGTTGACCGCGGCGTCGGCGGAAGAGACCGCGACGGCGTCGGCGGCCAGGCCCAGCGCCGCGGCGACGGCGGCCTCGGCGCCCTGCTCGACGGTCAGTATCGCGGCCACGGAGCCCAGCAGCCCGGAGAGCCGGTCGGTGGCGGCCAGCAGCGCGCCCGCACCGTCCTTGCGGTTGAGGCCCAGTTCGAGCGCTTCCTTGCGCGCTGCCATCGCGGCGCGCTGCCGCTCGGCGTCGCGTTCGGCGGCGCGCAGCGCGGTCAGGGCGTCCTCGGCGGTGGCCAGGGCCTCGGTGGCGGCTTCTACCTCGGCGTCGAGGCCGTCCGCGCCGTCGATGCCCTCCACCTCGGCCTTGAGCAGGTCGTACTCGCGCTGCACCGCGGCGGCCCGGCCCCGGGCCTCGTCGTGCGCGGCGTGCAGCCGGTCGATCTCGGCCTGCGCGGCGCCGGAGCGGGAGCGCACCGCGTCGACCCGGCCGGCCAGCTTCGCCAGATTCTCGCGGCGGTCCGCGGCCGACCGCACCGCGGCGGCCAAACGCTTCTCCTCGGCGGCCAACGCGGTCTCGGACTCGCCGCGACGCCGTACCGCGTCTGCCAGCACCCGCTGAGCCTCGGCGATCTCCTCGGCGATGGCCTCTTCCTGTTCCCGGATGCGCCGGGCCTCGCGCTCCATGTCCTCCGGGTCGCGGCCGCGACGCTCGTTCGCATCGGCGCCCTGCGCCAACTGGTTGAGGTTGCGCACGCGCTCCCCCGCCAGCGACGCCGTACCGCGCAGCCGCTCACGGAGTGAGGAGAGCCGGTACCACGCCTCCTGCACCGCGGCCAGGTGCGGTACCAGCTCCTGGACCTCGTGCTCCAGTTCGGTCTCCCGCGCCTGGCTTTCGGCGTACTCACGTTCCAGCTCGGCGCGCAACTGGCGGATCGCGGTGTCGTCCGCGGTCTCCTTCTCGTACGCGGTACGCAGTTCGGTCAGATCGTCCGCGAGCAGACGCAGCCGGGCGTCGCGCAGATCGGCCTGGATCACGGCGGCCCGGCGGGCGACCTCGGCCTGCCGGCCCAGCGGCTTGAGCTGGCGGCGCAGCTCGGTGGTCAGGTCGGTGATCCGGGTGAGGTTGGCCTGCATCGCGTCCAGCTTGCGCAGCGCCTTCTCCTTGCGCTTGCGGTGCTTGAGGACGCCGGCGGCCTCCTCGATGAACGCGCGCCGCTCTTCGGGTCCGGCCTGCAGTACCGCGTCGAGCTGGCCCTGTCCGACGATCACGTGCATCTCGCGGCCGATGCCGGAGTCGGAGAGCAGTTCCTGGATGTCGAGCAGTCGGCAGGCCGAGCCGTTGATCGCGTACTCCGAGCCGCCGTTGCGGAACATGATCCGCGAGATGGTGACCTCGGTGTAGTCGATCGGCAGGGCGCCGTCGGTGTTGTCGATGGTGAGGGTGACCTCGGCGCGGCCGAGCGGCGGGCGTCCCGCGGTGCCCGCGAAGATCACGTCCTCCATCTTGCCGCCGCGCAGCGACTTGGCGCCCTGCTCACCCATGACCCAGGCCAGCGCGTCGACGACGTTGGACTTGCCGGAGCCGTTCGGGCCGACGACGCAGGTGATCCCCGGCTCGAAGCGCAGGGTCGTCGCCGAGGCGAACGACTTGAAGCCCCGGAGGGTCATGCTCTTCAGGTACACGTCGGTGACAGTCCTAGCGGCGGGCCGGGCGAGCGGGAACGTATCCCTTGAGCGTACCGGCCCGGGGTGACGCGGCAGCTCCAGGCGTCCGGAATGCGGGGAAAGTAGTACCGGGTGTGGGCCCCTGATCGCCGGTGGAAGCAGAGAAGGGACGCTTAGCGCGTCCCTTCGCAGTTTTTCGGGTGCCGCCGTCGGCTGTCGGCCGGCGCCTCCGGTCGACCGGAGATACCGGTCAGGTCAGCGCGGGCTCCCGCTCGGCGACCGTGGTGGCGAACAGCTCGTGGTCCAGAGAGGCGGTCTGCACTGCCGCGGCGAGTGAATCGTTCTCAGCCTGTACTCGTACCAGCTGGTCTTCGAGGTCACGCACGCGCTGCTGAAGCCTCCGCATCTCGGCGGCCATTCGCGGGTCCGTCCCCCCGATGTGTCCGAGTAGCGCCTTAGCCATTCCAGGGTCCTCCACGCTGAGTGACCGACGCGGCGTCTTTTCTGCCGCGTCACGTGAGGTCATATCGCGCCGTGCCGTCGTGCGGGGTCGGTGCCCGGCGGGCTGTGGGAGCGGCCCAAGGCGGCGCTGAATCGGCCTGAAGAACCTGCATTCGCCGACTCAAGTGCACCCCACAGGCGCGACAGCCCACTGGCGTTCTACGACGCAAAACGACAGGTGCGCGGGCTTCTAGCGTCTCACCAACCCCGCCGTGGGTCAAATCCGACAGAGCAGTTGCCACCCGTTCGGAGGTTTGGGTCTGGTTCGGCGTGGGCACCATGTTGCGCCGTTCGGGCGGATTAGCGTCGCCTGATGATCGACGAAAGTCATTCGGCGCCGGGCGATGGTGCCGAGCGCGGCTTGCGACGGGCGCCGGACCGGCGGCCGGCGCGGGCGCTGATGCTTCCGCTCCCCTTGCATTTCACCAGAATCCGCTGCGCGCGCAAGCCCCGCCCGAACCCGGACGCGAAACGCCGGATACGCCGTACCGGTGGCGCAGAACGTCACCGGGGGCCACTGCGGGCAAGAGGCCGTGAACGGGTGGAGGAATTCTCCGGGACATAGCCGGAATATTCGCTGCTGTTCATTCAAGCTCGGCTTTCGCTGTTTTCGCAGAGGTGATGCAGTCAGGCTGTCAGGTCCAGTCCGGCTTGGGCCCAGGCGAGCTGGACCGCGCGGATATCGGCGTCGGTGGGCTTGAGCGGGGCGTTGGGTTCGGGTGAACACAAGCTGGTGACTGCGGCCTGCCGTGCCGATCGACGTCGGTCGTATGCCAATTCCCGGAAGGTCGCCGTCGACGAGGTCCTCCGGGCACGCGTGGGTGCGTTCGGCTGAACTCAGGTCAGGCTGACAGGCGGGGCTGGGAGTCAAGCTCAGCCGCGCGCACCTGCAGGTCGCTCAAGGCCGCTGCGGCATGGACCGGGAACGGTTCGTCATTGTCCGACCGCATCCAGCGCTCGACGGCGATGGAGAACGCGAGCATCCCCACCTCCGCCGCCAGCCGGGCCGTCAGCTCCTCTGTGCCCCGTTCGCGCAGGGCGGCGCTGATCGTCCGGGCGATCCGGGCGTGCTTGAGCAGTCCCCGCTCCTGCACTTCGCTGTTCGCCGCGACCACCAGGACGCGCTGGGCAGCCTTGGCCCGCTGTTGCGGGGTCATCGCGGCCTCGGCGGCCGTGAACGCTGCCTGTAGGCACTCGGTGAGCGTGGCATCCGGTGCGGCGGCGCGGATGCCGTCGGCGAATAGCCCGGCCAGCCGGTCTTCACCGCTGAACAGGACCTCCCGCTTATCGGCGAAGTGCCGGAAGAACGTGGCCCGGTTCAAGCCAGCGCGGTCCGCGATCTGCGCGACGGTCGTTTCCTCGTACCCGTTCTCCGCGAACAGGTCCAGTGCGGCGGTCTCCAGGCGCTCCCGCGCGTCCGGCGCCCATCTGCTCACCCTCACAGCATAAGCGAGGCGACCGGATCGCATCACCCGGGCAGGCAATGATGCGACGGCGTCGCATGCTGGTGTTAGAGTTGATGCGACCGGATCGCATCGGCACTCCGGCCGCGGCCTCCACGCCGCGCAACTTCATCACCCGAAGCACGACCAAGGAGAATCTCCATGCGTATCTTCGTCACCGGCGCTTCCGGCTGGATCGGCTCGGCCGTCGTGCCCGAACTCATCAGTGCTGGCCACCAGGTCCTCGGACTGGCCCGCTCGGACGCCTCCGCCCAAGCAGTCGCCGACCTGGGCGCCGAGGTGCTCCGCGGCGATTTGGACGACACCGACGTGCTGCGCGCCGGCGCTCTGGACAGTGACGGCGTCATCCATCTTGCCTTCGTCGTGCCCAGCGTGACCGAGGCCGCGACGCGGACCGACGCCACGGCCATCCAGACGTTCGCCACCAGCCTCGCCGGCTCCGGCAAGCCCCTGGTCATCTCCGGTGCGACGCTCGTCACACCCGGCCGACCCGCGACCGAACGCGACGAACTCGTCCCTGCCGGGCCTATCGCTGCCCGCATCACCAACATGCGGGCAGCGCTCGCGGCCGCAGACTCCGGCGTGCGCACCTGCCTGGTCATGCTGCCCCGCTCGGTGCACGGCCAGGGAGAACGCCACGGTTTCATTCCCCAGCTCATCACCGCAGCCCGGGCCAAAGGCGTCTGCGGCTACATCGGCGACGGGGCCAGCCGCTGGCCTGCCGTCCACGTGAAGGATGCCGCGCGTCTTTACCGGCTGGCCATCGAGCACGCTCCCGCCGGCGCAGTCCTCAACGCCGTCGGCGACGAGGGGGTGCCCACCCGGGATATCGTCGAGACCATCGGCCGACACCTGAACCTACCCGCCCGGTCGATGCCCGCCGAAGAATTCGAGGGAATGTTGGTGCGCCTGCTCAGCACCGACATGCCCGCCTCCAGCACCATCACCCAGGATCTCCTGAGCTGGAAGCCCACCCACCCCGGCCTCATCGAAGACATCGAACAGGGCCACTACTTCACGTGACCACCCAGGGACCGCGGGCGAGACAACCACCCGACCGTACGAGTACGCGAGCCGGACGTCGACGATCCCCTCGTTGTCAGAGAGTCGGCTGTCGCTGTCTTGGCAGAGGCGACCTGATGCGCCTGATCGGGGGGTTTGCAGTGGTTGCGGGCTGATCGCCTGGAGCGCCACAGAAGCATCGACGGTGAGATGCCATCTCCGAAGAGGAGCCCGCCGATGCTTCCGGATGCGACCTTACCCGCCTCGCTGCTGGCCTTGCTGGGGAACCTTCGTTACGTGTTCACCGCGCCGGGCTTCGCCACGTTCGCCGCGCTGGCGACCGGGCTGATCGCGAACACGGGGGCCGGGACGGTGACCGGGATGCTGACCGGCGCGGGGCTGGCCCGCACCTGGCCGCACGACCGGGCGCACGCGTTCTTCGCCCGCGCGGCCTGGAGCAGCGACACCCTGGGCCTGTACCTGTCGCGGCTGATCGTCAGAACCCTGCTGCCAGCCGGAGCGGCTCTGACCGTGGCGGTGGACGACACGCTACCTGGCCCTGGCACCACCGACCTGCACAGCACCCCGGCAACGCTGGTGTCGAGATACGCCTGGAGATGGTCCACCGAGGTGACGTTCGCCGAGGCACGCCAAGAACTCGGAGCCGGCCAGGCCCGCAACCGCATCCAGCTCGCCGTCGAGCGCACCACCCCGTTCGCCCTGTACTGCCACACGATCGTCGTCATCTGGTACACACTGCACGGACACCACCCGGCCGATGCCGCCGAACGGCGCGAGCGCCAGCCCTGGTACACGTCCAAGGCCGAGCCCGCGTTCGCCGACATGGCCGCCGAACTCCGCCGCACGACCATCGCGGCCCGATTTACAGCCAACGCCCCGCTCAAGCCCACCGACGCCGAAATCCGCGCCGTCCAACAGGCCTGGGCCCAAGCAGGACTCGACCACGCCGCATAACCACGTAACCACATCAGGCCTGTGAAAACCGCGAAAGCCGAGATTCAAGGCGGCCGGGACCATTCCGACGTGGACTCGACTACCGCGCCGAATCACGGCCGGGCGGACGGCTCACGCAGAGGGAGACTCGTCCCGCCCGGCGCACTCGGCACGGCACGGTTCAGCTCAGCGGCAGCGCACCGAGCTGGGACGTGATCCGCGCGACGTCGGCCTGCGCATCGGCCAAACGGGTGCGAATCTTCGTCACCACCGCCTCCGGGGCCTTGCTCAGGAATCCCGGGTTGCCCAGTTTCGCCTCCGCCCCGGCGATCTCCTTCTGCGCGGCGGCCAGGTCCTTGGACAGGCGGGCCCGCTCCGCCGCCACGTCGATCGCGCCGGACAGATCGAGTTGCACCGTCGCCTGCGGGGTCTGGAGCGTGGCGGTGGCCGAGAAGCCCGGCTCCGGATCGGTCAGCCGGGCCAGCTTGCGGATCTCGGCCTCGTGCGCGGCCAGCGGTCCGGACAGGCTCAGCCGCGCGGCCACCTTCTGTCCCTCCTTCAGCCCCTGGTCGGCGCGGAAACGACGCACCTCGGTCACCGCCTGCTGCAGCGCGGCGATCTCCGCCTCGGCCGCGGGATCACGCAGTGAGCCGTCGGCGGTCGGCCAGGCGGCCACGACGATCGAGCGCGGCTGCTCGCCTGCACCCAGGGCGCCGGTCTCGTCCCCGGCGTCCGGCGAGATGTCGTGCAGCGCGAGCCACAGCTCCTCCGTCACGTACGGGATGTACGGGTGCAGCAGCCGCAGCGTCACGTCCAACACGTGTCCGAGCACGGCCCGCGTGGTGTCGGCCTCCTCACCGCCGCGTGCGAGCGGGGCCTTCGCGAGCTCCACGTACCAGTCGAACACCTCGTCCCAGGCGAAGTGATAGAGCGCCTCACATGCCTTGGCGTGCTGGTAGTCCTCCATGTACGCATCCACCTCGGCGGTGACGGCGGACAACCTGGAGAGGATCCACCGGTCGGGCGCGCCCAGCCGCTCGCGGACGGGCAGAGCGGCCGGCGTCACACCGTTCATCAACGCGAAGCGGGTCGCGTTCCAGACCTTGTTGCAGAAGTTGCGCGAGCCCTGTGCCCACTCCTCGCTGGTGGCCAGGTCGGCGCCCGGGTTCGCGCCGCGGGCCAGCGTGAAGCGCACCGCGTCGGAGCCGTAGGCGTCCATCCACTCCAACGGGTCCACGCCGTTGCCCCGGGACTTGGACATCTTGCGGCCGAACTTGTCCCGGACCAGGCCGTGCAGCGAGACCGTCCGGAACGGCACCGACTCGACCGGACCGCGGTCCTTCATCGCGTAAAGGCCGAAGAGCATCATCCGCACGACCCAGAAGAACAGGATGTCGTACCCGGTCACCAGCACGCTGGTCGGATAGAACTTACGCAGGTCCTCGGTGTCGTCCGGCCAGCCCAAGGTGGAGAAGGGCCACAGCCCCGAGGAGAACCAGGTGTCGAGCACGTCCGGGTCCTGCGTCCAGCCCGCGCCGGGCGGCTCCTCGTCCGGTCCCACGCACACCGTCTGGCCGTCCGGGCCGTACCACACCGGGATGCGGTGGCCCCACCACAGCTGCCGGGAGATGCACCAGTCCAGCAGGTTGTCGGTCCAGGAGAAGTACCGCGGCTCCAGTTCCTTCGGGTGGATCTTCACCCGGCCCTCGCGCACCGCCGCGGAGGCTTCGGCGGCCAGCGGGCCCACCTTCACCCACCACTGGAGCGAAAGCCGCGGCTCCACCACGGTGTCGCAGCGAGAGCAGTGGCCGACCGCGTGGACGTACGGCCGTTTCTCCGCCACGATCCGGCCCTCGGCCCGCAGCGCGGCCACCACCGCGGGGCGCGCCTCGAAGCGGTCGAGGCCCTGGAACGGGCCGTGCACGGTGATCGCGCCACGCTCGTCCATGATCAGCAGCGAGGGCAGCGAGTGCCGCTGGCCGATCTCGAAGTCGTTCGGGTCGTGCGCGGGAGTCACCTTCACCGCGCCGGTGCCGAACTCCGGGTCGACGTGCCGGTCCGCCACGATCGGCACCCGGCGCCCGGTGAGCGGCAGCTCGATCTCCACCCCCACCAGGTGCCGGTAGCGCTCGTCGTCGGGGTGCACGGCCACCGCGGTGTCGCCGAGCATGGTCTCCGCCCGGGTGGTGGCCACCACGATCGAGTGTGTGCCGTCGCCGTAGCGGATCGACACCAGCTCGCCCTCGTCCTCCTGGTGCTCCACCTCGATGTCCGACAGCGCGGTCATGCAGCGCGGGCACCAGTTGATGATCCGCTCGGCGCGGTAGATCAGGCCGTCGTCATAGAGGCGCTTGAAGATGGTCTGCACCGCGCGCGAGAGACCGGCGTCGAAGGTGAAGCGCTCGCGGCTCCAGTCCACCGACGCGCCCAGCCGGCGCATCTGGTTGAGGATGCGCCCGCCGTACTCGGCCTTCCACTCCCATACCTTCTGCACGAACGCCTCGCGGCCGAGGTCGTGTCGCGAGAGGCCTTCCTTGGCCAGTTCCCGCTCCACCGCGTTCTGGGTGGCGATGCCGGCGTGGTCCATGCCGGGCAACCACAGCGTCTCGAAGCCCTGCATCCGCTTGCGGCGCGTGATCGCGTCCTGGAGCGTCATGTCGAGGGCGTGCCCGATGTGCAGCGAGCCGTTCACATTGGGCGGCGGGATCACGATCGTGTGCGCGGGGCGGTCGCTCTTCGCGTCGGCCTCGAAGTAGCCGGCCCGTACCCAGCGCTCATAGAGCTTCCCCTCTACCTGCGCGGGCGCGTAGTGCGTCGGCAAGCTGGCGGCGGCGTCGGCGGGGGCGCCCTGGCTCTGAGGGGATGTTCTACCGGTCACGCTCTGATTGTACGGATCGCGCGCGGCGCCCCGGTCCGAATTCCGGCGCGCGAGTAGCTGCGGCGTGTATGAGCGGAGGCGGCGCGCAACGCCGGTCCGTCTTTGAGCTGACCGTGCGGATAGTGTGTGCCCCGCTTCGCCGCCGTGGCGCGGCAAAGGAGGGAAGTGACGAGATGTCATGGGACGCGCAGCCGCCACCCGACTCGCCGGCGCCCAGCCCCTCACAGCCAGAGCCAGAGCCACAGCCACAGCAGCCATTCGGCGCTCAGCCGACTATGCCAATCGCCTATGACCAGTATGGGCAGCCGATGGCCCCGCCGACCGGCCAACCGGGTGGGTACTTCACGCAACCGGACGTAACGCAGCAGTGGGCGCAGTCGCCGTATGGGCCTGCGCAGCCCTTGTTCGAGGCGCCGCCTCAATCCACGCGGAAACGTGTGCGTCTTTACGTGGGGGTCGGTGCCGCCGCGGCGGTCGTGGCCGGCGTGATCGCCGTGGTCGTCGCGACGACCACGTCCGGCGGGAGCGGTACATCCGTGGCACAGGGCACCGGCACTGCCTCGGCGACCGCCGCTTCGGGCGGGGGCGTGCTCGGCGACGGCGCGAACGGCGCCTCGCCGCCGCCGACCGCATCCGCGAACACGCCGTCACGCTCGCTCGGCATCCCGCTGGCCGCCGGTCCGCTCCATCTGGTGGCCGACGCGGACACCGCTGAACGCATCAGTGATCTGAAGAAGAACCTCGCCGGGAACGTGGCCTACCCGGACCCGCAGGTCGGCTTCTACCGCGTCGGCCCGACAGGGTCGTACAGCGTGTGGCTGCTGGCGCAGAACATGAGCGGCAACGCCGACTTCCAGAAAGCGCTGGGCTACTCGGGTGTGACGGGTGTGATGAAGCAGATCATCGCGGGCGCCTCGATGACCGACGTGACCACAGAGGATCCCGGGCCGCTCGGCGGCGCGCTGGACTGCGGCAAGCTGAGCGTCGGCGGAACCCGGATACGTTCGTGCACCTGGGTGGACCGCAGCTCCTTCGGCTGGGTGTACTTCCTGTCCAGCGTGAAGGACAGCAAGATCCTGTCCTACACGCTCGATCTGCGCTCAGCCGCAGAACACTGACACAAGCGCGCGAGGTCGCGCCACCCGGCGCGGCGCGCTACGCGGACTTCTCGCGCGGAGCCCGGTTCTGCGCGGAGCGGTGCGGCGAGTCACGCGGCACCAGCGTCGGGTTCGCGTGCTCCTTCACCGACTCCGCGGTGATCAGCACCTGGGCCACGTCGCGGCGGGAAGGCACCTCGTACATCACCGAGAGCAGCACTTCCTCCATGATCGCGCGCAGTCCGCGCGCCCCGGTGCCGCGCAGGACGGCCAGATCCGCGATCGCCTCGATGGCGTCGTCGGAGAACTCCAGCTCGACCCCGTCCAGCGACATCAGGTGCTGGTACTGGCGCAGCAGCGCGTTCTTCGGCTCGATCAGGATGCGGCGCAGCGCATGGCGGTCCGGGCTGCGCACGCTGGTGATCACCGGCAGCCGGCCGATGAACTCCGGGATCATCCCGAACTTGATCAGATCGTCCGGCATGACCTCGTTGAAGACGTCCTGCGACTCGAGTTCGGCGCGGCTGCGCAGTTGCGCGCCGAAACCGATGCCCTGCTTGCCGATCCGGCTCTGGATTATCTTCTCCAGGCCCGCGAAGGCCCCGCCGACGATGAACAGCACGTTCGTCGTGTCGATCTGGATGAACTCCTGGTGCGGGTGCTTGCGCCCGCCCTGCGGAGGCACCGCGGCGATCGTGCCTTCCAGTATCTTGAGCAGCGCCTGTTGCACGCCCTCGCCGGAGACGTCCCGGGTGATCGACGGGTTCTCGCTCTTGCGCGCGATCTTGTCGACCTCGTCGATGTAGATGATCCCGGTCTCGGCCTTCTTCACGTCGAAGTCGGCGGACTGGATCAGCCGCAGCAGGATGTTCTCCACGTCTTCGCCGACGTAGCCGGCCTCCGTCAGCGCGGTCGCGTCCGCGATCGCGAAGGGCACGTCGAGCATCCGCGCCAGGGTCTGCGCGAGGAAGGTCTTGCCGGAGCCGGTCGGGCCGAGCAGCAGGATGTTCGACTTGGCCAGCTCGACGGCCTCGTCCCGGGCGCTGCGGCCGGTGTCGCCCGCCTGCACCCGCTTGTAGTGGTTGTACACGGCCACGGACAGCGCCTTCTTGGCGGCGTCCTGGCCGATCACGTACTGGTCCAGGAAGTCGTAGATCTCCCGCGGCTTGGGCAGCTCCGACCAGCGGTGCTCGGCGGAGCCGGCCAGCTCCTCCTCGATGATCTCGTTGCACAGGTCGATGCACTCGTCGCAGATGTACACGCCGGGTCCGGCGATCAGCTTCTTGACCTGCTTCTGGCTCTTTCCGCAGAAGGAGCACTTGAGCAGGTCGCCCTCACCGATGCGTGCCACGGGGTGGATCTCCTTCGCCTCGACGCCGGACGCCCGGCCCGGCGGGGCCGAAAAAGCCCTCAATGGAAGACGTTACCGCGTTCACGGCCGGAACGGGGGCAGGTAAACGCCGGGAAGCTTCCGGGCGCCCCCTGCCGCTCCGCTCCGGCGCGTCGCCGAGCGCCTCACAGGGACGGGCGTGCCATGCCCTCGACCCGGCTCGTGACGACCTGGTCGACCAGGCCGTACTCCACGGCCTGAGGCGCCGTCAGGATCTTGTCCCGCTCGATGTCCTCGCGTACCTGTTCCTCGGTGCGGCCACTGTGCTTGGACAGCAACTGCTCCAGCAGCGCGCGCATCCGCAGGATCTCGTTGGCCTGGATCTCCAGGTCGTTGAGGTCCGCGCGGCCGGTCTCGGTGTAGGGCTGGTGAATCAGGATCCGTGCATTGGGCAGTGCGAGCCGCTTGCCCTTCGTGCCGGCGGCGAGGATCACCGCCGCGGCGGAAGCGGCCTGACCGATGCAGACGGTCACGATGTCCGGTTTGACGAACTGCATCGTGTCGTAGATCGCGGTCAGCGCGGTGAACGAGCCGCCCGGGGAGTTGATGTAGATGGTGATGTCCCGGTCCGGGTCCATCGACTCCAGGGTCAGCAGTTGCGCCATCACGTCGTTGGCGGACGCGTCGTCGACCTGCACGCCGAGGAAGATGATGCGCTCCTCGAAAAGCTTGGCGTACGGGTCGTATTCGCGTACGCCTTGGCTGGTGCGCTCGATGAAGTGCGGCAGGACATATCGGGCCTCGTGCCTCAACGCGGCCGACGGGCTTTCAGACATGGCTTCGGTTCCTCACTCGTTTCGTCGGCGGCGCTCAGGCAGTGGTCACGGGATTGTTGGTCGGGCCGTGCGCGGCCGCGGTGAAGATGTCGTCGATCAGGCCGTACTCCTTGGCCTCCTGCGCGGAGAACCAGTGGTCGCGGTCCGAGTCCTTCTCGATCTTCTGCTCGCTCTGGCCGGTGTGCAGCGCGGTCAGCTCGATCATCCGGCGCTTGCTGCGCAGCAGCCGCTCGGCCTGGATCTTGATGTCCGAGGCGGAGCCGCCGAGTCCGGCCGAGCCCTGGTGTAGCAGGATCTCGGCGTTCGGCAGCGCGAAGCGCTTGCCCTGGGCGCCCGCGGTCAGCAGGAACTGGCCCATCGAAGCGGCCATGCCCAGCGCGACCGTGGCCACGTCGTTCGAGATCAGCTGCATCGTGTCGTAGATCGCCAGGCCGGCGGTGACGGAGCCGCCCGGGGAGTTGATGTAGAACCAGATGTCCTTTTCCGGGTCCTCCGCATTGAGCAGCAGCAGCTGAGCGCACAGTGTGTTGGCGATGTCGTCGTCCACGGGCGCGCCGAGGAAGACGATCCGGTTGCGCAGCAGCCGGTTGAAGATCTGGTCGTTGAGCCCGCCAGGGCCGTCGAGACCCGCCATCCGCGGAGCCCTGTCCGAGTACGGATTCGTCACGTCATCCACCTGTCTGCTTCGGAAAACCCGTTCCACTGAAAGCGACCCTAACCCGTGCCACCGAGGTGGGGACGGATCAGGGCCGCTTGTTCGCTCTAGGCGTTCTATGCCGCGCGGTACGCGCAATGGTCACTGCACCCGGAACCGACGGTTACGCGTGGTCATGGCCGTAGTGCTCGTCGCCGAGCTCGCGGCCGAACGCGTCCGGGCCCTCACCCAACGTCGGGGTGTCCAGCTCGGAGAGGTCGACGGTGTTGCCGGAGGCGTCCTTGACCTGCGCGTTCTCCAGGATCAGCCGCAGCGCCTTGCCGCGGCGCACCTCGCCGACCAGCGCCGGCACCTGGCCGGAGTCGACCACCTGCTTGGCGAACTGGTCCGGGCTCAGGCCCGAGCCGGAAGCGCGCTCGATCAGGTGCTGGGTCAGCTCGGCCTGGTTGACGCTCAGCTCCTCCTTGTCGGCCAGCCGGTCGAGGACGAACTGCGCCTTCATGCCGTCGCGCACCTGCTTGTCCAGGTCGGCGGCGAACGCCTCGGGTTCCTGGTCCTGCAGCTTGAAGAAGCCCTCGCGGGTCATCCCGGCCCGCTGGATCTGCTCGTCGAGCTGCTCGTTGCGCCAGGCGATCTCCGCCTCGACGGTCTTGGCCGGCAGCGGCACCTCGACCTGGGTGAGCACCGACTCGAGCACCTTGTCACGGGCCTGCGCGCCCTGCTCGAACTTCCTGGCCCGTTCCAGCCGCGAGCGCACGTCGGAGCGCAGCTCCTCCAGGGTGTCGAATTCGCTGGCCATCTGGGCGAACTCGTCGTCCAGTTCAGGCAGCTCGCGCGCCTTGACCGCGCCGACGGTGACCTTGATGTCGGCCTGCTCGCCCGCGTGCGCGCCGCCGACCAGCGTGGAGACGAACTCGGCGCTCTCCCCGGCGCTCTTGCCGATGATCGCCTCGTCCAGGCCGTCGACCATGCTCTCGGAGCCGACCTCGTAGGAGACCGCGCTGGCGGTGCCGTCCTCAAGCTCCTCGCCGTCGATGGTGGCGAGCAGGTCGATGGTCACGTAGTCGCCGTCCTGCACGGCGCGCTCGACCCCGGTGAGCGTGCCGAAACGCTTGCGCAGGGCCTGCACCTGCTCGTCCACGTCGGCGTCGGAGACCTCCACGTCGTCCACCTGGACCTCGACGCCCTTGTAGTCGGGCAGCTCGAACTCGGGGCGCACGTCCACCTCGGCGGTGAACTTCAGCTGGTCGCCGTCGACGAACTCGGTCACCTCGACCTCGGGGCGGCCGACGACCTCCAGCCTGTTCTCCTGCACCGCCTGGCCGTACAGGTCCGGCAGCGCGGAGTTGATCGCCTCCTCCAGCACCGCGCCGCGCCCGAGGCGCTGGTCGATGATGCGCGGCGGCACCTTGCCCTTGCGGAAGCCCGGAACGGTCACCTGCTCGGCGATCCTCTTGTACGCCGTGTCGAGGCTGGGCTTGAGCTCGGCGAAGGGAACCTCGACGGTGAGCCGGACCCGCGTGGGGTCGAGGGTCTCGACGGCGCTCTTCACAGCTGTGATCTCCTCGCTGGGACTACTTATCGGTAACAAGCGCTCGCTCGGGGTGTGGTCACGCCGTGTCGGAAGCGTTGCGGCGGCGGTAGGTGCACCGGGACGCACGCCGCATCGCGCTTGCGCTGGGTATCGTACCTTGCGCACCCCTACGGGGTGATAAAAGCGCAGATCGCGGCCGGTCACGACATGGCGCCGCGGGCCGGCGTCGCGCCAACCGTCCGTAGCCGGCGTCGTCGGGGTGGCCGGATTCGAACCGACGGCCTTCCGCTCCCAAACTCGCGCCCGCATCGTACGGCCCCGGCCCTCGGCTGGAGCTGCACCACATACGACCGGAGCATCCTAGCCGCCGCTCATGCAGCTCACGCAACGCTGTGAACCGGCCCGAACTGAGCTTGAGATTTGAGGTCTACAAGATCTTTTGTGGCGTGGTGGTGTGATCGCCTGACAACGGGCACGGCCACCTGGCATTCTTCGGATCTGTTCTAAGGAATCGAAGAAAGGTCGGGTGGCCGTGGG
>NZ_JAGSXH010000169.1 GCF_018283645.1 Actinocrinis puniceicyclus | reverse complement strand
ACTGACGATCCCACCGACACCGTGAGCACCAACGCCCTGCCCGGCTGACCCCGGGCAGGGCGTTTCCGTCACCATGCGGCCCCAGCATCGATGCCGCCGACATCCTCATCTTCAACGTCGGGCAACACCAGGTCCCGTCCCGGCAGTACCGCCGATGCAGCTGGTAGACGGTGTTCCAATGACCGTAGCGCTCGGGTATCTCGCGCCACTGGGACCCGGTGCGGTACCGCCAGTTCACCCCGTCGATCTGCTTGCGCAGGTTGCGCGGCAGGCGCCCGAGCGGCGAGACCGGCAGATACCTGCGGATCCGCTCCCACTCACCGTCCGTCAAATCGCCTCGCGCCATGCACCAGTTGTAGCAGCATGACACGAGGCAAGACCGCAACCATCAACACCAGCATTCATTCCAAAACGCGGCCTAGTTCTGCCTTTTACCTTTCATGATCGTGGCCGGGCGGCTCTGCCGCCCGGTTTCTCGTGGCCGGGGCCGGGCCCGGGTCTGTGACCTGGGCCCTGGGACCGGCTCGCCGGTCTCGCTTGCTGCCACGCGGCTGTAGCCCCGGCGTCGATCTACCTTTCCCCGACCCGACGCCGGACGATGCGGTGACAGCACTCGAAGATGCCATCGGCGGCGAGCCCAGCCGGACGATGCGCGAATCCCGGAGGCCCTGTCGATCGGCGACACAGCGGCAGTGATCATCGGGCTTGGCAGCGGAACCGCGGACTCTACACTGAGCGCAGATTCCCTCAGCTGGACCGGGTGTTCTTCAGGTGGTGGCCGATGTAGCCGACGATGACACAGCCCGTGGGCCCGCTGGTGTCGTCGAGGTAGTGCAGCCGCGGCGCCACCTGGCCCGAACTGCCGATCTTGACATGGGCCCAGAACTCGGCGTACCCGGCCTCTGACACGCTCTTGGGCACCCGGAACCGGCGCTGTTCCGCCATCCGCGGGTCCTGACGCACCGTGTCGGACTCCTGCGCCGCGACCTGGGTGGCCGGGTAGATCCGGCCGCCGTGGCGCGAGTGCTCGCAGTACATGCGGAACCCGCCGCCGTCCCAGTCCCCGGAACGGCGCAACGCCACGTAGGAGTCGAGCGCCGCCAGCGCCTCGCGGGCCTTGGCGGCGAAGGTGGCGGCGTCCTTGTGCTGCCCGAGCGCGCGCATCGCCCCCTCCTCCGCGGTGATCATCAGGTTCGGGAAATCGCCGAAGGAGTCGATCAGCAGATCGAAGGGGCTCGGCTCCGGCTCGGAGGCCGCCGCGGCGTCCGCCTCGGACTCGGCCGACGCGTCCTGGGCCACGGCTCCGTCCGGACCGCACGGCTGCAACCGCCGGGCCAGCCGCCGCTGCTGCGCCGCGAGCGCGCGCTGCTGCTCGTTGGCCTGGAACAGGGCGTCGCCGACCTCGGCGAGCGGCTCTGGCAGCGGCGCGGCGGCCGTGGCCTGCCGGATCCGGTGAGTCAGGATCGCCTGCACCGCGTCCATCTCGGTTTCCAGCCGGTCACCCTTGAGCACCGGGTGCCGCTCCCCGTCCTCGCGGGAGGCCGGGTCCACCAGCGGGTGGAAGGTGCGCAGCGCGGCCGTGGTCCAGTGGTACTCGAACTCGTTGTTGAGCTTGTGCCCGGACTCGTCGTCGAGCAGGTACAACGACGCGATGCCGTGCAAGTACCGGGTCGCCTCGGTGAAGCGCTCCCGCCATGCGCGCGGATCGTCGCCGTCCCCGGGCACCGCGACCACCGCGGGCATCCGCCGGCCCGGATCGCAGAGCACATTGATCAGGTCGTCCACCAGGCGGGCGGTGACCGGCTGCGGGCTGGTGGTCAGCCTCGCCGGGCCGTCGGTGGCGGTCACCGCGTCGAGCACCAGGCCGGTCAGGTCCGGGGTACGCACCCGGTCGTCGATCGTGGTGGCGGGATCGGCGGGCC
Source organism: Actinocrinis puniceicyclus (assembly GCF_018283645.1). Classification (GTDB taxonomy): domain Bacteria; phylum Actinomycetota; class Actinomycetes; order Streptomycetales; family Catenulisporaceae; genus Actinocrinis; species Actinocrinis puniceicyclus. Next base: position 7,388 of record NZ_JAGSXH010000169.1, on the reverse strand, counting down.
GGGCGGAGACCTCGATCAGGAAGTAGCCGTGTTCGCGCAACTCCTTGTCGGCGCGGCGGGAGAGCGAGACGAAAGTCAGCGAGGTGTACCAGTGCACCCCGGCCCGCGGCGCCTCCTTGAGCCGGTAGCGCACCGCCTTGAACCGGCCCGGCGCGGCCGCCTCGGTCTGGGTCAGCACCGCCCCGCCGCCGACCCGGTAACGCCCCGGCGAGGCCTCGAAGCCGGCGTCGAAGCCCTCGCGGGCCAGCCAGCGAGCCGTGCGCTCGGCGGCGATCTCAGGGCCTCGGTTCGCTTCCTTCCAGTCCACGCCGAACACCGAGCGGTATCCGATCCACACCGGGCAACCCTCCCTCCGCCGCGCATGATCCTTACGACCCGATAGGTACATACCCGATGGAGTCGACGAAACGCCACCCGCGGTCAGCGAACGGTCGCGCGGACACGCGGACCGGCGGCGGGCGCACGCCCGCCGCCGGTCCGCTCACCGCACGCGATCTTCGTGTATTGAGAGATAGTGTCACAGAGGGATGTTGCCGTGCTGCCCGCGGCGCTGCGGGGCCGCGGCGATCGCGGCGGCCAGCGCCCGGCGCGTCGCCGCGGGCTCGACCACCTCGTCCACGACCCCGATCTGTATCGCCCGATCCAGCCCTCCGGCCATCTTCTCGTGCTCGGCCGCCAGTTCCAGCTCCAGCCGCGGGCGCAGGTCGTCGGCGACCTCGGCCAGCTTGCGCCGGTGCAGCACCCGTACCGCGGCGACCGCGCCCATGACCGCGACCTCGGCCGTCGGCCAGGCGAAGACCCGGGTGGCGCCGAGCGCGCGGGAGTTCATCGCGATGTACGCGCCCCCGTAGGTCTTGCGGGTGACGAGGGTCACCCGCGGCACGACCGCCTCCGCGAAGGCGTGCAGCAGTTTCGCGCCGCGGCGCACCACGCCGTCCCATTCCTGGCCGACGCCCGGCAGGTACCCGGGCACGTCCACGAGCACGACCAGCGGCACCCCGAAGGCGTCGCACATGCGCACGAACCGCGCCGCCTTCTCCGCCGAGACGGAGTCGAGGCAGCCGCCGAGCCGCAGCGGGTTGTTCGCGATGACACCCACGGTACGGCCGCCGAACCGGCCCAGCGCGGTGACGATGTTGGGCGCCCATTTCGGGTGCAGTTCCACGCCGGAGCCGTCGAGCACACCGTTGACCAGCGGGTGTACGTCGTAGGCGCGCTTGGGCGAGTCCGGCAGCAGGCCCGCAAGGTCGCGGTCCGCGACCGCGTCCGGATTCATCGTCCCCTGGTCGCCCAGCAGCGAGGCCAGGCGCCGGGTCTGGGCGAAGGCGTCGTCCTCGGTGTTGGCTATCACGTGGACCACGCCGGAGCGGCGCCCGTGCGGCTCAGGGCCGCCGAGCCGGTCCATGTCCACCGCCTCGCCGGTCACCGAGCGCACCACCTCGGGGCCGGTGACGAACACCCGCCCGGCCGGGCCGAGCACCACGATGTCGGTCAGCGCCGGGCCGTAGGCCGCGCCGCCGGCCGCCGGGCCGAGCACCAGCGAGATCTGCGGGATCCTGCCGGAGGCCCGGGTCATCATGGCGAAGACCTGGCCGACCGCGTGCAGCGAGAGCACGCCCTCGGCCAGCCGCGCGCCGCCGGAGTGCAGCAGGCCGATCACCGGCACGCCGTCGGCCAGAGCCTTCTCGTAGGCGACGAGGATCGCCCGGCAACCCTCGTCGCCCATGGCCCCGCCCTGCACGGTCGGGTCCGAGGCGTAGGCGCACGCACCGGTGCCGTCGATCAGGCCGTGGGCCGCGACGAATCCGCACTCGTCGAAAGGTGTGAGCAGTTCTACGGTGCCCTTGTCGAACAGCCGGGCCAGCCGTTTGAGCGGGTTGCGCGGATCCTCGTCGCGCGGCGGCCTGGCCGGCTTCGCCGCGGGTGTGGTGTTCTTCTCGGACGTGGCCACCGCAGCGGTCATGAAGCACGCTCCTCGAAGCGACGGGTCGTCAGACGCGGCGCAGCGCCAGCACCACGTTGTGCCCGCCGAAGCCGAAGGAGTTGTTGAGAACGACCGCGGGACCGGCCGGGGTCTCGGCCGGCAGCGGCCGCGGCTGGACCCGCACGATGTCCAGGTCGACATCGTTGTCGAGGTCGTCGACGTTGATCGTCGGCGGCGCCAGCAGCTCGCTGAGCGCCTTGACCGAGAACACCGTCTCCACGCCGCCCGCGCCGCCGAGCAGGTGCCCGGTCATCGACTTGGTGGCGGAGATCGCCACGCCCGCGGCGGCCTCGCCGAGCACGGCGCGCAGCGCGGCCAGCTCGGCGACGTCACCCAGCGGGGTGGAGGTCGCGTGCGCGTTGAGGTGCACGATCTGCGCCGGCTCGATCCCGCCGTCGGCCAGGGTGTGGCGCAGTGCGGCGCTGATGCCCCGCCCGGTCGGCTCGGGCTGCGCGATGTCGTGCGAGTCCGCGGACATGCCGACCGCGGCGAGCTCGACGTACACGCGGGCGCCGCGGGCGGCGGCGTGTTCGGCGGATTCGAGCACGAGAATGCCGGCGCCCTCGCCGAGCACGAAGCCGTCGCGGGCCTTGTCATACGGCCGGGATGCGCGCTGCGGCTCGTCGTTGTTCTTCGACATCGCCATCATGTTGGCGAAGCCGGCGATCGGCAGCGGGTGGATCGGGGCCTCGGTGCCGCCGGCCACCACGATGTCGGCGCGGCCGTTGCGGATCATCTCCAGCGCGTAGCCCACCGCCTCCGAACCGGTGGCGCAGGCCGAGACGGGAGTGTGCACCCCCGCCTGCGCGCCGAACTCCAGCCCCACGTACGCGGCCGGACTGTTCGGCATGAGCATCGGGACGGTGCGCGGGGAGACCTGCCGCGCGCCCTTCTCCTTGAGCACGTCGTAGGCGTCCAGCAGCGTGATCACGCCGCCGATGCCGGAGCCGACCACCGCGCCGAGGCGCTCCGGGTCGACCTCGACTCCCTCCAGGCCCGCGTCGCGCCACGCCTCGCGGGCGGCGATCAGGGCGAACTGCGCCGAGCGGTCCAGGCGGCGGCGCTCCACCGGCTTCATCACCTCGCTCGGCTCGACCGCGACGCGGGCCGCGATGCGAACCGGCAACTGCTCGGCCCATTCCTCGGTCAGCGGCCTGACACCGGAGCGCCCGGCCAGCAGCGCCGCCCAGGAAGAGGCGACGTCACCGCCTAGCGGCGTCGTGGCACCGAGGCCGGTGACGACCACCGTGCGGCGGGATACCGCGCTGTTCGTTGACGCCGACAAGTCAGTCCCAATCTGTACGTACGCTGTTGACCGCGTTGCGGAACGGGGAAGGATGGGCGGGAGCAGTGCCCGGCCGGTGAGCCGACGGCGCCGACCGAGCACTGCGCCGAACCGGTCTTCGAACCAGTCCCGTCACGGCCACGTTCGAAGAGCCGCGAAGGCCGCCTCAGCTGCTGTGCGCGAGGATGTAGTTGACCGCGTCGCCGACCGTGTTGAGGTTCTTGACCTCGTCGTCCGGGATCTTCACGTCGAACTTCTCCTCGGCCGCGACGACGACCTCGACCATGGTCAACGAGTCGACGTCCAGGTCGCCGGTGAACGACTTGTCCAGCTGGACGTCGCTCTCCTCGATCCCGGCCACTTCGTTGACGATCTCGGCGAGGCCCGCGAGGACTTCTTCCTGGGTAGCCATTTTCAGCTTCCTTAACTGCTCGGAGTCGTTCGGCGCGAAGCTGACGCTGCGCGCCCTGGGAGGACCCGGACCGCGGCGCGGCCCAGGGCAGCGTACATTTACGGCAACACCACGACCTGCGCGGCGTACACCAGTCCGGCGCCGAACCCGATCAGCAGCGCGACGCCGCCGTGCGGGGCTTCGCCCTCCTCCAGCATCCGCTCCATCGCCAGCGGGATGGACGCCGCGGAGGTGTTGCCCTGCTTGGCGATGTCGCGCGCGACCGGCACGTGCTCCGGCAGCTTCAGCGCTCTGATCATCGCGTCGGTGATCCGGTTGTTGGCCTGGTGCGGGATGAAGGCGTCGAGCTGCTCGGCGGTGATCCCGGCCCGTTCCAGGGCCTTCTTGGCCACCGGGACCATCTGGTACGAGGCCCAGCGGAAGACCTGCTGCCCGGCCATGCGCAGCGCCGGGAAGCCGAGCTCGGGCCGCTCGCGCAGCGCGTCCCAGGTGAAGGTCTGGCCGATGGCGTCGAGCTGCGCGCCGTCCGCGCCCCACACCACCGGGCCAATACCAGGGGTCTGCGACGGTCCGACCACGGCTGCGCCCGCGCCGTCGCCGAAGATGAACGCGGTGGAGCGGTCGGTCACGTCGGTCAGGTCGCTGAGCCGCTCGACCCCGATGACGAGCACGTACTCGGCGGAGCCGCCGCGGATCATGTCCTGGGCGAGGGCCAGGCCGTGGCAGAAGCCGGCGCAGGCCGCGGAGATGTCGAAGGCCGCGGCGTTCTTCGCGCCGAGCTGGTTGGCCACGTCAACGGCCAGCGAAGGGGTCTGCGCCAGGTGCGTGACCGTGGAGATCACCACGCAGCCGAGCTGCTCGGGCTCGACCCCGGCGGCGGCCAGCGCCTTGCCCGCGGCGGCCAGCGACATCACGCCGACCGTCTCCTCGGCGCTGGCCCAGCGCCGCTCCTCGATTCCGGTGCGGGTTCTGATCCACTCGTCGGAGGAGTCGATCATCTCGCAGATCTGCTCGTTGGTGACCACGCGGGAGGGGCGGTAACCGCCTACGCCCAGGATTCTGGCGTGCGGAGCGCCGGTGGGGGACTGGATCTGCGTCATGCTCAGTTGACCTCGGCCTTCGGGTGGATACGCAACAGGGGCTGGCCGGGGGCGACCGGGTCACCGTTCTCGACGAGCCATTCGAGCACCGTGCCGCCGTGCTCGGCGACCAGGACGCGTTCCTCGCGGCGGGAGAGGACCGCGCCGACCTTCGCCCCGGGCGCCAGCTGCGCGCCGGGCTCGACGCTCTCGCCGCCGGGCACGCCGCGCTGCACGGTGCCGGAGAACGGGGCGACGACCAGGCGCCAGGTCGGGGCGGTGTCCAGAGTGTCGGCCGCGGGCTGCTGCTCGGCGTGCTCGGCCACGAAGGCGCGCGCCGCGTCGAGCTGGTCCGGGGTCTTGAGCGCGAAGGTCGCCACGCCCGGCAGCGCGCGCTTGGCCAGGCCGGTGAGCGTCCCGGCCGGCGGCACCTCCAGCAGGCCGGTCACGCCGAGCTCCCGCATGGTCTCCATGCACAGGTCCCAGCGCACCGGGTTCGCGACCTGACTCACCAGCCGCTGCACGACCTCGTGGCCGGAGTGCACCACGGCGCCGTCGCGGTTGGAGATGTAGCGCACCCGCGGGTCGCGCGCGTGGACGCCCTTGGCCAGCTGTTCCATGCGAGCCACGGCCGGGGCCATGTGCACGGTGTGGAAAGCGCCCGCGACGGACAGGCCGCGCAGTCTCGCCCCCTTGGGCGGGTCGGCCTGGAGCGCGGCCAGCTGCTCGACGGTTCCGGCGGCCACAATCTGCCCGGCGCCGTTGCGGTTGGCCGGGGTCAGTGCGTGCTCGGCCAGCTTCGCCACCACCTCGTCCGGGTCCCCGCCCAGCACCGCGGTCATGGAGGTCTGCGTCACGGCGGCGGCCGCGGCCATCGCCCGGCCGCGCTCGCGCACCAGCACCATCGCGGACTCGGCGGTGATCGCGCCGACGCCCGCGGCCGCGGTCAGCTCGCCGACCGAGTGCCCCGCGGCCGCGCCGATCCGGCGGTACTCCTCGGCCGGATGCGGGAAGAGGGCGAGGGCCGCGGCGAGGCCGGAGGCGACCAGCAGCGGCTGGGCGATCGCGGTGTCGCGGATCGCGTCCGCGTCCGCCTCGGTGCCGTAGTGGACCAGGTCGAGGTCGGCGACGGCGGACCACCAGGCGAGGCGGTCGGCCACGCCCGGCACCTCGAGCCAGGGCGCGAGGAAGCCGGGAGTCTGGGCACCTTGGCCGGGAGCGACGAGTACGAGCACGCTTCCATCTTCCGCGAAACCCGGGCCGCGACGGGCCCGGCGACGGGCACGAAGATCCGGTGGCCGCTTTTGTAGGAACCCTACAACTGCTTGCCGACCTCGGCCAGACGTCCCAGCACCAGGGCGACTTGCAGAGTGAAGGCGCTGCGCGCCTGAGCGGGCGTCAAGCCTGTGATGTCGGTCACGCGTCTGAGCCGGTAGCGCACGGTGTTCGGGTGCACGAACAGGATCCGGGCGGCGGCCTCGAGCGAGGCGGCCTGCTCCAGGTAGACCGACAGCGTCTCCAGCAGCGCGGCACCGGCTTCGGCCAGCGGCCTGTAGATCTCCTCTACCAGGACGGCCCGCGCGGTCTCGTCGGCGGCCAGCGCCCGTTCCGGAAGCAGGTCGTCCGCGGCCACCGGCCGCGGCGCATCCGGCCAGGCGGCGCAGGCGTGCAGGCCGCACAGCGCGGCATGCGCGGAACCCGCCGCCAAGGTCAGGTCCGCGACCACCGGCCCGACCACCACCGGGCCCGGCGCGAACTGCCCGGCCAGCGGACGCACCGCGGTGACCGGGTCGCCGTCCACGCCGCCGACGATGGCGATCAGCCGGTCGCCCTGCACTCCGGCGAGCACGGCGAGCTTCGCGTGCCGCCCGGCCCGGTGCATCGCGTCGACGACGGCTTCGGCGTCGTCCTGCGCGGCCTTGCCGACCATGACCGCGATGTCGCTGTGTGCGCCCCAGCCGAGCGCGGCGGCGCGGGAGCGCACCACGTCGTCGGCCTCGCCGCGCAGCAGCGCGTCGACGACGAGGGCTTCGAGCCGGGCGTCCCAGGCTCCGCGCAACTCGGCGGCCTGCGCGTAGACCTGCGCGGTGGCGAAGGCGATCTCCCGCGAGTAGCGCAGCAGGCCCTCGCGCAGCATGGCCTCCTCCTGCTCCCCCTGCGCCAGTTCGTGAATTCGGTCTTCGACCACTTCGATGGTGGTGCGCACCAGCTGCACGGTCTGCTGGAGGGTGACGGCGCGCGTGAGCTCGCGCGGCGCGGTACCGAAGACGTCGGCGGAAACCGCGGCCTTCTGGTCGGGGTGCCGGAACCACTCGGTGAACGCGGCGATACCCGCCTGAGCGACCAGTCCGACCCAGGAACGGTTCTCCGGCGGCATGTTGCGGTACCAGGCGAACTTCTGTTCCATCCGGGAGATCGCGGCGTTGGCGAGCGGACCGGTGGCTTTCTCCAGTCGCCGCACGGCGGCGGTGCGGTGCGGATCGGACCGCTGCGGTCCGGCGGCACGGCCCGGGCCGAGCGCGCTCGTCCCGCTTCCTGAGGCAGCCCCCGTCGTCTTGGTCCCGGCAGTCTTCGTCACGGTCACTACTCTCGCAGACCCGGAGGCCCGCCCGTCCCGCAGTCCGCGAC
>NZ_JAGSXH010000168.1 GCF_018283645.1 Actinocrinis puniceicyclus | reverse complement strand
GCCGTGGGCGGGTATGGGGGGCTTGTGGCGCCGGGCGGGCCGGAGGCAGAGTCCTTCGACGGGGCGCGGCATGGTCGGATGCGCCGTGGTTGGGAGCGTGGGCGGGTCTGGTATCGGGCGAGTGGTTCGGTGCGTCCGGATCCGCGTGCGTCGTTGCGTGATCGGTTGGTGCCGCCGTTCTATCCGGAGTTCTTCCGTGGTGCGGGCTGGATCCTGCCGCTGGTGGTCACGGTGGTCGGGGGTGTGCTGCGGTTCTGGAACCTGGTGTGGCCCAACTCGTTGATCTTCGATGAGACGTACTACGCCAAGGACGCCTGGTCGATGTACGTCTACGGCTGGGAACACAGCTGGGTGGACTCGAACACGGCCAATCCGAAGCTCGTCGGTCCCGGCACGATGGGCCACAACGGCGCGGCGAGCTTCAACTGCAACCCGTGTCAGGAGTTCGTGGCGCATCCGCCGGTGGGTAAGTGGGTGATCGGTGCGGGTGAGCAGTTCTGGGGCCTGAACCCGGTGGGTTGGCGGTTGATGGAGGCGCTGCTGGGCACGTTGGCGATCTACATCATCGCCCGGGCCGCGCGCCGGATGTTCCGTTCGACGTTGATGGGTTGTGTCGCGGGTCTGTTGCTCGCTTTCGACGGGCTGGCGTTCGTGATGGCGCGTACGGCGCTGCTCGATGGTGTGCAGATGTTCTTCATTCTCGGTGGGTTCGCGGCGCTGTTGGTGGATCGGGACAAGGCGCGGGCGAGGTTGGCCGATTGGCGTGAGGAACGTGGTTCGGGTGTGTTGTTGGGGATGGGGGAGCGTGGTCCGGGGCTGGGTTTGCGTCCTTGGCGTCTGGTGGCGGGTTTGTCGTTGGGGTTGGCGACCGCGACGAAGTGGAACGGTGTGTTCTTCGTGGCGGTGTTCGCGCTGTTGAGTGTGGCGTGGGATCGGGGGGCGCGTCGGGCGGTGGGTGTGCGCCGGCCGTCGCTGGCGGTGTTGCTGCGGGATGTTCCGAGGGCGTTTGTGGCGTTGCCGGTGACGGCGGTGTTCGTGTTCGTGGCTTCGTATGCGGGGTGGTTCTTCGATACGGCGAACGGTGGGGGGTACAACCGGTTCTGGGCGAATGCGCATCCGTCGAACTTCTGGCCGACGTGGACTGATCCGCTGCGTTCGCTGTGGAACTACGTCGATCAGCAGTACGGCTTCAACGCCAATCTCCAGTCGCCGCACCCGTATCAGTCCAACCCGTGGTCCTGGTTCGTCCTGGGCCGCCCGGTCGCGTTCTATTACGAGGCGCCGAAGACCGGGCAACAGGGCTGCACGCCGTCGATGGGCTCCTGCTCGGCTGAGGTGCTGGCGTTGGGCAATCCGCTGCTGTGGTGGCTCGCGACGGCGGCGATCGTGTTTCTGTTCTGGCGTTGGATCGGGCGGCGGGACTGGCGTGCGGCGGCGATCCTGGCGGGGATCGCGGCGGGTGTCGTTCCGTGGTTGTGGTACGCGCAGCGCACGATCTTCTCGTTCTACGCGATCGCTTTCCTGCCGTTCATGGTGCTGGGCGCGACGATGGCGATCGGCTCGATCCTCGGGCGGGCGGACGCTTCGCCGACGCGCCGGGTGTGGGGCTCGGCCGTGGCCGGGACGCTGGTGGTCGGCATCGTGGCGTTGTTCGCGTACTTCTATCCGATCTACACCGGACAGACGATCCCTTACACGGACTGGTCCAACCACATGTGGCTGCCGTCCTGGATCTGACGAATGCCTGACCGCGGCGGCGGAATCGGGCCGCTGCGACCTCGGCCCGCCTCCGACGATCACTGCACTCGTCGTCGACGCGGGCGTGGCGCGTCTTGCGCGGCCGCTGTAGGCGGCAGATCTTCTCCGGTCACTGGCCGGGCACCGATTCCGGTGCCCGGCCAGTGCCGTTGATGCGGTGCCGAGAGTCGGGAATCGAAGCGCTTCGACGATCCCCATGGACATTCCCTACCTGCCCGGTCTACCCTTCATGGGCAAGACCGGGCGCGGCCTGCTCCGAGTCGAGTCGAAGCGCTTCACCTGTCTCCGGCCCAGCCTCCGACCGCGCCGCCGCCCGTTCCCGCCCCCGACCGATAACGCTGCCGAGCCCGGGTCCGCACACTCCGGGACGGCCCTGGAGGACTCCATGGTGACGCTGGCCGAAGTCGCCCGCCAGGCGGGCGTCTCGCCCTCCACAGTCTCCTACGTGCTCTCCCGGAAACGCTCCATCTCCGACGACACGCGGCGCAAGGTGGAGGCGGCGATCGAGGCGCTCGGCTACCACCCGCACGCCGGTGCCCGCGCCCTGGCCTCGAACCGCTCCAACATCCTGGCGCTCATGGTGCCGCTGCGCAGCGACATGTACGTGCCGGTGATCATGGAGATCGCGATGGCGGTCACCACGGAGGCCCGCGAGTACGGCCAGGACGTACTGCTGCTCACCAAGGACGAGGGCACCCGCGGCGTGCGCCGGATCGCCGGCAGCGGCCTGGCCGACGCCATGATCGTGATGGACGTCGAACTCGACGACGACCGCATCCCGGTGCTGCGCGAGACCGACACCCCGGCCGTCCTGATCGGCCTGCCCGCCGACCCGGCCGGCCTGGCCTGCGTCGACCTGGACTTCGAGGCGACCGGGGCGGCCTGCGCCGACCACCTGGCCGACCTGGGTCACCGCGACGTCGCGTTGATCGGCGAGGGCGAGGGCGTCTACCAGCGGCACACCGGTTTCGCGGCGCTGACCCTGCGCGGCTTCCAGCGCCGGGCCGCCGAGCGCGGCCTGCGCGCGATGCACCGGGCCTGTGAGGGCACGTACGAGTCCACCGCCGGGATACTGTCGCGCATCCTCGAAGAGCGGCCGTCCACCACCGCTTTCGTCGTGCAGAACGAGTCGGCGATCCCGCCGCTGCTCAGCCTGCTGCGCCTCTCCGGCCGCGCGGTCCCCGAGGACACCAGTGTCGTGGCGATCTGCCCGGACCAGGTCGCGCTCCAGTCCTCGCCGCGGCTGACCAGCGTGTCCATCCCGGCCGAGGAGATGGGCCGGCGCGCGGTGCGGATGGTGATGGCGCAACTCGAGGGCGACCGGGGCGAATCGGTCACGCTGCTGCCGCCGATCCTGACCGTGCGCGAGTCGAGCGCGCCGCCGTCAGCCTCCTGAGTCCGAACTCCGACCGCGCCCGCCGCCCGCCGAGGCAGGCCGCACCACGGTCGCCGCCGCCGGCGTGCGAAGGCGGGGTCGGCCGGCCCGCGCGACCCCACCCCAGTCCACGGAAAGGCTGTTGAATGTCAGACGAAGCGCCGCTGGCCTCTCTCGCCCACGAAGAGGGCGAGTTCCGCGCAGCCCCCGGCGGCCTGGAGTGGACCGGCCGCCAGGAGACCCTACGGATCGAGGCATGGGGCGCCGACGCACTGCGGGTGCGCTCCCGAGTCGGCGGACCGATCCTCGACGCCCTGCCCGGCGCACTGGTCCGGGAGAGCGCGCCGCCGCTCGACACCGAACCGACCGTGACCGTCGGCGCGCGCGAGGCCACCGTCGTCAACGGCGCGATCACCGCCACGATCTCCCTGATCGGCCGGATCACCTTCACCCGGACCGCGGACGGCGCCGAGTTGCTCGCCGAGCAGGACGCGCACTTCTGGTGGCCCGGCCCGCGACTGCGTACCGCACACGGCAACGGATACGCACGGCTTGAGCAGCGTTTCGCCGCGTACCCTGACGAGCGGCTGTACGGCCTCGGCCAACACCAGCACGGTCTGTACGACCAGAAGGGCGCTGTCGTCGAGCTGGTGCAGCGCAACTCAGAGGTCAGCATCCCGTTTCTGGTCTCCTCGCGCGGCTACGGCTTCCTGTGGAACACCCCCGCGATCGGCCGGGTCGAGCTGGCGGTCAACGGCACCCGCTGGGTCGCCGACAGCGCGCGCCAGCTCGACTACTGGATCACCGCGGGAACCCCGGCGCGCATCCAGCGCAACTACGCCGACGCGACCGGCCACACGCCCGGGCTTCCCGAGTGGGCGGCCGGGTTCTGGCAGTGCAAGCTGCGCTACAAGTCGCAGGAGGAGCTTCTCGAAGTCGCCCGCGAGTACCGCCGCCGCGGGCTGCCGCTCGCCGTCATCGTCGCGGACTTCTTCCACTGGACGCACCTGGGCGAGTGGCGCTTCGACCCGGCCGAGTGGCCCGACCCGCAGGCCGCGGTAAAGGAGCTGTCCGAGTACGGCACCCGGCTGATGGTGTCGGTCTGGCCCTCCGTCAGTCCGCTCTCCGAGTTCCACGCCGAGATGGAGCGGCGCGGCCTGTTCATCGGCACCGAGTTCGGCCCGGTCGCGCACGCCGACTGGCCGGACAAGGGCATCGACAAGACCGTGCAGGTCGCCTTCTACGACGCGACCAACCCGGCGGCGCGCGAATTCGTGTGGTCGAAGGTGCGGGAGAACTATCTCTCCCACGGCATCGAGGTGTTCTGGGCGGACGCCTGCGAGCCCGAACTGAAGCCGGGCTACTCGGCCAACCTGCGCTACCACGCCGGGCCCGGCCTCGAAGTCGGCAACCTGTACCCGCGCGAGAACGCCCGGATGTTCCACGAGGGCATGCTCGCCGAGGGCCGCAGCGAGATCGTCACGCTCAACCGCTCGGCCTGGGCCGGCTCCCAGCGGTACGGCGCGATCCTCTGGTCCGGCGACATCTTCACCGATTTCGAGACGCTGCGTAAGCAGATCCCGGCCGGCCTGAACACGGCGTTGAGCGGTATCCCGTGGTGGAACACCGACATCGGCGGTTTCCACGGCGGCGACCCGACCTCTCCGGAGTACCGCGAGGTGATGGTGCGATGGTTCCAGTTCGGCGCGTTCAGCCCGATCTTCCGGCTGCACGGCGTGCGCTCCCCGGCCACGCCGTTCGGGCCGGGGATGACAGGCGCGCCGAACGAGATCTGGTCCTACGGCGAGGAAGCAGCCGAGATCATGGCCTCGTACATCGCGCTGCGCGAGCGGCTCAAGCCGTACATCCTCGACGTGATGCGCGAAGCGCACGAGACGGGTCTCACGCCGATGCGGCCGTATCACCTCGAATTCCCCGACGACCGCCGGGCGTGGGAGATCGACACCGCGTACCTGTTCGGACCTGACCTGCTCGTCGCGCCCGTGCTTGAGGCGGGCGCGCGCGCGTGGACGGTGTACCTGCCGGCCGGTGCCTCCTGGCGCGATGCGTGGACCGGGCGGCGATACGAGGGCGGCCAGGACGTGACCGTCGACGCGCCGATCGAGCGCATCCCGCTGTTCCTGCGTGACGACGCGGAACTGCCGATCGCCGGATAGCGGCTGACCTGGAGGAAGGCAGAGCACGCAGCGCGTACGGGTACCGTTGCTGTCGTGGTGAACCTGGTCAACATCGAGGCCGTGAGCAAGGCGTACGGCACCCGGACGCTTCTCGACGGCGTGTCGCTCGGCATCTCGGAGGGCGATCGCATCGGCGTCGTCGGGCGCAACGGCGGCGGCAAGTCGACGCTGCTGCGCCTGCTCGCCAAGCTGGAGGCGCCGGACGCGGGCCGGGTCACGCACAGCGGCGCGGTGCAGGTCAACGTCGTCGGCCAGCATGACGACCTCGACCCGCGGGCCACGATCCGCGAACTGCTGCTGGCCGGTATGGCAGAGCACGAATGGGCCGGGCAGGCGCACGTGCGGGACGTGCTGACCGGGCTGCTCGGCGGCGTCGGCGCGCCCGCCTTCCGCGACGGGCTGGACACGGTCGTCGGCCCGCTCTCCGGCGGCGAGCGGCGCCGCATCGCGCTGGCGAAGGCGCTGCTCGAAGCCGACGCCGCGGACCGGCTGCTGCTGCTGGACGAGCCGACCAACCATCTGGACGTGGAGGCCATCTCCTGGCTCGCCGCGCATCTCAAGGGCCGCAGATCGGCGCTGCTGGTCGTCACCCACGACCGCTGGTTCCTCGACGAGATCTGCACGCTGACGTGGGAGGTGGCCCGCGGCCAGGTGCACTCCTACGAGGGCGGCTACTCGGCGTACGTGCTGGCGCGGGCCGAACGCGCCCGGGTCGCCTCGGCGGACTGGGACCGCAAGCAGAATCTGCTGCGCAAGGAACTGGCGTGGCTGCGGCGCGGCGCCCCGGCCCGCACCTCCAAGCCGAAGTTCCGGATCGACGCGGCGAACGCGCTGATCGACGCGGAACCGCCGCCGCGCGACTCGGCCGAGCTGATGGGCTTCGCCACGGCGCGTCTCGGCCGCACCGTGTACGAACTCGAAGACGTGACCTATTCGGTCGGCGGCGAGGTCGGCGGCGAGGTCGGCGGTGAGAGCGGCGGCGCCGCGGCGGACGGGCAGGGCGGCCGGATCCTGTTCGACCACCTCACCTGGCAGCTCGCTCCGGGTGAGCGGGTCGGCCTGGTCGGGGTCAACGGCTCCGGCAAGACCAGCCTGCTGCGGCTGCTGACCGGCGCGGTGAGTCCGGACGACGGGAAGGTGGTCACCGGGGTGACGGTCCGGCCCGCGCTGCTGTCCCAGGAGATCACCGAGATCCCGCCGGACACGCGGGTGCTCAAGGCCGTCGAGGAGGTGCGCGGGTCGGTCGACCTCGGCAAGGGCAGGACGCTGACCGCCTCGCAACTGCTGGAGCGATTCGGTTTCGCCGGGGACAAGCAGTGGACGCCGGTCGGGGACCTGTCCGGCGGCGAGCGGCGGCGGCTGCAACTGCTGCGGCTGCTGATGGACGAGCCGAACGTACTGCTGCTCGACGAGCCGACCAACGATCTGGACATCGACACGCTCACCGCACTGGAGGACGTGCTCGACGGCTGGCCGGGCTCGATGATCGTGGTCTCACACGACCGGTACTTCCTGGAGCGCACCACGGACCGGATCGCCGCGCTGCTCGGCGACGGCGGGCTCAGGATGCTGCCGGGCGGTGTGGATCAGTACCTTGAGCGCCGTGCGGAGACGGTCGCGGCAGCCGACGCGTCCCGGCAGCGCGCCGCCGCGAGCGCACCGGGTTCGGGCGCCTCGGCAGCCGCCGACCGCGCCGTGCCGAGCGCCCGTGACCAGCGCGCCGCGCAGAAGGAACTTGCCCGGATCGAGCGGCGGCTGGACAAGATCGCCGCTCGGGAGACGCGGCTGCACGAGCTCATGGCCGAGTCGGCGGCGGACTACGAGGCCGTCGGGAAGCTGGATGCCGAGCTGCGCGAGCTCGCCGCCGAGCGCGAGGGCCTTGAGGAGCAGTGGCTCACACTCGCCGAATGATCAGCCGGCGCCTTCCCCGGCGCGCAGGATCAGGTAGGCCTGCGCAGTCTTCTCGGGACCGATCGGCGCGTGGGAGAACCGGGCCACGGGGAGGAATCCGGCTCGCACGGCCTGCTGCTCCACGCGCTCGGGCGGCAGCCGGTAGGCGTCGAAGGCGAGGCCGCTGTGGCCGTAGGCGGCGGTGATGCGGCGGCGTTCGTCTCCGGCGTGAAAGGCCAGCAGCAGGTGGCCGCCCGGCGCGAGCGCCCGCCGGAAGCCGGAGAACACGACCGGGTGCTCGGCGGGTGGCACGTGGATGACGCAGTACCAGGCGACCAGGCCGGCCACGGAGCCCGGAGGCAGGTCCAGCGCGGTCATCTGCCCCACCCGGAACTCCAGGCCGGGATGACGGCGCCGGGCCTGTTCGATCATCGCGGGCGAGAGGTCGATGCCGAACACGTTCAGGCCCAGCCCGGCAAGGTGGGCGGTGATCCGCCCCGGTCCGCAGCCGACGTCGACAACCTGCTGTGCGCCCTCACCGGATGCCGCGCCGCGCACAAGCTCCGCGTAGAGGGCGAGCACGGCGCGGTCGAAGGGATTGTCGGCCAAGGCGTCGGCCAGCAGCGCGGCGTAGTCGGCGGCGACTGTGTCGTAGCCGGCTCGCGTGGCGGCGAGGTACTCCGGCTCGTCAGGTACGGTCATGGGCCGCGAGGCTAGCGGCGTGCTCCGACAATGCGTCGATCATGTAAATAGGCTGACCGAGTGAGGCTGCCCGAACCGGCCGCGCACTTGATCACCTCTGCCTACGGTTGATGTGTAGTCGGCAGACTGGACAGAGGAGGCTGAAGAATGACCGCATGCGGACACGGGCACTGCGACGCGCTGACGGAGCGCGAACGCGAGGTGCTGGAGCGCCTGGCGCGCGGCGAGTCGAACCGGCAGATCGCCAGGACGCTGGCCATCACGCCGTCCACGGCTCGCACACACACCCAGAACGTGCTCATGAAGCTCGGTGTCCAGTCACGGGTTCAGGCGATCGCCTCCCTGGACGCGGCGCTCGCCACGTCCGTGCGGCCCGTGCGCGAACCCGAACCCGCGCGGCGCGACCCGATCAGCCTTCTGACGCGGCGCGAGCGCGAAATCCTCGCCAGTGTGATCGACGGCCTGACCCGCGCGGCGATCGCGGCGCGGCTGGGCCTGTCGCCGCACACCGTCCGCACCCATGTGCGCAACATCCTGGCCAAGCTCGGCGTGCACTCGACGCCCGAGGCCGTGGCGCTCGTGCACAGCAGCCGGCAGGCGCCGGGCGATCAGCCGCCGCGCCCACGGCCGCTCACCCGGCCGGGCTGATGCGGTGCGTTCCGCAGTAGACGTTCGCGGACTCGCCGCGCACGAAGCCCGCGAGCGTCATGCCGCACTCCCGGGCCAGTTGCACCGCCAGCGAACTGGGCGCGGAAACCGCGGCGAGCACCGGGATCCCGGCCGCCGCCGACTTCTGCACCAGCTCGAACGACGCCCGTCCGCTGACGGCGAGCAGGTGCCCGCGCAGCGGCAGCCGGTCGTTGCGCAGCGCCCAGCCGATCACCTTGTCCACCGCGTTGTGCCGGCCGACGTCCTCGCGCACGCACAGCAGCGTCCCGTCGGCGCCGAACAGGCCGGCCGCGTGCAGACCTCCGGTCGTCGCGAACAGCTTCTGCCCGGCGCGCAGCGTCTTCGGCAGCGAATACAGGGTCTGCGCGCTTATCCGGAGCGGATCCGTCTCCACGCTCCAGTGCGCGTTGGCGCGGACGGCCTCGATGCTCGACTTGCCGCAGACGCCGCACGCGCTGGTCGTGTAGGTGGTGCGGTCGAGTGACCAGAGCGGTAGCTCGGTGCCCGGGGCGAGATCGACGTCGACGATGTTGTACGTGTCGTGCGCGGCTTCCACCCGGTGCGGGTCCTGCGACGCCGAGGGCGTCAGCCCGACGGGTCCCGAACAGGCCGAGTCCCCGCAGAAGCGCATCCGGGCGAGCTGATGCCGCTCCCGCACCACGCCCTCGCCGACCAGATAGCCGGCGACCAGGTCGAAATCGTCGCCGGGGGTGCGCATCGTCACGGCGATCTGCTTGCCCGCGACACGGATCTCCAGCGGTTCCTCGGCCGCGAGCGTGTCACG
>NZ_JAGSXH010000167.1 GCF_018283645.1 Actinocrinis puniceicyclus | reverse complement strand
GCCAGAACCTGCCCACCGACCCCGCCGCACTCCGGGAGCGGCTCGCCGAGATCCACCGGCGGCGCCTGACCCTGCTCGGCGCGCTACTGGGCACCAAACTCGTCCGACCCCTCACCCCCACCGAGGAGGCCGCGATCTCGCTCGCCATCCACGAGACCACCGGCCACACCCACGCAGCCAGCACCCTGACCGACCCCACCCTGCCGCAGGTGTGGGCCGCGCTGCGCGACCCGACCGCGCCCCCTGGTCCGGCCCCTAGGTTCGGGCCGGACCAGGGGTGTCACCGCGCCCTGCAACACTGACCGGATGCTGATCGAAGAGCATGTCCCGGTCTGCGCCGAGCCGCCGGTTCGCTTGTTCACCGCCCGCAGCACCGGGCCAGCCGACCGAGCGTTGCTGGTCATCCACGGCGGCCCGGACTGGGACCACAGCTACCTGCGCCAACCGCTGGAACGCCTGGCCGACACCCACCGGCTTGTGTTCGCGGATCTGCGCGGCTGCGGCCGCTCGACCACCGGTCTACCACAGCAGGCTTACACACCCGACGCCGCGGTCGCCGACCTGCTCGCCCTGCTCGACGCCCTGCGCATCGAGCGCACCGATGTGCTGGGCTTCTCCTACGGCGGCCTGCTCGCCCAACGCCTCGCGCTCGCCGCGCCCCACCGGATCCGACGCCTGATCATCGCCTCCAGCAGCATCCCGCCGGTGCCCGACAACGCCTACGAGCACTGGCCCGAGGTCGCACAGCTTCAAGCCACGGGCAATGCCGTATGGGCCGACGATCCCGAACCGAGCCCCGAACTCGTCCGCGCCGACGCGCTCGCAGGCATCCCCGCCAACATCTGGCGACCCGAAGCATGCCCCGAATACCGCCGCCGCCTCGAGCAGGTGCGCTTCACCGCCGAGTGGACCCGCCCCTACCTCGACGGCGCTCTCCCACCGGCCCGGCCGCAGAACTCTGTCGAGCGGCTCGCAGCCCTCGGCCTGCCGATCCTGCTACTACACGGCCGCCAGGACATGACCTTCCCTGCGACCCTGGCCGAACAGAGCGCCGCCGTCATCCCCCACGCCCACGTCGCCATCCTCGACCAGGCCGGCCACATGACCCACATCGACCAACCCGAGGCGTGGCTCGACGCTATCTCCACCTTCCTCGACTGACTGCCGGCTCCACCAGCAATCAACCCGAGCCACGACCGACATTTTCAAGGCTCTGCCGGCGATCTTGTTGCGCGCACGTCGCGAGCAAGATCTGTGCGCCGGGCGGCAGTCGGAGTCCTTCGCCGTGTTGCGGCAACCGACCGGCGTGCGGCTGGTCATCAGCGGTGGCATCCGAGTCGACGCATTGCGTCGGAGCGCCACCAGTCGGGTTGGGTGGGACCGATGATGTGCGATGTTGGCTGATCCGGGTGTAGGCCGAGTTGCCGTAGTACCGCCGATGGGATCTGGATGCTGAACCAGCCGCGCCAATGGCCGTCCTTGCGTCTGCCGCAGGCCAGGTCGATCCGCACGTCCTCAGGAGCGAAGGGCAGCCAGTCGATTCCGCGATCGAGCAGTCAGCTGCAGACGGCGCTGTACGGATGCGGGCAGCCGGGCAGATTCTCGTAGCCCAGCACGACAACCCGTTCTGGGTCCTGTGTCATCATGCAGTCCATCGTGCCATGACTCGCGGCGCGGATATGGAGGATTATTCAGAACGCCTTGCCTTGGCTGGGGTCTGACCCCGTGTCATGACAACGACCCCGCGTGCGTATGGGCGGATTCCGGCGGTCGTCGCAACGCTGCCGGGGCCCTGAACTCGCCGCCCTGGCCGGGCACATACGCGCGTTCGCGAAGATGATGGCCAACCTTGAGGGCCACCTGATCGACGAGTGGATCGCCAACGCGCAAGACAGCGGCCTCGCTCCGCTCGAGGCCTTCGCCCGCGGACTGACTGCGGACTATCGGCTCAAGGGGTGGCTGCATGCGTGGCACACGATCGGTGTCCTGAGTAGACCCCACTGGAACCCGGCTCATCCGGACTTGAGCGGGGCTGGCATGCCGAGGTCAACGGGCGTGCGGCGATCGATTTGTGCGAGCTTGTCGTTCGCGCCGGCCCCCTAACCCGCAACCCCACGACTCACTTGACGGCGGCTCGCTGCTCAAGGGCGGCGCGGTGCCAGTCCTGGGAGGACATCGTCACGGCCACGTCCGCGATTCTCTGCGCCGACTTCGTGTTCAGTTTCGTCCTGCTCGACTCGATCCAGCCGGCCACGTTCCGGTGGCCCGTGTCGCGGTACTCCACGGCCTGGAAGAGGCATTCGAGCTTGTCGGCGTCATGGGCGCACTGGACTTCTAGGCTGTCGCCGTGCTCGTAGTCGTGGACGAGCGCCCGGATCTCCTCTGCGAGCGGTCCGGGCAGACCACTGGTCTGATCGGCCGTCACCGCCTCGTTCGACGCAGCGTCCAGATACCGCCGGCCGATGTGCGGAATGTCGCCGACCCTTGTCTCCTGCGAGTCGTGCCACAGCGCCAGATACGCGGCGCGAGCCGGATCGGCGCCCTCCAGCTTCGCCAGCAGCGAGGCGATCAGGGCCGTGCGGAAGGAGTGCTCGGCGATCGATTCCGGGTCCTTCACCCCGCAGATCCACCAGCCGGTGCGCTTCGAGAGCTTGAGCAGTCCCGCCTCGAAGATGAGCCGGGCCGTGCCCTCGAACTGCGAGTCCTCCACGCGATCCGCCTTCCTGTCCTGCGATCAACGGTGGAGCCGGAGCGCGTAGCGGATCGACTCCAGCTCGCCGAGTGCCTGCCTCGAAACCGGCTTCGTATCGAGAAGTATCCCGACTCTACGCTCAAGATCGGCGCTCGTGCGCGGATCATCGACGATGAGCTTCGGGCGCGCGGCGAGCAGCGCCCACGTGGTGTGCACGTTCAGATCCACGTACCCGAGCGCGCCGTCCAGCCGGTCCACCAGGTGCCGCAGAAGCCGATCGCCGCGCCACGCGCCCAGACCTCCCGGCATGAACGAATCGTCGCATTCTGCCGCCGCGGTCTCCCCGACCCAGTAGGCCCAGTAGTTCAGATTCGCGACCTGGCTGCGTTCGTCGCTCAACCCGCGCTCGATGAACTCGAGCAGCAGAGTGCGGTCACCGTGCCGCGTCATCGACGCCGCCAGGGATCGCGCGGTGGGCCAGGTCGGTGACCAGCCGCCCAGACAGCGCGGCAGGCGCCCGCGGTGCTGCGCCAGCCAGCCCGCCGCATCGGCCCGCTGGTCGAAGCTGAGCAGGTAGAGAGCTTGGCGCCGCAAGAGCGCCTCTCGCTCGGCGCGTGCGCTCTCGACGACGCGGCGGAAATGGTCGAAGAACCGCACTCTCGCGTCAGCCGTGATCACTGGCCGATCAGGGCTCGGCCCGCGCCGCGATAACTCAACCTGCGGAAGGTTGGTCGGCGTGCGCTTGGATACAGATTACATCTCTAGGTTCGTATTCAGGCAGTGAAATGAGTGCTAGGAGCCGCAAGCCGCAGGGCGAAAGGACGGTGCCGTCAACGTGATCACGTACTGGCAGGGTGAGATCCAGCTCGCCGAGAGTACGGGCGTGTGCGCTCTGGGCGCCTCGCTCCCGCAGGACCAGACCACCGCCTGTGTGATGCTGGCGGCGATCCTGGTGCGCAACTTCGCGGCCGATTGCTGGCCGGGCTGGTACCGCGCGCAGGTCTACTGCGCCGACGACACGGCCACGGTACTTGAAGGCGATACGCGGGTGCGGCTGGCGCGGGTGCTGTTCGACCGCCGGGAGCGCCCGGAGTTCACCGTTTCCGCCCTCACCGCGGTGCGGGCGACCCTGCTCGCCATGACGCTCGGCGAGCCATCAAGGCCGGCTGTCGCCGCGATGGACCGGACGACAGCCTCGGCGGTGGGCCGGCCCGCACCCGGCCCACCGCCGGAACTCAACCATTCGCCCAGCGCCCGGAGCATGCCGTTCCGCTACGGCTGAACCTGTCGGTGTCCGGGAAGCTTATCGGGGCTCGTGTCGGTGTTCAGGTTCGTTGGCGGACCGTGTTTCGTTCGTGATCTCAGAGCCCGGAGAACGTCGGCTCGTGGCGGGATTGCGTGTGCCTGCCGGTGCCAACCGGCACGGCGACAGGAGAGCCGGGTGTCCGTGCCCGGCTTTCGGGTGAGACGCTGACTACGCCACGTTGATCAAGCACCCCGGAGAGTGCGCCGTGTTCGAAGACCAAGGGCCAAGTCCGCGTCAGCGCACGCAACGGTGGCGGGTGGGCGCATCGGTCGCGCTGGCGCTGTTCGGCTTCATAGCCTGGTCAGCGTTGTCGACCGACCTGAGCCAGGGCACCGAGCCCTTCGGTTTCGACTTCCTCCTGCTGGCCGCGGCCGCCGGAGTACTGGTCTCCTGCCGCCTGGCCCGGCTGAGCGTCGCCGTGTTCACTGCGAGGCCCAGCCACAATGGCGATCGGCTCCACTACAGCAGTGCGACGGCGGTGGGGTCGTTGCTGCTGCTTCCCGGCGGGGCACTCTGGTTCGCGCAGTGGATCGTGCGGACGTCCCGAGACGCGCAAGTCGAGGGCTGGCAATCTCGCGTCGGCCGCACGTGGCGCACGGCGCTCTGGGCAGCGTGGGCGCTCGCAGGCACGACAGGGCAGGCGGTGTTCGCATGGGGAATGACAAGGCCAACGACGGACTCGGCCCCTGATATAGCGTTGAACGCTGCCGCATTGCTCAACGCACTCGCGATGATGTTGCTCATGTGGTTCGGATCCCTGCCAGACAAGACAGGCGAATAGGCCTGCGGGCAGCTCGCGCGCCAGCACACAAGCCGCGGGGGTCGTGAGCGGCGAGCGTAGACGCCTCCAACAGGATCGACTGAAACCTGCCCACTGCCTGTCGGACCCCAAGCCGGACGCCGGCCCATCCAAGATCTTCAACCGAAACGGCATCAGGACAGATGGGTGGGCGGCGATGGCGGGTCGCCGGCTGCCTCCCCGCTGGAGCACGCTCCCGTCACCATCGCGTTCTGGAGCTGGTAAGCCTGGGCGACGTCTGAGGCGACGGAGTCGATGTCGGCGTTTGCCTTCGTGATCGCGGCGGCGGTCGCCTGCCATGCGGCCGCGATCGCGTCCGTGATGCCGGACGGTGGCGTGACGCCTTCGTTCTGCAGCGCTGTGGCATCCGTATCCGGCCACGAGTCCATCGCGCTGGGCGGGCTGGAGTGGGTAATAGTGTCGGCCCTCGCCTTCGGGGCGGTGGGTGCGGTCGGCGGAGTACAGGTCGAGCACGCCGTCTGATATCAGCCGCGCGTAATTGGACGCGAGGACCGCCGCCGAGCGCGGCAACGCACTGATCGTCACGCACAGTGCGTCCAGAACGTCGGGCGCGAGCAGATCGTCGAGGGCCCGCACTCGACCGGGGCCGACCCGCGGTGTCCATGTCGGATCGGCGTAGAGCAGGCGCCCGAGCCGGATCGCGGCGCTGTTGGCCTGGACGGTCAGCGGGCTGCGCGGGCCGCTGTCCGGGACGCTGGCGGTGCGCACCAACACCGGAGGCAGTTTGGCCCACGCAGCGCCTGCCGCGCGCAGCAGGTCGGCTGCTTCGACGATGTCCAGATCAGGGGTCGACGGCAGACGCGGGGCGAGGCGAGTGAGCAGGTCTGCGGCCAGCGCGTGTGCGACGGCGAAACTCGTGGCGGCCGCGCGCAGGTTCCCGGCCGTGTGCACGGGCGGGTGCTCGCCGGTGTTCAGACGGTTGGCAGCGCGATATGCGGCGGTCGCGAGCCGCTCCAGACCGGTGCGGATCCGCTCGGCGGCGAACCCGGGGGCCTCGTCCGGCTGCGGATAGTCCACCGGCGTCGCCAGGACCGGGGCCGACGAGAGCTCCAAGCGCGCGGTGGACGTTTCTGGGCACTGCGCGGCCGCTTCGGCCAGGTCGCGCGCTGCGGCCGCCAGGTCCTTCTCCCGCGGCCGGTACACGTCCATCCGGTTTGGTCGCTCGCGCGGCAGATCATCGAACCTGACCACCGTGCGGGTCAGTTCGGCCACCCGGTCGGTGAGGTCGGCGGCGCGGCGCAGCAGGTGTTGGCGCACCGGCGCATCCAGCAGTTCCGATCCTTCGGGCGTACGCGCGAACGATCGAGGCGGGTCGGGTATGGCCAGGTGCGTGGCCAGCAGGTCCTGGGCGACGGTCAGGAAACGCGCGGCGTCGCCGATCAGTTCGTCGGCCGCGGTCGGCGCGGCACTCGATCCAGCGTGGCGCCGGATGCGGCGGTCGGCTGCTGAGAGCCGGTCGAGGAACGCGGGCTGCCAGGCGGCCACGGGCGCCCCGGTCGGCGTGGTCCCGTACCGCTTGCTGAGCGTGATGAGCGATCGCGTGACGGCGCACAGCGCGGCGCAGGTGGCCGCGCTCACGCGCGCTCCGCCGCATATCCCCGCGTCGGCCTGCCGAAGGCGGGTCTCAGCCAACTCGACGAAGTCCTCGAACACGGCGGGCATCAGGCCGCGACCTTCGCGTTGACGAACGCTTCACGCGCCTGCTGCGCCAAGACGCCGGCGTGCGCCAAGGCGTAGATCTGCTGCGGTTCTGAATCTCACGGTCGGCGCTGCCGCAACGAGCGCACACACGTATCGGCGTTCCCGGCAGCCGAACCATGCCGCCAGGGACGCAGCGGCGAACCGCGCAGCCGCCCCATACGCCATCACGGCCGGGTTGCCGCCCGGACCTTCGCAATGCCCAGCCCGGTGTAGGAGCACCGGACCAGGGCCCAGAACACCCTGCATAGGAGGGTCACCATGCCCCAGCCCAACAACCCCCGACGCCGAGCCACCGCAAACCCCGACCGGGACGCTCGGCCTGACCGAGTCGACGCCGAGCCGGGGATGCACGCGACGGCCGACCTCAACGAGGGCCACCTCGCCCTCGCCCGCCTCGTCGACGCACTGTTCTGCTCCGACCTGGAAACCGGCTCCACCCCCACCCACCGGCAACTGGCCGCCGCCATCCGAGGCGCGCTACAGAACCGCCGCGGCTGGAACGGCCGCACCCGCGCCGTCGCCGAAGCGTTCACCAGGAACCCCCGCGAGGCGGAGATGCGGGAGCTCTGGTGCCAGCAACTCGCCGAGATCGCGCTCGGAGGCGCGGGCGCGTCATTGGAGCCTGACGGGATCGGATAGGCGCTCTATGCCGCTCGGGCTGCCGTGGAAGATCGCCGGAGAGATAGGGGTGCATCAGAAGTCTGCCAGGGGCGCGACTCTTGTGAGGATTCGCGGCAATTCGGATGTGGTGTCCGGTCGCGGCGATTCCCACGGATTCGAGACCGTTCGCCGAGCATCGCGACGGACTTTTCGCGGACTTGAAGATCGAAAGGCTCTGCCGGATCTCTTCCGGCAGAGCCTCTACCTGCATAAACGCGGTGGGCGATACTGGGATCGAACCAGTGACCTCTTCGGTGTGAACGAAGCGCTCTCCCGCTGAGCTAATCGCCCGCGACGTGGAAGACGATACCGCATGCGCGGGCGGATCTACGAATCCTTTGGCCGAGGCGTGTCCCGGTGGCGACGGCCGCACCGCGAGCCCGGTTCCGGCACAACAACCGATCCCGGCTCGTTGCGGGATGCGACTACGCGGCGTTCGGCCCAAGCCAGTTCAACCGTCACCGATACGATGACGCCCTGCGGGCCCTGAGCACAGCGATCGGCTCTGACGCCGACGCCACATGAGCACTACCTGTCGCGGCCCGATGGGCTCAAAGACGGGGAAGCGGTTGATGGAAAGGTTTGAAACACAGAGCCTGGCACTCATGCCTGGCCAGAGGTTCGGGTCAGGATCCTGAGCCACCACCCATGGGGGGTTCTCGTTGAGACTGCCGTATAGAGAATGCCGGCGTGTCTGCCTCGATCGACATGATCCAGCGATTCTCCCGGACCACGAGCAGCCATGACGAACTACGCGCGCTCTATCCACCCGCAGGTTCGCAGATCGACGCGGTGATCGAGCGGATCCATCGCTGGCATCCCCCGGTATCAGTACGGCTCAGCATCCGCCCCGCCGACCTGGAGTCGCTGGCCTGGCGCTGCGACTTCTGCGGCGAACGAACCGCGGTGAGCCCAGGCGGAGACACACTCGTCTGCCGAGCCGCAGCGGCACTCACGCCGCGCCATGGGCCCTCGCCGCCCCGCCCCGGCCATCACCCTCAGGGCGGTCGCGGGGGATCCGCAGCGACCGCCTCCGGCCCGCAAGGCGGCGGGCCGAGTAGGCTTGCGCGCCGGACGGGACGGGACCGAACTCGACCGGACCGCGCTCGACCGGACTGCGCTCCGGTCGGTCACCTCGCCGCGCTCGGCCGCTCGGCCGCTCGGCGCGGGTCGCTCCGTCGCTGGGCCGGGTCGCGCCGGGTCTGCGTCGGACCGCCCGCGGCGCCTCGTCGGCGAAGCGCTTTCTCGCAACCGGAATTTTCCTGCTAAATATGCCTCCGTTAACACTTATGGGCGTAATTGATGGGATTTTCGCCGGATGGCAAGGCGCGTTTGCTCCGGTCGCGCGCCGAGGCATGGGACCGTCGAAGCCGGGCGGCGAGGGCGGCGCGGTTCGGACGCCAGGCGATCCAGCGATGGGAGCCGGGCGCCCCGCATTCAGCCTGACGGCGTAGACGTACCCGTGCATATCGGTCGTAGGGGTTTACCGACCACGCTCCGGTGGCATCTTGCCGACGTTCCGTGCGTAAGCCCTCAGCGCACTTCTACGGGAAAGGCCGGCCGCCCATGAGCACTTCGGTGACCTGTGAGCTGCACCTGCGCCTGGTCGTGTCCAGCGAGTCGTCTCTGCCCGTCCCGGCCGGCCTGCGCTACGACTCCGCCGACCCGTATGCCGTTCACGCCACTTTTCACACCGGTGCCCAGGAAACCGTGGACTGGGTATTCGCCCGCGAGCTGCTGTCCGAAGGACTGCGGCGGCCGACCGGATGCGGCGACGTCCGCGTGTGGCCGTCACGCAACCGGGGGCAGGGCATCGTGTGCATCGCACTGTCGTCACCCGAGGGCGAGGCGCTGCTAGAGGCACCGGCCCGGGCGCTGGAGTCCTTTCTGAAGCGCACCAACGCCGCCGTGCCGCCCGGGACCGAGCCGCGGCACTACGACATCGACGCAGAGCTGGCGCACCTGTTCGCCGGCAGCTGAGGAGTTCACCGGGCAGGCGGGCAGGCTGAGGGCTCATTACGACAGGAACTGCACGGGTCCGGCCGCGGTCGGGCCGCGGTCCGGCGGCGTGCCCAACCAACTGCCGGGGCTTGGTCCCGAGATCAGGTCCCGGGACTAAGGGCTCGTCGCTAAATTATCTTTACATGTCCTGATTGTCCTGCCAGGATTCTGCTATGGCTGTGGTCATGGAGATCGACGAGCGGGTGCTGGCGGCGAAGTTCGAGGCGATCCTGCCGCATCTTGA
>NZ_JAGSXH010000166.1 GCF_018283645.1 Actinocrinis puniceicyclus | reverse complement strand
AGCGGCATACCGCAGCACTCTGGGATGAACAGACACAAATCCTCCTGATGCGTCGCGATGTCATGTTGATGCGGCACAACCACGGACACATCGGATGTCTTTGTAGCGCAGTCACCGCAAGCCCGTCTAGACACGGCGCGTGTCCGGAGGGCGAACTGATGGGATGACTTGCCCGCAGGCGATATGAGCGAACGGGTGATCGACATGAAAGTTTCCTGATTCGCCGTTTTTCGGCGACGCGCCCGTTAACGTCGCAATACGTCAAAGCACGCAGATGAAAGGTGACAACCGCGCGCACCGATCTCGCTCTTGGGTGCGCATCGCGCCGACCGCCCTTGAGATTTTCGCATCATCTTGGCACCTTCACCAGACGATGCGACACACCCGGACAGGCTCGTCCCGCCACCGACAAGACCGACCCGTCGCGGCGGCGGATGTTAGCGGTCACATGCACGCTGTTGCGCACTTCCAGCCCACCCGTCCATATCGTCTTGGAGCGTCTTGCGTGAGATTCGCCGATCACCGGTCGTGGACCGACTCCGCCTGCTGACACCGACGGGGCGGGTGGCCGCCCGCCCCGCACAGACGCCCACGCGGGTCGGCGGAGCATGGGTCGCGCAGGACCCGCGTGTGGCCAGGCGGCCGCGCCGACCGGTCAACCGTCACTGACCGGCCGGCGCGGCTGAGGCGCGCCGCTGCGGGCTCAAGCGCCGCTGTTTCGCCTGTCTCGCCTGTCTCGCCGTCGCCTCACCGCGCCGCTCTTCGGCAGTAGCCGTCTCGCGCGTCCTCACGCGCCGGCGGCTCCGGGCGCCGCGTCGAGCGCGCCGGCGGCGTCCGCCTCCCCGGTCAGGTGCCTGCGCAGCCACTTCTCCGTCGTCGCCACGTGCACCAGCGCGGCCGCCTGGGCCAAGGCGGCGTCCCCGGCGGCCAGGGCCCGATAGATCGCCTCGTGTTCGGCCAGGGTGCGCTCCGCGGCGTTGCCCTCGATCAGCCCGCGCCACACCCGCACGCGCACCGTCCGGCTGGAGATGCCTTCCAGAATGCTCGCCAGGGTCTCGTTGCCGGTGGCCGCGACGACCGTGTTGTGGAACGCGGCGTCGTGCTTGTTGAGCAGTTCCACGTCGTCCTTGGCTTCGCGCATCGCGGCCAGGTGGTCCGCCACCTCGGCCAGGGCGGCGCCGCCGATGCGGGTCGCGGCCAGTCCGGTGGCGACCGGCTCGAACAGCCGGCGCACCTCGGTCAGTTCCAGCAGCGTCTCGCCCCGCAGCAGTTCGACCGCGGAACCCAGCCCCTCCAGCAGCACCCCCGGCTCCAGGCTGGTCACATAGGTGCCGTCGCCGCGGCGGATCTCCAGCACCCGCGCCAGCACCAGCGCCTTGACCGCCTCGCGCACCAGGTTTCGGGAGATGCCCAGCTCGGCCGCGAGCCGCGGCTCGGACGGCAGCCGCGAACCCGCGGGCAGCTGCCCCGAGAGGATCAGCTCCCGGATACGGTCGATCGCCCTGTCGGTCAACGACATCTCTCGGACCTCACTCGCCGACGCCTCGTCGCCGCAGCGTAACAGCTCGTTCGGCGCGGGTGACGGCATGGGCCCACCCGCACCGGGGCCCGGCCCCCGCGCCGTGGGCGGAAGGCCGAGGGGCGCTGTGGAATCGCTCATGCCGGCGTTCCTTCTCCCTGGCAATGCAGGCGCGGTCGCCGATCAAGGCGTGCGCGCGGATTCCGACGAGGGTCGATGCGGTGATGACGGGCCGGGCCCGGCGCGGTCCTTTCGCGGGGCCCGTAGACGCCGAAGAGCGAGATCGACGAGTATGCCGGCGCTCACGTCCCGGCTTCTCAAGGCGATTGACGAAGAGGCGGCCCGAGGCGTTCCGGACAACAGACGCTGCACCCCGCGCTGTGAGGTGTCAAGCGCTCTCGAAGACCCACCGCGAGAGCGTGAGCGGGCAATTCGGGGAATTCTCGTTCGACCGCCCAGCTGCGCTCCGGCGGGCACGATCGCGTGGCCAGGTTTCCGGCGATGCGAGGGCGATCGGAAAACGCGATGGCGCCCGGAGAGATTCGAACGTTCGACATCCGGCAACAGTTTGGAACAACTGAGATATGACCGCGCGGGACCGCCGCAACGGGCCGCGCGCACGGCGAACCACGCGCCCCTGGCGCAGCGGCGGCGGCCAGGGGATAATCCCGGCAGGCCGCCAGGCGAACCATCAGAGTTCGAACAAGGTGCCGCCGGCGGGAAACTTACACCCCGTCACTTGGCGCACGCGGCGGTCGGCCGTCGAAACATCCTATGAATTGGGGCCTCCCTCTAGACAGCCCCACGCTCCACGGCTTAAATACATCCCATGTCTGCCGCACCGGAGGTCATTGTAGCGGTGGAGGTGGCGGACATCCGCTTCCCCACCTCGCTCCAGCTCGACGGCTCTGACGCCATGAATCCCGAGCCCGACTACTCCGCGACCTACGTCACCGTGCGCACCAGCGGGGGTGCGGCCGGGTACGGGCTCGCATTCACCGTCGGCCGCGGCAACGACGTGCAGGTCGCCGCGGTGCGGGCGCTGGCCCCGCTGGTGGTCGGCCTGCCGGTGGCGGACGTGCTCGGGGATCTGGGCGGCTTCTCGCGGCGGCTGACCGGCGACAGCCAGTTGCGCTGGCTCGGCCCCGAGAAGGGCGCGATCCACATGGCCGCCGGGGCGATCGTCAACGCGGTCTGGGACCTGTACGGCCGACGCGAGGGCAAGCCGGTGTGGCGGCTGCTGTCCGAGCTGACGCCGGATCAACTCGTCGACCTGGTCGACTTCCGCTACCTGCAGGACGCCCTGACCCGCGCCGAGGCGCTGGCCATCCTGCGGCGCGCCGAAGCCGGCCGGGCCGAACGCACCGCGCTGCTGCTGGAGCGCGGCTACCCCGCATACACCACGACGCCCGGCTGGCTCGGCTACTCGGACGACAAACTGGTCCGGCTGGCCAAGGAAGCGGTCGCGGACGGATTCCCGCTGATCAAACTCAAGGTCGGCGCGGACCTCGGCGGTGATGTGCGGCGCATGCGCCTGGCCCGCGAGGCGGTCGGCGAGCACGTGCACATCGCCGTCGACGCGAACCAGGCATGGGGGGTGGACCAGGCCATCGACTGGATGACTCAGCTCGCGCCCTACCGCCCCTACTGGATCGAGGAACCCACCTCCCCCGACGACATCCTCGGGCACGCGGCGATCCGCCGCGCCATCGCACCCATCAAGGTCGCTACCGGCGAACACGTACACAACCAGGTGATGTTCAAGCAACTGCTCCAGGCCGGCGCGCTCGACGTGCTGCAACTGGACGCCAGCCGCACCGCCGGGGTCACCGAGAACATCGCGATCCTGCTGCTGGCCGCCAAGTTCGACGTCCCGGTGTGCCCGCACGCGGGCGGGGTCGGGCTGTGCGAGATGGTGCAACACCTGGCGATGTTCGACTACGTCGCGGTCAGCGGCACCATGCAGAACCGCATCATCGAGTACGTAGATCACCTGCACGAACACTTCACGGATCCGGTCCACGTCCGCGGCGGCAGGTACCTGGCGCCGGCCGCCGCTGGAATCAGTGCTCGAATCCACCCGAGCTCGGTCGCCGAGCACCGCTTCCCCGACGGCCCGGTGTGGTCCGTCGACGGCGATGGTGTGAGCGGTCCGCACCCGCTCGCCGGCGCTCCGGGCCTGTCCACGGCTCGCACCGCTCAGTGAGGAAGGCAGCAATGAAGCTCCAATGGCTCGCCGCCGCCGCGGCCGGCACGCTCTGCGTCACCGCGCTCGCCGCGTGCTCCAGCACCAAGTCCGCCGGATCGGGCGGCGCCGCCGCCCCCGTGGTCGGCGTGGACTATCCGCGTTCTGACACCGACTTCTGGAACTCCTTCATCCAGTACACCCCGCAGTTCGCCGGCAAGCTCGGCCTGAGCCTGAAGACCACCAACTCGCAGAACGACGTCGCGAAGCTGGCCGCCAACGCGCAGACCTTCATGGCCGAGGGCGTCCAGGGCGTCGTGATGGCCCCGCAGGACACCGCGGCGATCGCGCCGACCCTCAGCCAACTGGCCGCCAAGAAGATACCCGTGGTCTCGGTCGACACCCGGCCGGACACCGGCGAGGTCTACATGGTGGTGCGCGCCGACAACCGCGCGTACGGGCAGAAGGCGTGCGAGTTCCTGGGTACCAAGCTGAGCGGCAAGGGCGCGGTGGTCATGCTTGAGGGCGACCTGGCCTCGATCAACGGCCGTGACCGCACCGAGGCGTTCAACAGCTGCATGAAGCAGAACTTCCCGGGCATCACCGTCTACGGCGAGGCCACCAACTGGGACGGCGCCACCGCCGCGCAGAAGCTGCAGACCGACCTCACCGCGCACCCTGACGTCAAGGGCGTGTACATGGAGTCCAGCTTCGCGCTCTCCGGAACGCTGCAACTGCTCCAGCAGAAGGGCCTGCTGGTCGCGCCGACCGACCCCAAGCACGTCTTCGTCGTCTCCAACGACGGCATTCCGCAGGAGCTCAAGGACATCGCGTCCGGCAAGATCGACGCCACCGTCTCGCAGCCGGCCGACCTCTACGCCGAATACGCGCTCTACTACATCAAGGCCGCGATCGCCGGCAAGAGCTTCAAACCCGGGCCGACCGACCACAACAGCACCATCATCCAGGTGCGAGCCGGCCTGCTCGAAGACCAGCTCTCCGCCCCGCTGGTGACCGCGGACGGCGGCACGTACGGCGGGATACCCAGCCTGAAGAACACTGATTCGTCCCTCTGGGGCAACCACCTGAGCTGACCGAGGGCGGCCGGCACTGCACACGACGGAACGCGGTGTGAGATGAGTACTGCCCCGCCGGTCGCCGAGGCGACGGGCATCACCAAGCGGTTCGGCTCGACGGTGGCGCTGCGCGAGGCGCGCCTGGCGGTCCAGCCGGGCGAGACGCACGCCCTCGTCGGGCGCAACGGCGCCGGTAAGTCGACGCTGGTCTCGATCCTCACCGGGCTTCAGGCTCCGGACGAGGGCGCCGTGCGCTTCGACGGGTCGCCGGCGCCTCGCCTGGCCGACCGCGAGGGCTGGCGCCGGCGCGTCGCCTGCGTCTATCAGAAGTCGACGATCATCCCGCAGCTGACCGTCGCGGAGAACCTGTTCCTGCACCGCCACGCGCGCGGCCGGGCCGGCCTGATCAGCTGGCCGGCCGTGCGCCGCCAGGCCCGCGAGCTGCTGGCGACCTGGTCCGTGGACGTCGACGCCGCGGTACCGGCCGCGCAGCTCTCGGTCGAGCAGCGCCAGTTCGTGGAGATAGCCAGGGCGCTGTCGTTCGGCGCGCGCTTCATCGTCCTCGACGAGCCGACCGCGCAGCTCGACGGCGCGGCGATCGCCCGGCTGTTCCAGCGGATGCGCGAGCTGCAGGGACAGGGCGTGACCTTCCTGTACATCAGCCACCATCTGGAGGAGATCTACGAGATCTGCGACACGGTGACGGTGTTCCGGGACGCGCGCTACGTGCTGACCGCGCCGGTGCGGCAGTTGGCGCGCGCCGACCTGGTGGCGGCCATGACCGGCGAGGCGGCCCTCGCGCGCGCCGGGCACCGGCGCGCCGCGGACGCGGGCGGCGCGGCCGAGACCCTGGCCGTGACGGACCTGTCGTTGTCAGGGGCCTACGAAAATGTGTCGTTCACGGTGCGCGCGGGGGAGATCGTCGGCCTGGCCGGTGCGGCCGGCAGCGGCCGCACCGAACTGGCCGAGACGGTCGCTGGCCTGCGCGCCGCGGACTCGGGCCGGGTGCGTATCGCCGGGCGCGGGCCGAAGCCGGGCAGCGTGCCGGACGCGCTGGCCGCAGGCGTAGGTTTCGTGCCGCAGGACCGCCACCTTCAGGGCTACGTGCCGGGGATGTCCATCGCCGACAACGGCACGCTCACCGTCCCCGGGCGGCTCGGCGCGCACGGCTTCATCAACCATCGGCGGCGCGACACGATCGCCCGCACGATGATCGAGAACCTCGCCATCAAGGCGCCGGGACCGGATCTGCACGTCTCCGGTCTGTCGGGAGGCAACCAGCAGAAGGTGGTCATGGCGCGCGCGCTGGCCAACGACCCCCGGGTGCTGGTGCTGATCAGCCCGACCGCCGGGGTGGACGTGCGATCCAAGGAATTCCTGCTCGACAAGGTCGAGCAGACCGCCGCGGGCGGAACCGGGGTGCTCATCGCCTCCGACGAACTGGACGACCTGCGCATGTGCGACCGGGTTCTGGTGCTCTTCCAGGGCCGGCTGGTCGCCGAGATGGCACGCGGCTGGCACGACCACGCCCTGGTCGCCGCGATGGAAGGAGTGGATCTGGATGTCCGAGACCACGTCTGAGAGCGCGCCGCGGACCACGGCGGCGAACGCCCCGGACGCCGATGCGCCGGACGCCGGGCCGCGCCGGCGCATCGCCATCGCCCGGCTGCGTGATCTGGCCCTGATACCCGCCGTCATCGCGATCGCGATCGTCGGCCAGATCGTCAGCCCGGTCTTCCTGCAGACCGACAACCTCATCAACGTCCTGCAGACCATGTCCGAGATGGCGGTCCTGGTGCTGGCCGAGACGCTGGTGCTGATCGTGAAGAAGATGGACCTGTCGCTGGAGTCCACCGTGGGCCTGGCTCCCGGCATCGCGGCCTGGCTCACGGTGCCGAAGGGCGCCGGGCACGGGCTCGGCCTGCTGCCGGGCACCTGGGCGGTGCCCGTCACGCTCGCGGTGGGCCTGGCCGTCGGCATCGTCAACGCGCTGCTGATCATCCGCTTCGGGCTCAACGGGTTCATCGTCACGCTCGGCATGCTGATCGTGCTGCGCGGACTGCTCACCGGCATCTCCGGCGGGCAGACCTTCTTCAACCTGACCGGCTCGATGCTCTACATCGGCACGGCGCAGTGGCTGGGCATGCCGGCCTCGGTCTGGGTCACCCTGATCCTGTTCGCGATCGGGATAGTGGCGCTCAGCTACACCAGCTTCGGCCGCTCCCTGTACGCGATCGGCGGCAACGTGGACGCCGCCAAGGCCGCCGGCATCCGCACCGACCGGGTGCTGTGGACGGTGATGATCACCGCGAGCACCCTGGCCGCGCTCAGTGGCCTGATGCTCTCGGGGCGGCTGGCCTCGGTGGCCTCCGCGCAGGGCAACGGCGACATCTTCACGGTCTTCGCGGCCGCCGTGATCGGAGGCATCAGCCTGAACGGCGGCAAGGGCAGCATGTTCGGCGCCTTCACCGGCATCCTGCTGCTCTTCCTCATCCAGAACGTGCTCACGCTGGGCGGGGTTCCGGCGCAGTGGATCGGCGCCCTCAACGGCACGATCATCCTGGTCGCCCTCGTCATCTCCCGGATCACCGGCGGCAAGGTCCAGGACTGAGGCGGCCGGCACGCAAGCAGCCGGGCCGGGAAATGAGACAGTGCCGGCACACGGCGAGGGCGACCGGCTGGTTCGGTCGCCTGGGAGTCAGTAGCCGATGGCCTCGCGCAGCAGCAGGACGGTTCCGCGCCCGGGCCGGGATTCCGCATTGAGGACGAGTAGGTGGTTCACGGCGCTGGGCATCCCGTATACCGCCTGGGCGCGCGCGGTCTCCAGAGGGAGGGCGTGCTCTTCGATCCGGCGCAGCGCGGTGCTCAGGTCCGGCACCACCTTCTGCGCGCCGACGATCCAGATCGCGTGGGCGGCGCCGCCGGCGTTGGCCGGCAGTTGGCTGCCGCTGCCCGAGGCGATGACGAGCGAGCCGGTTTCGGTGACCGCGGCAACGCTGTTCACGACGAAGTCGGGGCTGGCGACCAGCCGTCTGATCTCGTCGGCGCCGGTGGCGCGGTCGATGGCCAACACCCGCGGCCGCACGGCGTCGTACCGGCCGCCGGCGTTGATGTCGGCGTCGATGCCCGACAGGCGCAGGGTCTCGCTGGATCCGGTGAACACGCTGGAGCCCTCAGGTATCAGATGCCTGACGAGAGTGCGCGCGGCCGCGACCGCGTCGAGGATCTCCACGGCGAAGCCGTTGGCGCGCAGCGCGGCGGCCGCCCGTTCCAAGCGCTCGGCCGGCGCCGGGTCGGCGAATGACATGGCCTGCGTCGAGGTCGAGGTCGAGGTCGAGGACACGGCCGCGGTCGCGGTCGGGTTCGGGGACGCGGTCGGAGGCGGGGGCGGGGTCGTGTCGGTCATCGGTGTCTCCTCAGGTGGCCATGATGTCCTGCGTCTCGCGGGGCGCCACGAGCCGGGCGTTACTGCATCGAACGTTGTGGTTGTGGACGACGGCGCTGAGCCGTGATCTCGTCTTCACCGGTACGACAACGCAGCCGCTCGGAACGTGAGGCGGCGCGCCGACCTCACAGCTCGGCCCGCTGTCTTGTCGTATCTGTCAGAGGCGGATACGAGCGAGGGAGACCGCAAGCGATGACCACCCGATTCGGGCCGGGCGACGACCGGGCTGATCCGGGCCTGAGCGCGATCATGAGCGAGCGCAGTCAGCTGGTCAACCTCGCCTATCGACTCCTCGGTTCGCTGACCGACGCCGAGGACGTCCTTCAGGAAACATACGCCCGGTGGTATGCCATGACCGCGCGCGAACAGGAGGCCATCGAGTCGCCCGGTGCCTGGTTGACGAAGGTCGCCAGCCGCATCTGCCTCAACATGCTCGGCTCGGCCAGGGCCAGGCGCGAGACGTACGTCGGCGAATGGATCCCGGAACCGCTGCCGGACCCTACCGCGTGGATCACCGGGCTTTCCGGGGAGGGCGGGACCGACCCGGTGGACCGGGTCACCCTCGACGAGTCGGTCACGATGGCGTTCCTCGTCGTCCTCGATTCGATGACCCCGGCCGAGCGCGTCGCGTTCGTCCTGCACGACGTCTTCCGCTATCCCTTCGGCGAGGTCGCGCAGATCGTCGGCCGCACCCCGGCGGCCTGTCGCCAGCTCGCCTCCTCGGCCCGCCGGCGCATCCGCACATCCCGGGCTCCGGTGGGTCCGAGCGCCAAGCAGGCCGGCATCGTCAGGGATTTCAAGGCGGCGTGGGAGGCCAAGGACATCGACGCCCTGATCGGGTTGCTCGATCCCGACGCCACCGCGACCGCTGACGGCGGCGGGCTGGCCGTCACCCACCTGCGTCCGATCGTGGGCGGGACGCAGATCGCGCGTGCCTACGCCGAGATCGCCCGCATCGCATCAGCCGGCAGAACGTTCGCCGAGACCACGGTCAACGGTCTGCCGGGCCTGGTGGCGCTGGAGGACGGCCGCGTTCTGACCGTGTTCGCGTTCGAGACGGCGGGCGATCGGATCAAGCACATCTGGGCGGTGCGCAACCCCGAAAAGCTGCGTCCTTGGAGGGGAGGGTGAGCAGCGATCCGAAGGTCTCCTCACCCTGGCTCCGGGCGGCTCTCCAGCCGGAACCTGCCGCGCGCGTGCGGACACGCGAGATGTCCGCACGCGCGGCGGGCTTACTACTTGCCGGTGCAGGTGAGGGCGGGGGTGGAGGGTGCGCCGTTGGCGGTGAAACCGAAGGTGGTCGACGCCCCGGCGGCCAGCGTGCCGTTGTAGGAGGCGTTCGCGACTGTCACGCTCGAGCCGCTCACGCTGTACGAACC
>NZ_JAGSXH010000165.1 GCF_018283645.1 Actinocrinis puniceicyclus | reverse complement strand
TGAAAGCGGACGGCTTCGCCGACTCAACGTCTCGGCGGATCGACGCGCTGAGCCTGGCGATTCTCCCGGCTTCATTCCGCCGCATATATCTGAGCGGTCAGGATGTGTTACAAAGCGCGAATACTTCATCAAGGGCCGGGCCGCTTCGCGCCCCCGCCGACGCGTGCCACACCGCTATCAATCAACCCCGTCGAAGTCTTGGCGATCGTTACCGCCGTGCCGCCGCCTACCCTTGGACTCGTGCTGATCGTTGCGTGGGACCCGGACAGACCCAGACACGCGTTCCCGTCGATGACGTGGCTCGCTGCGCTCATTGGCTCCTGTCGGCGCTGGTTCGTCAGAGTCGAGCCCTAGGCTTGGGCCGTGGGCACGGCACTCGAAGCAGCACACGGCCTGTTGGATCGCGTGGAACAGCGTCGCCAGGCGGTCTCAGCGCGTCTCGATAACAAGGCGCGCGCGCAGATGGGGCAGTTCTTCACTCCCGCACCGACTGCCGCGTTCATCGCCGATCAACTCGACCTATCCCGACGCCGCGTCCTGCGGGTACTCGATCCCGGCGCCGGTGTTGGTTCCTTGACCTGCGCATTAGTCTCGCGCGTGCTGCGCGAGCAGCCAGACGTGGAAGTCCAGGTCACCGCGTGCGAGGCGGATCCCCTGTTATGCGCGCCGCTGCGCGAGACGCTTGAGGAGTGCGCCACGTCGGCAGGCGCCGTAGGCGGGCGCGTTGATTACGAGCTGCGAGAGGGCGACTTCATCGCGTGGGCGGCCGAGGCGGCGGCTTTCGGGGGTGCCGATCTCTTCGATGTAGTGATCATGAATCCGCCGTACCGCAAGCTCGGTCGAGCCACGGCCGAGCGGAGCCTGGTAGCGGCTGCCGCCACGGACGTGTCGAATCTGTACGCTGCGTTCCTCGCGCTCGCGGTGCAGCTGTTGGCCGACGATGGCCAGCTGGTGGCGATCACCCCGCGCAGCTTCACCAATGGCCCGTACTTCAAGAATTTCCGGCGCTTCTTCCTCGATCGAATGGAGCTGGAGCGCCTGCACGTCTATCACTCGCGCACCAGCGTGTTCGCCGACACTGACGTGCTGCAAGAGAACGTCATCTTCACCGCTCGGCGCACCGATGCCCCCCGCCGCCCACCCGTCATGATCTCAGTGAGCAACGGGCATGGCGACGAACCGGCGAGTCGCCTGGTGCCCTTTGAACAAGTGGTTCATCCCCGGGACGCCGAGCGGTTCTGGCACATCGACCTCGACGACGACGCCGACGCTCTCGCCGAGTTGTCCACCGAGCTGCCCGCTAGCCTCGCCGATCTTGGCCTGTCTGTCTCCACCGGGCGCGTGGTCGACTTCCGCGCCGCAGAGCACCTGCACCCCGAACCGTGCCCCGGAGATGTACCGCTGATCTATCCACTCCACATGCGTGACGGGCGGATCTCCTGGCCGGTACCGGGAGCGCGCAAGTGCAACGCGATCGCGTTGAATCCCGACACCTCGAAGCTCACGTTCCCCACGGGTTACTATCCGGTCGTCAAACGGCTCTCCTCGAAAGAGGAACGCCGCCGTGTGGTTGCCGCGCTCTTCGATCCTGAGGACACCGCGTGCGAGGCGATCGGATTCGAGAACCACGTCAACGTCGTGCACGCTGACGGGTGCGGACTGAATCCCGAACTGGCGCGAGGGATGACCCTGTGGCTTAACTCCACGGTCCTAGATCTGCTCGTGCGCCGTTTCAGCGGCCACACCCAGGTCAACGCCACGGACCTGCGCAACCTGCGTTACCCTGCCGTGAGCGAGCTGACTGCGCTTGGCTCGGACTGGACCCAGGGGCCACTACCATCTCAGGACAAGATCGACGCATTGATCACTACGCACGTGTCGGCGTGCTCGAATACGCTGGGCGGCCGTGACTGACACCCCCTCGTCCGGGACCGGCCGGGCCGCGCGCCAACGTAGGATCGCCGAAGCCCGCGAACTGCTGGGCCATCTGGACTTTGACGCCGAACGGTGCAACGAGCGCTCCGCCCAAGTCCTGCTCGCGCTGTCCGCACTGCGCGCCGATGAGCCGTGGTCCGAGGCAAGGGCAGCACTGTCGCGCACGTTAGAGATCATCGCGTGGATACGCGATGAGTACGGCACTGACTACAAGCCCAATACCCGCGAGACAATCCGCCGTCAGACGCTGCACCAGTTCGTCGAGGCCGGGCTGGTCGCGTACAACCCGGATGATCCGCGACGTCCGGTGAACTCCCCTCGCGCGTGCTACCAGTTGGAACCTGCCGCGCTGGACCTCGTGCGGGCGTACCAGAGCGCATACTTTGAGGCACGGTTGTTGTCGTATCGTCAAGATCTGCCCAGCTTGCGCGACATGCGCGCTGCCGAGCGCCGCCTACACCGCATCCCGGTCACTCTGCTTGACGGCAGCCAGGTCACCCTCAGCCCCGGTGGTCAGAACGTTCTGATCCGGCAAGCCGTCGAGGAGTTCTGCCCCCGCTTCACCCCGGGCGGCGTGATCCTCTATCTCGGTGATGCTGACGACAAGTGGAGCGTGTTCGAGCGACAGCGGCTCGAACAACTCGGCGTGCACGTCGACTCACACGGCAAGATGCCGGACATCATCGTCCATCTGCCCGATCGTGGCTGGCTCGTGCTGGTGGAAGCTGCCTCCTCCCACGGCCCGGTCGACGGCAAACGACACACCGAGCTGAAGCAGCTGTTCAAGGACTCACAGGCCGGACTGGTGTTCATCTCCTGCCTGCCGTCACGAGCAGAGCTGCGCAAGTACCTCAAGGACATTGCTTGGGAAACGGACGTATGGTGCGCCGACAACTCCAGCCATCTCATCCACTTCAACGGAGACCGCTTCCTTGGCCCGCATCCCACCGACCACGAAGACGACTAACCGTCATCAGGCGACTGTTTCGCTCCTAGCGGAGCACGCCCGCGCCGAACGTGAGGCGCTTGCCACGGCCTCGGTCACCGTCCGAGTGCGTCCCCGGCCGCCGGCCCCTGGCCAAGTTGCGCGCCCAGCGCCGGCCGCCTCGTTCTCGTTGAACGCGGCCGGACGTCGGTCGGGCCTGACACGCACCTAACGGTCGAATTCGCCGTCCTTCACACCGCCGATGAACGCCAGCCACTCCGGGCCGGTGAACACGAGCTTCGGCCCGTCGGGGTCCTTTGAATCGCGCACTGCCACGCCGCCGTCCGGCAGATCGGCGACCTCCACACAGGCCCCGCCTTGGCCGCCGCTGCGAGTCGACTTCCGCCATGTCAAGTTGGCGAGATTGGGGTTCTGGCTCATGGCCCCTCCATCAGCGCCTCGATCTTGGCTGCCGAGGCCTCGGGCGACAACGCGGCAGCTCGTGCCAGATCGTATCTGAGACGACACCGCTTGACCTCTTCTGGCAGGTTGACGAGCTGGCCGCTGCCGTAACCTTCGATGTACACAACATCGGGACCCTCACTGAATCCCAGCATGATCATGGCTCCATCGGAGCAGGCATGCGCACCGGCCTCGAATGGCAGCACTTGCAGCACGATGCGCTGCGCTCGCATGAGGTCGGCAAGGCGCCTCAGCTGCCCGCGCATGATCTCTCGGCCGCCGACCGGCCGATGCAGAACGGCTTCATCCAGAATGGTCCACAACACAGGCGATGTTGGATCGTCAAGCACCCGCTGTCGCTCCATGCGAGCGGACACCTGCTGCTCAACGCTGTCCGACCAACAAGCTTGAATCAGAGCACGAGCGTAATCCTCAGTC
Source organism: Actinocrinis puniceicyclus (assembly GCF_018283645.1). Taxonomy (GTDB): domain Bacteria; phylum Actinomycetota; class Actinomycetes; order Streptomycetales; family Catenulisporaceae; genus Actinocrinis; species Actinocrinis puniceicyclus. The sequence goes on along the minus strand of NZ_JAGSXH010000165.1, from coordinate 5,937 downwards.
TGGAGCAGACCAGGAACATTCTGCGGTTCGAACCACTGAATGCTTGTCGCCGCGGCTTCCAACTCAACGTACCCACGGAACCAACTCGGGAAGCTGCCGCGGTTGACCAGGGGCCACAATCGACTGAGCGCCCCTTCCGTCCCTAGCGCTGCGTCGCAGAGCTCTGCGAATTCTCGCGACGGAGTGCGCTTGGCCGTCTCAATCAAGCCCACCAGCGCACCTGTGTAGTTGACGATCTCCCCGAGCCGTTCCTGGCTCAGCCCCGCGGCGATGCGATAACGACGCAATTCGCTGCCGAAGTACGCCAGCACCGAGGAGGAAGGGTCAAGATCGAGCGGTGCAGCCATGGGCCTGATCGCCTCCGGTTCTACAACCCCGCCTGTAGGGCCTGGACCTATCGCTCTGCGTAGTTCCTCGGCTGCAAGCTTAGGTCACCCGTCACCATCGCAGGTGGTGATCCCAATGTCCACGCACAATCCGTCAGGCCCCTTCGTCAGCGCACTGCGCTTCGCCGCCGTGCCCACCGCTGTCAGCTGTGCCCGCGCGTTCGTCCGGCAGACACTGCACACCTGGCAGCGTCCGGAAGCCGCAGAAGTGGCAGCCCTGATTACCTCGGAGCTGGTGACCAACGCCGTCAAGGCCACCGGCACGACCGACCCCCACCCCACCTACGCCGCACTCGCCACCGTGCCGGTCATCCGTGTCCGGCTCGTCTTGCGCAGCACCGGTCTCATCATCGGAGTCTGGGACGCCAGCACTCAGACACCCGTGCTCCAGTCGCAGCACCCGGATGCCGAGCACGGCCGGGGACTGCGCATCGTGCACGCCGAAAGCGAACGCTGGGGCACCACCTACCTCGCCGAGAACGGCGGAAAGATCGTCTGGGCCGAAATCGCACTGCGCAGGCCGGAAGCGCTGTCCGCCGTAAGGCTGCGACCGACACAGCCACCACAGCCGACGAACCGCATCCCGACCGCGCCCGCTCTCGCGTAGCCCGTGGACGCGCCCGACTCATGCCGACTGCCAGGCCGAGGCCCGCCGCGCCCTCGTTCCGCTCAGCGACCTGGCCGTACCTACTGACCTGGGATAGAAAGCCCCTTCCTCGTGACCACTGCCTGTGTACCACGCCAGCCCAACGAGGCTTTGCGCGCCGTGCGCCAGTCCATGAACCTCAGCCAAAGCGAGTTCGCCGCCCTCATCCGACAGGCCGGGAAAGAACTGCGCGAACCCAACGGCTGCACCAAACGCGTTGTACAGAACTGGGAGTCCGGCAGAAATGCCTCCTGCCGCCCCAACTACCGGCGCGCACTGCAAGCCGCCACCGGCACGCCGTACAACCGCCTCGGATTCCGCGACACCTCGACCCAACCACCAGCCGGCTCCCAGCAATCGAGCAACACCGCGCCAGGCAACCCGAGCAACCACTTCCGCTACGCCTCAACCACACCCACCGAGGCCACCGAGGAAACGGTCATGCTCGCACAGAACACCATCGCCCGACTCTTCGACGCCGACCAACAAACCCCCGCCCGCGACCTGCTGCCTACTGTCGCCCGCTACCTCGACGACATCGCAACTCTGCTACGCAGCACCCACGACATGACACTGCGCCGACGCCGTATCTCCGGCGGCGGACAGGCCGCCGCTCTGGAACGCGCTCCGGTGGCACGGCCAGCCGTCCACGGCTCACCGAGCGAGCGCACAGAGACAACCAGGCAGTTGCCGCCTCGGAGATGAGCGGCGCGGCCGTTCCGCTGGTGGCCGCCGGTAGGTGGGTGGTCGGGTGGGTCGGTCGGGTGCATCTCCTCAGCGGCCCCGGAGGGTGCCAGCCGACGAACGTCCCTGCCAAGACGGGAAGGCGTGTCTTGCCAGGGACGCCCGCCGCCCGGCAGGTCGCAGACTGCCGCTGAGGAGATGCACCCGACTTCCGCCCCAGCCTTGGGCGCGGCCCCGGCAGGCAGCACACTTACGGAAACAGGATGCTGGCACGATCTCTGACCTGCGGCAGAATGTGTTTAGAGGGAGTGCCCACCGAGCCAGTAGTCGTACATGCGGGCCGGGTGCGGCCGGCCGGCCGCGGGGTGTTCGGCCGGATGACGCATCTTCGCACGCACGGCCGTGCCGGGGCGTGGCGCGGGCGGCGTCGGGGGCGATTCGGCGGGGCCTGGCGACCGGTAGCCTGTGCGGGCGGCGGCCGTGCGGCCGGCGCGTGCCAGCCGACGATGGGGGAGGGGACCGTGACCGACCGGTTCGATACCGCCGCGATCCGCAGCCGGGTGCTCGACGCCTGGGCGGCCGCCCCGGTGCGCTTCCGGGAGGATGCGAACCTGGAGGAGGACCTGGTGGTGGGCGCCTACCGGGACCGGGTCGTGATCGAGCTGGCGCAGAACGCGGCCGACGCCGCGACGCGCGCCGGGCGGGCCGGCCGGTTGCGCCTGAGCCTGCGGCGCCCGCCCGCGGGGCCGGCCGAACTGGTCGCGGCGAACACGGGCAGTGCGCTGGACGCGGCGGGTGTGGTGGGCCTGGCCACGCTGCGTGCGTCCTCCAAGCGCGACGAATGGGACGGCGGCGGTGCGGCGGGCGACCCGGTCGGCGGCGCCGGTGGCACGGTCGGGCGTTTCGGCGTCGGGTTCGCCGCGGTGCTCGCGGTCAGCGACGAACCGGTGGTGCTCTCCCGGCAGGGTTCGGTGCGTTTCTCGGCCGCGCACGCGCGCGCCGCCGTCGAGGACGTGGCCGTGCGCAGTCCTGAGCTGGGGCGTGAACTGCGGCGCCGTGAAGGGCGCATCCCGGTGCTGCGTCTTCCGTTCCCCGCCGAGGGCGTGCCGCCGGAGGGGTACGACACCGCGGTGGTGTTGCCGCTGCGCGACAGTGCCGCCGAGCAGTTGGCGCGGCGGCTGCTGGGTGAGATCGACGACGCGCTGCTGCTGGCGTTGCCGCGGCTGGCCGAGATCGTCGTCGAGGACGGCGATACGACGCGGACGCTGACCTCGCGCAGCGGCGGCGAGCACGAGTGGGTGGTCACGGACGGGTCGCGCACGACCCGGTGGCGGCTCTCGCGGGCGCACGGGGCGCTCGACCCGCTGTTGTTGGCCAACCGCCCGGTCGAGGAGCGCGCCCGACCGTACTGGTCGGTGACCTGGGCCGTGCCGCTGGACGCCGAGGCGGACGCGGGCGGGGCCGGTGCGCGGGAGGCGGTGTTCCCCGGCGGGGGGTTCGAAGCGGCGGCCGCGGCTGCTGTTGCTGCGGCGGCTGAGCCGCTGCGGCCGCGCACGGCGCCGGTCGTGCACGCCCCGACGCCGACCGACGAGCCGCTGGGGCTGCCGGCGCTGTTGATCGGTTCCTTCCCGCTGGATCCGACCCGCCGCCACGTCGCGCCCGGTGATCTGGCGGATTTCCTGCTCGATCAGGCCGCGGCGGCGTATGCGCAGCTGGTGGCGCAGTGGCCGCGGCGCGATCCGGGTCTGCTGCGCCTGGTTCCCGGTCCGGTCGCCGAGGGCGCGTTGGACGGCGCGCTGCGTGAGCGCATCGTCCGGCTGCTGCCGCGCACCGCGTGCCTGCCCGCGGCGGACGGGGGGCGTGAGCCGCTGCGCCCGCAGGACGCGGCCGTGATCGTGCCCTGCGATGAGGCGCTGGTCGCGGCGGTTGCCGACGTGGTGCCAGGTCTGTTGCCGGCCGGCTGGGAACGCGACACCGTCGCGCTGGGGGCGCTGCGGGTGCGGCGGCTGGAGTTGTCGGCGCTGGTGGAGATCCTGGCCGCGTTGCGGCGGGAGCCGTCGTGGTGGGGGCGGCTTTACGCGGCGCTCGAGGGTGTCGCCGGGTACGATCCGGGCGCCCGGGAGGCGCTGGGCGCGCTGCCGGTGCCGCTGGCCGACGGGCGCATGGTGCGCGGCGCGGCCGGCGCGCTGCTGTTCGGCGGCGGCCCGGGCGCCGCGGCGTTCGGCGGCGGCGGGTTGGAGCAGTTGCGGTGGGACGCGCTGCGGCCGCTCGGGCTGCGGGTGGTGCACCCGGCCGCGCTGGGCCCGGGGGCGTACGGGCTGCTGGAACGGCTCGGCGCGCGCCCGGCCCAGCCGCGTGCCGTGCTGGCTGATCCGGCGGTGCGCGGCGCGCTGGCGGCCGCGCGCGACCGGCTTCCGCAGGCCGATCCGCAGGAGGGTGAGGATCCGGCCGCGCTGGCGGAGGCGGTGCTGGCCCTGGTGCGGGCTGCCGCTCCGCGCCCGGGTGAGCGGTTCGGCCTGGGTGACCTGCTGCTGCCCGATGAGCGGGGCGTGTACACGCCGGCGCGCGAGCTGCTGCTGCCCGGTTCCCCGCTGGCCGGGGTCGTGGAACCGGGGGCGTTCGGCTGCGTCGACGCGCAGTGGGTGCGCCGGTGGGGTGGCGAGACGCTGCGCGCGGTCGGTGTGCTCGACACGTTCACGGTGGTGCGGGCCGCCGATGTGCTGTTCGATCCGGACGGTATCGATGCCGCGCCCGGGGGCGAGGGCTCGTTGTTCGAGCTCGACGGGTTCGAGCAGTGGCTCGATCAGGTGCGCGAGCTGCTGCCGGCGGGGGCGCGCGACGCGCCGCCGGTGACCCCGGAGCTGGTCGCGGTGCGCGATCTGGATCTGGTGGCGCGCGAGCGTTGGCCGGCCGCGCTGGATCTGCTGGCCGGGCCGGGTCTGCGTGCGGCGGTGACCGAGCCGATGAGGGTGCTCACCGGTGACGGGCGCTCGCTGCGCCTGCCGTCGTACACCTCGTGGTGGCTTGGCCGTCATCCGGTCCTGGACGGGCGTTGCCCGGCGGATCTGGCCATCGGCGGCGGGTTGCTCAGCGGGCTCTACGAGCAGATCCCGGGGCCTGGGGACGACCCGCAGGACCGGAAGCAGTACCCTGATGCTTCGCGTCTGCCGCGGGAGATGCTGGAGGGGTTGGGCGTGCGCGCGGGCCTGGGTGCGCTGCTGGATTCGCCGGGCGGTGCGGACGAGTTGCTCGGGCGCCTGGCCGATGCGCGCTTCGAGGTCGGCGCGCGGCAGCTGGTGGAGCTGTACGACGCTCTGGCGCAGGTGCCGCAGGAGCGGGTCGATCCGCCGCGGGTGCTGCGCGCGCTGGTCGACGGGCGCCCGCAGCTGGTGGACGCGGCCGATGTCGCGGTCGTCGAGGCCCCGGATCTGCTTGCGCTGCTGGAGGGCGTGCCCTGTCTTGCGGTGGCGGCGCGCAACGCCGAGCGGCTCGCCGACCTGCTCGATGTGAGCCTGGCCGGTGAGCTGGTGCAGGGCCGGGTCACCTCCGAGGGGGAGTGCCAGCCGGTGCCGGGCGTCGTGCTCGAGCTGCTGCCCGGGGCGCCGGAGAGCTATTTCGAGCACGAGGAGCTGATCCTGGACGGTGAGGTGGAGAGCGATTGGCGGGTGGTCGACGGGCAGGTGCACGCTTCCACGTTCGACGGTCTGGCGCGGGCGCTGGCGTGGGCGGCCGGGCGCTGGGAGCGCAGGCATCTGATCGCGGCGGTGCTGGCCGAGCCGGAGCGGGCCGGTCAGTTGGCCGCGGAGACCTACTTCGAGTAGCCGCCCGGGTGCGTGCCGGCTGAAGGGGGTGCGCGGGCGCTGTTCCGGGATTCGGGCTGCGGTGTGCGGTGTGCGGTGTGCGGTGTGCGGTGTGCGGTGTGCGGTAGCGCCGGAGAGTGTCTTCGTGTATTGATTTATTGCGCTGCCGGTGTACGGGCCGGTAGTCCGCGGTGCCGGTGTACGGGGCAGCGGTTCCGTGCGGATGTCGGCGAGCGGCAGGTGGCAGCGCCGCGGTGGGCCGGCTGCGGGTCGGACGCGCGGCTGGTGGTTTCCGGCGGCGGTGACCGCGTCGATCCGGGTCCTGATGCGCCGGGATCCGGCGGGGATGCTCCGCGGGCGGGGGTCGCGCCGCGCGGCGCGCGGCGCGCGGCGGTGGCGGGGTGGCGGGCAGGTTTCACCG
>NZ_JAGSXH010000164.1 GCF_018283645.1 Actinocrinis puniceicyclus | reverse complement strand
GCGCGGCACCATCGGTGCCGCGCCCCGCCGCCTCAGTATCAGGAGTCAGCTTTCAGCCGACAACATTGGTTGCTGTGGGTCCTCGGCAGTGTTCAGCCCGGGGACCGCGGCGCGCGGCTGGGCCCGCGAGAACTCGGACCGCGGTAGCCGACGCTCGGGGCTCACGCCGGGGTCTCATGCCCGGTCGTACTGCCTGGAACATCGGTGTCAATCTCGACAAGGTGCCCTCTGAGCGCCGCGAGGTCGGCTACATATACCGGGGGATCGTCATCGTCTAGAGGACTCGTGGCGAATGCCGCGATCGAACCGCTCAAGGCCACGGGAAAGAGGCGGTGTACCCCGCGAGTGAGATCACGCGGATACGCGGTGAGCGGGGCCTTTTCGAACAACGCAGTGGCGCACGCCGGGCGCCGCCACCGCGTGGGTTCCCTCGGGACCACGATGGCCGGGTCTGCAGCGGAGTATTCGATCAGGTAAGCAGTAACCGTGTCCGCGAGGGCGTGGAGTTGAGCGCCAAGAGCGGCGCCGTCTACGGAGCGGAGTAGCGCGCGCAGCTTCCAGGCCACAGGCACACCCTGGCGCAGGTGAAGGTGCTCGGCGACGTCAGTTTCCGCGCGGCGCACGGCGATGCCGTCCGCCGCCCGCGCGATGAACAGCGCGGCCTACGCTCCCTGTTCGGCCAGACGCGATTTATAGCGGGATTCTGCAGCGGTGCCGACCTTGCATGATCCGTCGGCGAAGATAGCGAGGTAGAGCCAGTGGGGCTGGTCGAGGTAGACGCGCACGTGCGGCGGCAGTGCGGCAGCAAGATGGGCGCGGTGCGCGGACGAGAATCCCTCTGCGACGCGGCACGCGGTGCATTGGGAGCCGCGGGGAATCAGCCTGCGCCGCTGGCAAGTGACGTGGGCGGGGGGTTGAGTGGATAGGTCGAAGTACCCGCAACAATACCGGCTTGTAGGCGCGGCCGATCGGTATTGCAGGGCTTCGTCCCAGCGCGAAAGGATGGAGGCGCCACCGTCGGCAGGTGCCATGCGTACCTGGGGCTGGTCGGGGTCTGCCCAGTCGATGCCAAGGAACAGCATGTCAGCGATCATCCGCGGGCTCCTCTGGGGGGGCGAGGCTTCGGCAATCAGCGTGTAGATCCAGTCCGTGGTCCTCGTGGCATGCCGAGCGCGAGCGCCAGTCTGGGCATCTGGAGATCGACAGGCGCATGCGGACGCTGGGTCAATCCGTCGCCCATCACTCCCGACTCGCAGCCTGCCAGCGGAAATGCGAACACTAGCCACAGCGAATGGGCAGCATTAGTGGCCATGTACGTCTTCTGGAGCAGCAAGTACGCGGCAACGCACATGCGCCTCATCGCTCTTGGGCCGCCAGCACAGCGCCCGTCGCCGTCGGGCGGCAAGACGGGATGCGGTTTTATGGCCTTGGCCCAGCTGCGAAAGTGTTAGAAGGCGTCACAGCTAAGGCTCGCAGGGTGAAGACTATCCCGGGGCAAGGTTCTGCGTGAGGTGCTCGTAGTACAGCAACTCCAAAACGATCTTGCCGGTGTTGAGGACCGCGCGGTCACGGTAGGGAGTGGAATCTCAGTGACAGATAGCCTCGTGACTGGTAGTGGCGGGTCGGCGCGTTGGCTGGACGCGTTTCCCTGGCTCGAAACTGCGGCATCAAGCCGCGATTCGATAGGATCCGACGAGGACGCGTGGTGGCTGGATCCCGTCGAGTTCTCAGGCCCCTTAGAGCGGGCAGAGCGACTTGCGTTTCTATCTGATCTGGCACTTGAGCGCTTGACCCGCTGGACCATCGGCCAGATTTTCCCATGCATTCCACCCCAACTCCCGTTAACCGCCCTGAGCGTGAACACCCGTGCGCGCAATGCATTCGCCCGCATGGGCTACTCACTGGTGAGTGACGTCCTCCCGATGGAGCTAGGCGAACTGCTCGGTCTGCCGAATATCGGCGTCGGCACCGTGGACTTGATCCTGCGCGCACTCGCCGACGCCTCGGCTAACACCGAGACTATGCCGCCGTCTCAGCCGAACCCGCTCGCGCCCGACACGGGCACGAGCATTGGGGACAAGCAGCAGACATGGTGGGGCCACAGCGTCGTCGAGGACATGAGCCTGCTGGCGAGCTGGCACGCCGCGCTCGGTGTCCCTGAGCGGCCTCTGCTAGGGATTGGGCTCCTGCCTGGCGCGCCGTCGGACGTCATCAAGGCCCGGCAGCGGCTCGAGGCAATCAACTCCACGGACGTGCTGGACCCCGCACAATACGATCTCGACGTAGCCTCTCTGTTGCAGAACCGCATATGCGAACTCGATCCGCGTGCCCAGCTCATCCTGGCTCGCCGCTTGTTCGCCGACCGGCCGCAGACACTTGACGAACTGAGCAGAACGCTGGATGTGACCCGCGAGCGGGTCCGGCAGATCGAGGCGAAGGCGCGCTCAGCAATGGTCGACTCGCTTGGACGTGGCGACACGCTCGAACTGGTCGGTTCAACCGTCCGTGACCTCGTCGGGCTGGTGCTGCCGCTCACGGATCTCTTGGAGTTTCTGCCCGCCCTCGGTCACACCGTGAAGCCGGTCGCCCAGCCAGCATGGCGTATCCTTGACCGTCTCGATGACTGCTACGAGATCGAGGACGACTGGTGCGCATCTCCGACAATCGCGGGAGCGCAGAGCGCGACATTGACCCGGCTCCAGGAGCTGGCCGATCACTACGGCGTCGTGCGCCTTGAGGATATCGGAGCGCTCAACGCGCATCAGTCGGACGCGGCAGGCCGTCGGGCGCTGCGCAGCTGGCTGCTGTACTGCGGATATACTCTCGACGGCGAGCACGTGCTGGTCAAGACCCACTCCGTGGGGGATCGCGCCGCGGCCATATTATCAATCGCCGGTTCACCGATGGCTTCTCAGGAGATTCTCGACCGGCTCGGCGTCGAGCGCACCCTAGGTTCGCTCAAGAACGCGATGGCGGCGGATGAGCGGTTCGAACGGGTCGACCGGGACCGGTGGGCACTGGCCGAGTGGGGACTGCAAACCTACGGCGGCGTACGGGCGCTGCTGCGCGAGGAGATCGCACGCGGCGCCGGACAGGTGGCGCTAGAGGATCTGATCGAGCGGATCACCGGCAGGTACAGCGTGACAGCCAGTAGCGTTGTGGCCTACGCGAACGCGGCACCGTTCGAAACCAAGGCCGGCGTCGTACGCCTGGCCATCACGGATCGGTACGTGCGCAAGAGCCCCGAGCGCACCCGTCGGCTCTTCCGGCATGATTCGCAGTGGTCGTACCGGATCACGGTGACCAAGGAGCATCTGCGTGGCAGCGGGTCGGTCGCGCCGGTGGCAATCGCCTCACTGTTGGGCATGCAACACGGCGAGACCCGACACCTGAATTCGGATCTCGGGCCGCAGAGCGTCAGCTGGGTGGGACCGCAGCCGACGTTCGGCACGATCCGGCGATTCCTCATCGCGCAGGACTTCGAAATCGGCAGCGAGGCGATGCTGGCTTTGCGCGACGACGGCTCGTTCCACATCGAGCACGTCGTCGCGCGGGGCACAGATCCGCTTGAGCAGGCCCTCGCTCTGGCCGGAATCACTAGTGCCGAAGGACTCAAGGCACCACACGTGGCACTCGCACGCGCTATCTTGCTGCCCGAGAACTCGCCCGCTGTCAGCATCATCGGCGGCTACCGAGAACGCGGGGATGAAGACATCGCAGACCTACTCACGCTGGCCAAGGATCGACTTGAGCACGTTAGCGGTGCGCGCCAATCCGAACCCAGCGTCGCCGACATCGACGAGATCCTGAGGCTCTTGTGAGCCCTGTCCCCTCACTCAAGGGTCTGCGCACGCTGGAAATCGCGTCGCGCTATCGCAGCGATCGTGAAGACGTCGTGCAAGGCTTCTACGTCCCGGCACTGGCCGCTGCCAGCACCTACAAGCGTGCGGTGGGTTACTTCACCTCCACCAGCCTGGCGCTGTTCGCCCGCGGGATCCGGGAGTTCGCGGATCGCGGGGGCGCCATGCAACTGATCGCCTCACCCTGCCTGAACGCCGATGACATCGCCGACATCGACCGCGGGTATGACGTACGTCGGATCATCGCGCGCGCCCTGCTGCGTGAGCTCGACGCCGAAGAGCGCGAAGCACTCCTCGACGGGCTCGGTCTCGTCGGGCGCCTCATCGCCGAAGGGCGTCTGGAGATCAAGCTGGCGTTCGTCGAGCAGCGCGGACGGATCGGGATCTACCACGAGAAGATCGGAATCTTCCGCGACGCCGTCGGCGACCTGATCGCCTTCACCGGCAGCGCGAACGAGACACTCGGCGGACTGGCGGCCAACTTCGAGTCCGTGGAGGTCTATCTCGGCTGGCTGCCCGGCGACGGCACACGGGCTCTGCGCATCGAGAAGGACTTCGACAACCTGTGGTCAGATAAGACAGCCAACCTTCGTGTGGTGGGTTTTCCCGAGGTCGCCCGCGACCGGCTCCTGGCGCTGGCCGAGCAGCATCCGAAAGCCCAGGTCCACGCACGCGATGATGCGTTCGGGCCGATCGTCGATGTCACAGAAGGTCCAGGCAGACTGGGCATCCCGCATGGGCTAGCCGTACGCGGATACCAGCGGGCCGCCATCGAGGCGTGGCTTGGCCAGCGCGGACGCGGCATCCTGAAGATGGCGACCGGCACCGGAAAGACCAAGACAGCGATGTTCGCCGCATGCCAACTCGCGCAGGTGCTCAGCCAACGCGAGCAGCCCCTGGTCCTGCTGATCGTGGCACCGTTCCAACACCTGGTTGATCAATGGGTCGCGGAGGTCGAGTCGTTCGGTGTGCGGCCGGTCGCCGTCTACGAGTCTAGCGACCGCTGGATGCGGGCCGTCGAGGAGCAGTTGGCCGCGGCGGCTCTCGGCCAGCGGCCCGTGGTGGCAATGGTGGCCACGAACGACTCGTTTGCCGGCGAGCGGTTCCAGGCCGTTCTCGCGCGCATCCGCCGGCCACTGCTCGTCATCGCGGACGAGGCCCATAACCTGGGCTCCTCGGCCTACCGTCAAGCATTGCCCGCCAACGCCACCTACCGCATGGCCCTGTCAGCGACGCCGGAACGCTGGTTCGACGATGAAGGCACCGCGGCGCTATCTGACTACTTCGGCCCGGTGGTCTATGAACTGGGACTCGGCCAGGCCATTGAGATGGGTGCGCTGTGCCGGTACCGCTACCTGCCACGGCTGGTCGAACTCACCGATACCGAGAACGAACTGTATGTCAACCTGACCAAGCAGATCGCCCAGTGCCTCTCGCGCGGCCTGAGCCTGAACGACACCGAGAGCGACTCGCCGATCGGGCACTTGCTGCGCCGGCGCGCAGCGATCCTCGGGCACGCCGAGGGCAAGCTGCCGCGCCTGCACGCGGATCTGGAGACCTTCCGAGACACCTGGTTCCAGCTCGTCTACTGCGCCGAGGGAACCCGCCCGGTCGAGACGGGCGAGCCTGCGGGACCCAGTCAGGTATCCCAGGTGATGGATCTGATCGGCAACCGCCTTGGACTATCAGCGCACTCCTACGTCTCGGACACCCCCCGCGCGCAGCGGCGTGCCCTGCTACGGCGGTTCAGCAGCGGAGACGATCTGCGGGTACTGGTCGCGATGCGCTGCCTGGACGAAGGCGTCGACATCCCCGATGCCCGGGTCGGCTACCTGTTGGCCAGCAGCAGCAATCCCCGCCAGTTTATCCAGCGCCGAGGCCGGATCCTGCGGCGGGCGCCCGGCAAGGACTTCGCGCAGATCGTCGACTACATCGCCGTGCCGCAAGACGGCACGCCGCTCAACTTCGAGATCGAGCGCGCACTGTTAACCCGGGAGCTGGAGCGGGCCAACGAGTTCGGAAGGCTCGCGGACAACTACGAAACGACCTTGGCCGCGCTGCGCCCACTCAAAGAGAAATACCACCTGATGCATCTGTAGATCACGTCCGACCAGCCGAAAGAGCTTCTATGTCCACTGCCAAGCGCACCGAGCAGGACGTCCTCCAGTCGCTGGACGAGAAGGAGCGCACGCTGCTCAAACGCGTCCTGGAGATCGAACGGGCGCGACTACACATCAGCGCGGCCGATCTCACCGATGACCTGCTCGCCGAAGTGAAGAAGGTCCTGCCATGAGGCTCCAGTCGATCACGCTGACCAACTTTCGGCAATTCGCCGGCGAGCAGACCTTCGACCTGCACACAGACGCAATCAAACCCGTGTGCCTGATCTTCGGAGCCAACGGTGCAGGCAAGACAACCTTGCTCAACGCGTTCACCTGGGCACTGTACGGCACCATGTCCGAGGACGTCGAAGAACAAGAACGCATGGTCACCGACAGCGTCTGGCGGGCGCTGCCCACCGGCGATTCCGTCGAGGTCGCGGTCGAGCTCACCTTCGACCACGAGGGGCACAACTACCGAGCCCGGCGCCGGGCGAGACTGATCAAAGATTCGGACGAGCAGAGCGCGCCGTCCGCTGACATCGAACTGTGGCAAACCAAGCCCGATGGCTCCTCCGAATCGGACAACGCGCCCCAGGAGCGCATCTTCAGCATCCTGCCCAAGGGCCTGAGCCGCTTCTTCTTCTTCAACGGCGAGCGCATCGAGAAACTGGTTCGCAAGGGCTCCTACACCGAGGTCCAGCAAGACATCAAGGCACTGCTCGGCTTGGAGCACGTGGAGCGAGCCATCGACCACCTGCCCAGGGTCGACCGCAAACTGACCGCCGATCTCAGGAAACACGGCGGCGAGAAAGCCAATCAGATCCAAACCGCGATCGACGAGCTCGACGAGCGCCAGAGCTCAGAACGAGAGGAGCTCAAGGTCCTTGAAGGCGACCTGGCCACGCTCACCGAGGAACGCGACAGCGTCTTGGAACTGCTGCGCCAGAACGCGAGCGTTGCCCCGATCCAGCGCGAACGCGACCGCACGGCAACGGACCTCACCGATGCGCGCGCACGACACCAAGTAGCGATCCGCGAGCGCGCCACCCTCGTGGCGACCAGCGGCTTCATCGCCTTCACCCAGAAGCTTGCCCAGAACACCGCGGAGATGGCTGCGGACCTCTACCAGCGCGGCGCACTGCCCGCGCCGCTCAAACGAGAGTTTGTCGAGCAGCTGCTCGCCGACGGCACCTGCATCTGCGGCAATGCGCTGACCGAGCACACCGAGGCACGCCACCAGGTCGAGGACTGGCGGCAGCGCGCCGGACTGCAGGAGGTTGAATCCGCCTGGCAACAGCTGCGCGGACAGATCGACCCGCTTCTGGGGGCACGCCAACAGCTACGCGACGCACTCGAGGCAGCGGTCAGGCGTGTAACAGCCGAACGAGATCAGGTGAACCGGCTCGAAGAACACATGTCCGAGCTCGACGGACAGCTCAAAGAAATCCGGCTGGAAGGCGTCCAAGAGCTCGAAACCAAACGCAAGGACCTCGACAACCGGATCAGCAGGAAGCAAGAACGCATCGGGGCGATCCGCGCGGGACTCGATGAAATCCGCAAACAGATTGAGAAAAAGACCGCGGAACGCAGCAGAGCCGAGGTTACCGACGAGCTGGCCGCCAAGGCCCGCGAGCGCTCCGATCTGGTTCAATCGGTCAAGCGCGCGCTCGAAGAGATCCTCGCGATCCGTTCCGCGAACATGCGCGACAAGCTCGACCGCAAGCTCAAGGACACCTTCGGTAAGATCGTCATAAAGCCGTACGAGCCGCGTCTGTCGGAGGACTTCGAACTCGCGCTCTACCAGGACATCGACGGCTTCGAGATGTCCGTGGCCAAGTCCACCGGAGAAAACCAGATCCTGAGCTTATCGTTCGTCGCCGCCGTCTCCCAGCTCGCCCGTGAGCTCCGCACCGAACGCCGCGCCGAAGGCGACGCGCCGGACGACGCCGGCACCTATCCGATCGTGATGGACGCCGCGTTTGGCTCTCTCGACACCAACTACCAGCGCGAAGTCTCGCGCGCGCTGGCGCAGATGGCGCCCCAGCTCGTCGTCCTGGTCTCCAAGAGCCAGGGCCTGGGTCAGGTGGTCGAGGAACTCGGTCCCTACGTCAGCCACCTAGGGGTCATCGTGACACATACGACGGGCAGTGCGGACACCTCGGACGATATCGAATTGAACGGTGCCGCCCACCCGTACATCCGCGCGCACGCCGACTCGAACCACGCCGAACTGAAGGTGATCAAGTGACCGCGCCCAGCGGGGACCCTCGCGTGCGACGCCCGCAACAGCACGAAGGACTGCTCGCCGAACTGCGCACCGACGCTCTCTTCCCGACCTTTCGCGACGTCTTGCTGTTCGCCGCCGCACTCGGATCACACATCGGACGGCGCGTGCCCCTCACCTCGGCCAGCGAGCCGATCCGGTACGAGACCCTCCGGGAGCCCGCCTTCGCGGACGCCCTCGTCAACATGATCGCCGCCAACGAGCCCCCACGCGATCCGGAGATCATGGACCACACGCGGCTCGCCGAACGGATCCGGATCTTCGAGGAATACGTCAACGGCGGCCTCGAGTACCTCCAGGAACAGATCAACGTGCGGCACCAACCAGCAGATGTGGTCGTCATCGCACTCACCACCGAGGCATTCGAACACGACGGCGGTGCCGAAGCAGTTTCGGTCGATGAACTCCTCAGTGGAGTCAACTGGTAAATATGCGGAGTGACTGCACTTACTGATCCAGAAGGGCCGAGGGTCTCGGCAGGAAGCCACCGAGGATGGCCAGTATTGCAGGCTCTTGGGGCGGTTGAGCGCTGTTGCCGGCCCACAGCGCCTGACGGCGCCGCGCGGGCACGGCGCGGTCACGGATGCAGCTAGACGCGCCATTACGCAGCCGCATAGAACAGTAGGAGGCTGGGCCAAAATATGGACAAATTGGGACAGATCAACATCGGGCCGAATGGCCAGACACCAGCCGGATTGTCAGGGAGCTGACTCTTAATCAGCGGGTCGAAGGTTCGGATCGTCCCGATCTGCACTGGCCGCTGCCGCTGCATGTCGACCGAGACTGTTCCGTCCGCACGATGTGACGCGACCTGACACGAGCTTCACCGCCACGATCTTGGCCGAATGTGCCAGTTCAACCCGGTCCACGCCAGATGTTGCCGCGTCGTCCATGACTTGCTCGCAGTCGGCGCCTGCCGACATGAGGCGGCAATCTGCGGCCGTGGCCTGCCGCGACGCGCGCATTCGCCCCGCACCGCCGCTCTGTACCATCGCGTAGCAGCCCGTCCAGGGGCTGCCGTGTCGGCGCAGCGGACCCGAGCGCCACCGTTCACCCGCCGGGCTGTTACAGCAATAGGTGGATTCGTGTGGCATGGGCCACACCCCGGATCTTGTTACATCCGGCCTTGATCATCCCGTTTATAGGTGAACGCCCGAATACGGCGGACCCGCGCCCCGGCTGCGCACCCTGCAGGCCGAGCGCACCCACCCCCGCGAAAGGCACCACCGATGACCGCTCCCACAGCCCCTGTTCGCCCCGAGTCCCTGCCGCCGACCCTGGACATCGTCACCGCCGGCCGCCTGCTCGGGATCGGGCGCACCACCGCGTATCAGCTGGCCCGCCACGGCCGCTTCCCCGTCCCGGTGCTGCGCGTCGGCGGCAGCTACCGGGTGCCCACCGCGCCACTGCTCGCCCTGCTGGGCATCGATGCGCCCGCCGTCGCCGCGCCGCAGACCACTGCGGCGTGAGCGTCCCGCCCGCGGCCCGTGGAGGTTCTTCACCACACCGGTGAAGAACCTCCACCAGACGGGTT